>CAXMOT010000055.1:0-3284 GCA_964195105.1 uncultured Gemmatimonadales bacterium | reverse complement strand
GGGTGTGATGCCTTCGACCAAGGGCGCGCTTTAAGCGGCGCTGCCTTGACGAAATGCCCGCTCGGGCTAGCCATTCCCTGCGAATCGCGCCTGGCGGGCAACCGCTTCTCGGCTCGCTGAATCCGGAGTTATCAGGTGGTTAGAGTACTACTATGTTGATCAACGATTATATTCTTACGAGCTGAAATTCATGGCAAAGTGCCGCATTGGTATTATTGATTATGGTATGGGGAATCTGCATTCCGCAGCCAAAGCATTTGAGCATGTCGCCCCCGACGCGGAGGTGATTGTGAGCGCGGACCCGAAGGTCATTGCGCAGACCGATCGCATTGTGTTGCCCGGGGTTGGCGCGATTCGAGACTGTATGGGTGAGATTCGACGCCTGGGGTTTGACGAATTGGTGCATGAAGCGGTAGCGGTCAAGCCGGTGCTGGCGATCTGCATCGGGATCCAGGCCCTGATGGCCCATAGTGAGGAAAACGGCGGCGTGGAATGCATGGGCCTGTTCCAGGGTGAGGTACGCTTTTTCGGCGCCGACCTCAGGGATGCGCATGGGGAAAAGCTGAAGGTGCCACACATGGGCTGGAACCAGGTGCGCCAGTCGGTGCCGCACCCGTTGTGGGAATCCATTCCCGATAATAGCCGTTTCTATTTCGTGCACAGCTACTATGTAGATGCTGCGCCCGGCTCGGTGGTGGCCGGGGAATGCGAGTATGGACTGCCCTTCGCCGCAGCCTTGTGCCGCGATAACCTGTTTGCAGTCCAGTTTCACCCCGAGAAGAGCCAGCGTGCAGGCCTGCAACTGTTGCGTAATTTTGTAAGCTGGGATGGGAGTTCCGAATGCTGATAATTCCGGCCATAGATCTTAAAGATGGTAAATGTGTGCGCCTGCGACAAGGGCGCATGGAAGATTCCACGGTGTTTTCTGATGACCCGGTGGCCATGGCCGCGCAGTGGGTGGCCGCGGGTGCGCGACGCTTGCACCTGGTGGACCTGAACGGCGCATTCGCCGGCGAGCCGGTCAATGGCGAAATCGTCACGGCGATATCTGCCGCGCATCCCGAACTGCCGGTGCAGATCGGTGGCGGGATTCGGTCATTGGCTACGATTGAGGCTTACCTGGATGCCGGCGTCGATTATGCGATTCTGGGTACCCAGGCGGTGAAGGAGCCCAAGTTTGTATTTGAGGCGTGCCGCGAATTCCCCGACCACATCATCGTCGGGCTGGATGCCAAGGACGGTCTGGTTGCGACCGATGGTTGGGCGAGTGCGTCAACCTACAGCGCGATCGAACTGGCAAAAGAATTCGAGCAGGCCGGCGTCAGTTCCATCGTATATACCGATATCGACCGCGACGGCATGATGCAGGGTGTTAATATCGACGCGACGCTGCGGCTTGCCAATGCGACAGGCATTCCGGTGATTGCGTCGGGTGGCGTGACCAATATTGATGATGTCAGGGCGTTGGCGGAAGTGGCGGAGCAGGGTATCTGTGGCGCCATCACCGGGCGCGCTATTTACGAGGGCACGCTCGATCTGCAAGAGGCCCAGGCCCTGTGCGATGAGTTGCAATCAGGGAACGGGAATAACTGACATGGGTTTAGCTAAACGCATCATTCCCTGCCTGGACGTCGATAACGGTCGCGTCGTGAAGGGCGTCAAGTTTGTCGAGATACGCGATGCCGGCGATCCGGTCGAGATTGCCCGGCGTTACGACCAGCAGGGTGCCGACGAGATCACCTTCCTCGATATTACGGCCACCCATGAAGGTCGAGACACCATGGTCCATGTGGTGGAAAGTATCGCCAGCCAGGTGTTTATTCCGCTAACGGTTGGCGGCGGTATTCGCACGCTCGACGATATTCGTCGCATGCTTAATGCCGGCGCCGATAAGGTGGGCATCAATACGGCGGCCGTGCACAATCCTGAATTTGTGCGGGAAGCCTCGCAACGCTTCGGTGCGCAATGCATCGTGGTGGCGATCGATGCCAAGCGGGTAAGTGGCGAAGGCGAGATGCCGCGCTGGGAGATTTTCACTCATGGCGGCCGCAAGCCGACCGGCCTGGATGCCATCGAATGGGCGCGCAAGATGGTTGATTACGGTGCCGGCGAGATTCTGCTGACCAGTATGGACCGGGACGGCACGCGCATCGGCTTCGATATTGAGCTCACCAGCGCGATCAGTGATGCGGTGTCGGTGCCGGTTATAGCGTCGGGCGGGGTGGGTAACCTGGAGCACCTCGCGGAAGGCGTTACTCGCGGCAAAGCCGATGCGGTCCTGGCGGCCAGCATTTTTCACTTCGGTGAGTTTTCAATTCAGCAAGCCAAGGATCATATGGCCGACCGGGGTATTGAAGTTCGGTCGCAGTTTTAGATCCCTTTAACTGCAACATGGCTGGCCACACGCTAACCGCAGGTCACGCGGGTGATGTGTAATTCCTGTGCGAGTTCGCAGCGACGGCTATCCGGGTTGGCTGCCACACTGGGGCTTGGCATTTCCGCGGTTATCACCGGCCGTTCATTTCTCAATTCCAGCATGCCCGAGGGTGTGACTACCTTGATGCCAAGTGCATCGAGTTTCGGCAGCACGGTTTCAAGATAACCGAGCGTGCTGGGGTAGGGGTGTCCAATAGCCACCGCATTGCCGTTTTCGTAAGCCAGTTTTAGCAGTCGCTTGAACTGGATGTTAATGGCCTGCGGGTCCGGATCATGATCCAGGAATACGTCGCGGCGCAGCGTTGGGATCGCATTGCGCACGGCAACGCTTTCGGCGACGGAATCGGCTGAGGTGCGGCTATCCACAAAATACAGCGGATAACGTTTGAGTGAACTCATCACCCACTGCATATGCCGGCTGCTCTGGGTCAGGCTGCTGCCCATATGGTTATTGATGCCCTGGATGTGCGGTACCCATGCGATCGCCTGTTCGAGGTAATTAGAGAAGGTCGCTTGGGTTTGCTGTGCCGTCAGGCCGCCTGGTCCGAGTGGCCGCCCCTGGTCGTTATCCATCGGCATATGCAGCATGATTTCCTTGCCCCGATTGAAAGCAAGCTCCGCGAGCTTCTGGCCGTAAGGGCTGTGAGGTAAGACTGCAAAAGTAACGGGGCCTGGCAAGTTTACCGCACGGGCGCCCAGCGCGTAATTGTTGCCAACATCGTCGATAATGATAGTGATGGATCGCTGGGGAACGGAGTCTGCACCGACGACCGCGGTCCAGGAGAGTGCTATCAGGAATATCAGGCTAGCCCTTGCCAAGAATCGCAACAACGCGGGTGACCGCTTAT
>CAXMOT010000054.1:0-8555 GCA_964195105.1 uncultured Gemmatimonadales bacterium | reverse complement strand
TGTGACCGGTTTACAACACGCGGTGATTAGGGTAAAAAGCAACCCTCCCGGAGCTATCCAGATACAGCCGCATGACCAGTACCGCCCAGAAAGACAAAATCAATTTCAACAAGTTGCAGAAACGCCTGCGCCGCAACGTTGGCAATGCGATTAGCGATTTCAATATGATCGCTGAGGGCGATCGGGTGATGGTATGCCTGTCCGGTGGCAAGGACTCCTATACCCTGCTGGATATCCTGCAAAACCTGCAGGCCCATGCCCCGATCGATTTTGAACTTATTGCGGTAAACCTGGACCAGAAACAGCCGGGATTTCCGGAGCAGGTATTGCCGGATTACCTGTCCGGTTTGGATATTCCGTACTACATCCTGGAAAAAGATACCTACAGTATCGTCATGGAAAAAACCCCGCCCGGAAAAACCACCTGCTCGCTATGTTCGCGCTTGCGGCGTGGCAATCTGTATGGATTTGCGGAGGAAATCGGCGCCAACAAGATCGCCCTGGGGCATCATCGCGACGACATTATGGAAACGCTGTTCCTGAACATGTTTTTTGGCGGCAAACTGAAGGCCATGCCACCCAAGTTACTCAGTGACGACGGCAAAAATATCGTGATCAGGCCGCTGGCCTATTGCAAGGAGAGCGATATCGCCCGTTATTCCGAACTAAAGGAATTCCCTATCATTCCCTGCAACCTGTGCGGATCGCAGGAAAACCTGCAGCGCCAGGTTATCAAGGAGATGCTACAGGACTGGAACAAGCAATACCCGGGAAGGCTGGATGTGATATTCAAGAGTATTCGCGACGTGGTGCCGTCACACCTCGCGGACACCTCGCTATTTGACTTTGAATCGCTGTCAAACGAGTCTGCGGAGGAACCCGCCAACGGCCTGCACCTGGTTAACCTTTAATCCTCTGATTTAACCGACTCCATTATTCAGAGGTGCCCTAACTAACAGCGCCGCGACAGTATGCGAGCTAGAAATCCCAGCCCAGCCCTAGTACGAAAGTAGCATCTTCCTCGCGTTTATCGATCGCGGGCGTGCTATCCCAATCAAAAATGATCTTCGCCTCGGCGGAGAGTATATCCAGGAGACGGGTACGGATGCCGGTCTCGGTCTTCACCAGGTGATCACTATTATCCTCGAGGCTGGGATACCATCTGCCCTTATGAAACAACTTGGTGATGCCGCTGAGTTGTCGGTCATAGCGCCAGCCAACCCGCAGCGCGGCATAATCAATGTCTTCGGTGGTATCGGTAAAATTCTCGCTTACCCAGCTTAAACCCAGTTCAATATCGAATTCAGTTGCATCAGTCCGGATTAAGCGATTACCAAAACCGGAACCAATCGCCAACCGCAAATCGATATTAGCCGTCACTTCCTTTTCGGCACCCACATTAGAGTAGACATACCAGTCATCCGCCAGGAAATAATCATAATTACCGCCCAACGCGTAGCTCCGCTTACTAATGGATTCTACGCCGGTATCCACATTCTCTTCCTTGTTCTCAATATATCGCGCATCGAAAGTGATCCGGTCGGCCTCAGTCTCTCGCTTGGCGGCAATAGAGACGTTAACATCCTGGTTCCGTGTATTACCGGACTGGATGATCAGCCCGGCACCAATGCGCCCGGTCCAATCGATCGGTGGTAGCGGCGGCGGGTTGATCTTGGCCAACTGAGCCACCGGGATCGACTGCGCGGCAACGATTTCACCACTCGAAACGGCAATACCCGCAGCACTCCCGAGCACTTGCTGCTGCAGGACCGTGCCATCCTGGAAATGCAGGGCTGCGGATTTATCGGTGCTAAAAAAGCTGAGGCTCGACATCGGAACGTTAATCTCACCCACCATATTTGACTTGAAGATCATCACGCCATCGCCCATGGATATAACCTCACCATGGAGACGATCCCCGTTATTGAATTCCAGCACATCAGCGAGTAACGGTTGAACCGGCAATAAGATCGCCAGGCACCAGCAACAAATACGTTTCAACTTAATGACTCCCATAGTCAGTTGAGGGTGGCCCGCCAGGCCTCAATTGCTGCACAACTATTCAGGCGCAACTGATCAGGTAAAAAAGCGGAATCTACAAAGGGCGGAAATTTACTGAATTTATCGTTCCAAAACAAGCGTAAACAGGTTGTTTATCGAGAATACTTCGATTATTAGCGCGGTGAGCGGGAAACCCGGATCAGCGGGAGCGAATTACTCACGGAGATTGGAAAAGGTTGGCTCGGACTGAATTAAAGAAAATTGGCTAAAGAGGTTGAGGGTAACGATGTCCTGAAAAGACCAGCGGATCGCTTAGCAGGTTGTTGAAAAACGTTTTCGAGACAGCGGAGCCAAGGCAAAAATTACCGAATAAGCGCAGTTTATATGAATAAATGAGCATTTTGAGGCCATTTTTAACGCCGTATCAGCAACGCAGATAGTTTTTCAACAGCCTGTTAGAGGTGCCTTATATAAACAGGTCTTCCCAATCGGCCAAATCAGAGGGTGCTTCACCTTCGCAAAGCTCAATGCCACAAGAGTATTTTTCCCCGTCCTCCCGACACCAGCGCACATCGCCGCTGAGCAAAAACTTACCGGGCAAGCCCTTGACCTCGACCCAAAGTTCCAGGGTGGTCGCCGCTGGAATAACCTGGCTGACAGACAATTGGATACCGCTGGAAGATACGTTCTGGGTGGTACAACCGATCGTGGTGCCTTCCAGGTCAGTGTCCGTGGGACAGGTAATAACCTTGACGAACAGGCGTTCTTCCCGCGCACCCCGTAAATCAATTCTTCGATCCGTTGAAACCATATTCCCTTAACTCAGCAGTGCTGTATTCATAACTAGGAGCCTGTCCGAGAACAGACTGATCTACTGCGGCAACCTCATTTTGGCCCTTTTTCCCGCTTATTTCCGGCAAAATAGAATAACTATTCTTCTCAAATAATCAAAAAAAATAACTCAAAATGATGCTCCCTCGCTACGATCGCTATCCTCGGACAGGCTCCTGGCATATTGAACCAGTCTGCACGTCAGAAGCCGTTTTAGCAATCACTGCAACAAGCGCTGCAGGCTAATCCATACCCTACCATTTCATAACGTCCTTGATCAACGGAATGGTGAGCTTACGACCCGCGGCCATGGCCGATGCGTCCAACTGATCCAGCACTCGCAGCAAATTGCTAACGCTACGTTCAGAGCGGGACAACAGGTAACGCAGGGTCTCGGGAGAAACCGCCAGCCCCTTGTGTGCCGCTCTCTTGCGAAGCATTTGCAGCAGGCCCTCATCATCCAGGTCCGCCATCCGATAAGTCACACCGCTGCTCAATCGGGACACCAGGTCAGCCAGGCCCAGCCCTAGGCCTGCAGGGCTTGCGGAACCGGCCACCAGCAATGTGCCGCCCGATGCCATTAAGCGGTTATACAGATGGAACAGTCCCTCTTCCCAATCAGGATCGGCGACCGCGACCTCAACGTCATCGATGCAGATCAGGTCAATATCCTCAATATCCTGCAATACACCCGGTCCAAGCGCCTTAACCTCGCCCAGGGGCAGGTAGATGGCGGATCGACCACGGTCGCCGGCCAAGTGACAAGCCGCCTGTAACATATGGCTGCGACCACTGCCGGGGTAGCCCCAGATGTAACCCAAACCCGTGGCATCACCCCGCGCCAGGCGGATGAGTTGCGCGACGAGATCCGCATTGTCACCAACGATGAAATTGGCAAAGGTCGATTCCTCACGAATCGGCAAAGTGAGCGGTAACTGTGGGTGAGCCAATGTCATTTAGCCGTGCGACTCGCTGCGAAGGCTTTCCGCGTCCAGGTATAGACATAGTTAACGCCACTGAGTGAACTCACTGCAAACACCAGCCATACCATAGCGCTGATGAGCCATGCCGACAGGTTTGTCACCGACAAATCAACCAACATCAATATGACCAAAGTAAACTGTGAAGCCGTGCTGAACTTCCCAAGAAAGGTAGGCGCAAACTCGTATTCCCCGAACAGGATATGGTAGACCGTAGCACCCGTCAGGATAATCAGGTCCCGGGCGATAACCACCACCGCCAACCACACCGGTATAAAGCCGGTAAAGGTCAGCAGCACAAACACCGTTACCAGCAGGATTTTGTCGGCAATGGGATCGAGCATCGAACCAAAGCGACTGACCCAGTCAAACCGGCGCGCCAGGAAACCATCGATCCCATCGGACACACTGGCGATCGCAAACAGCAACAAGGCCGTCCCGAAATGGTGCGCCAGGATGCTCGCGGCGATCGGCACCACCAACAGCAATCGCAGCAGGGTAATCAGGTTGGGGAGAATACTGAGATCCACGGTAAATTTCCTTCAGGTATGGGGTCGCGACCGCAACTATTATCGCTACGGACGCCAGCGATAGCGAATGATGGCGTCCTGGCCTGGCCTCACTTCTTCATCTTCCAATGGCGACAACTTGTTATCCAGTGCCAGTTCCTCCTTGAATTTCTCCTGGCTGACATCGGTGTCGATGGCAAACACGATCTGGTCCTCGACCACCCGGGCGATACCGACGCCGCTCACGGCGGCCAAACGGCCAAGATAGTTGGTCACGCGATCGTAATCGACGATCGAATCAATCCCGACGACCGATACCTGCAACCGCGCGTGATCCGAATAAGATGTACTAACCGCATAATACTCAGCCAACCGGTCGGCCGCATTATCGATCGCAACCGTAATATCATCTTCAAGGTCCGCTCCACTCATATTAAAACGAAACGCGCGCCCATTAAATATAAACAACCAGCTGCCCTGCCATCTGCCAGAGGCATCCTGAAACGTCCGTCCCGCCAAAATCGCGGCCGGGCTGTAGCGCACTGACGCCTGCTCAATTCGATCCTGGAACAGACCCCACGCTTCCAGCGCCGTCAAGTTAACCTGGTCTTCCAGATCCAGTAGCGGAAAAATAACCGGCACTCCGCGCATCGCGGACGCTGCCGCAACGGTTTCGGTGAAGGCATCCTGCTCACCCGCTCCCATAATGGCGCGGCGCCCGTCCTGCTCGCGCACCACCCAAAGCATCAGGCTGGGTCGGTTGCCGCCCCAAATGGACAAGCGCGCGTCACGCAGCAAACCATTAACCAGCGTTTCATCAAACTGCAGTTTAAGTTTCTTGATGCTCTCAACGTCACCCGACTCGCCGACTTCCTCCCTGGTAACATAATTAAACTGTTGCAGGTAATCCTGGGCCCGGGCCAGTTGTTTGATCACATAGGTATCTTGCGCCGCGGCGCTGGCACCCGTGACCCGCACCACCACCTGCTCCAGGCCCTTGCGAACCGCCTTGGCGCGCTCATTGTCGGATTGGGACTGCACCGGCACTTCAATAAGGTACAGGTCACGCACCTCCAAAGCAGATACCACTGGGCTGGCTAACCAGGCAACCAGCGCCAGGCAGATGATGCCCGCCCGCGTCGCCAACGTTCGTGCTCGCAGCCACTGGCCCGGACAATCTGGATTACTGCTGGTTTTCAAACGGCCTTTCCTCACCTTAATATAAAACATCGTTACCTGCCCTTGGGCCGTATTGTAAGAACCCGTCTCGCAAATGGCCAGCCTGACCTGCATTCCCGACCAAATGCGCTGCCTGGGGAGCCTTCTTACAGTTAAGCAAAAGCTGCCTAATTATTGGCGTTCCACTATCGCTACTGTAGAATAGCGCATCCTTTATCATCGACATAACCCGAACCGTTCACAACTTCGGATGACTAACGCCCAGTATATTGGTTTCACGACTATTTTTCTCCAGCCATCACGCAGCTTCGCTTGCGAACAGCCGGAAAAAACCTTCGTGTGCAAACCAATCGCCGGGAGATACGTCCGTGAAAATGTGAATGGTCGGAGCTAATTTATAGGCCCAACCCATTGTCCAAGCCAACCGATAACAAACCAAACAATTCCGGCGTAAGCTATAAAGACGCGGGCGTCGATATCGATGCAGGTAACGCACTGGTCGAACGTATTAAAGGCCATGCGGCCAGTACGCGCCGTCCCGAAGTGCTCGGTGGCCTGGGCGGCTTCGGGGCACTTTGCGAATTGCCCAACAAGTACCAGGAGCCGGTACTGGTCTCAGGTACCGATGGGGTGGGCACAAAACTGAGGTTGGCAATGGACCTGGGCATCCACGACAGCATTGGCATCGACCTTGTTGCCATGTGCGTGAATGACTTGCTGGTGGTTGGCGCAGAGCCCCTGTTCTTCCTTGATTACTATGCCACTGGCAAACTCAATGTAGACGTGGCGGCCGACGTTGTCGCCGGCATCGCCCAGGGTTGCCGGGACGCCGGCTGTGCATTGATCGGCGGTGAGACCGCTGAAATGCCCGGCATGTACAGTGACGACGATTATGACCTGGCCGGCTTCTGTGTCGGTGTCGCCGAAAAATCAAAACTCATTGACGGCAGCAAAGTCCGTGTCGGTGACGCGCTGATCGCCGTTGCCTCGTCTGGGCCGCACTCCAATGGCTACTCGCTGATTCGAAAAATAATCGAGCTTTCCGGGGCCAGCCTGGCGGATGACTTTGAGGGCAAAACCCTGGGGGAAGTGCTGCTCGAACCGACCCGTATCTACGTCAAGCCGATGCTGGCTTTAGCGGAGAAACTCGATATCCATGCGATGTCACACATAACCGGCGGCGGATTTACCGAAAATATTCCGCGCATGCTGCCGGACACTGTCGCCGCGAAAATCGACATGTCCAGCTGGAATATCCCCCGCGTGTTCCGCTGGTTACAGGACGCCGGCAATGTGGCGCGCACCGAATTGCTGCGCACCTTTAACTGCGGTGCTGGCATGATCATTGCCGTGTCTAGCAGCGATGCGGCCGCTGCTGTGGAGACCCTCCAGGAGGCCGGCGAGGAAGCCTGGGTAGTGGGCTCCGTGATAGCGCGCAAAGATGATTCGGCATCGGTCCAGTTCGTCGGCTAGGGAATACTGATACCCATGTCGCAGGCCAAAACCAGGCTGGTTGTTCTCATATCCGGCAGCGGCAGCAATCTGCAGGCGCTGATCGACGCCACCCAAAGTGATGATCTCGATGCCGAGATTGTCGCGGTCATCAGCAACAAAAACGCCGCCTTCGGTTTGCAACGTGCCGCCCAGGCAGGGATTGCTACCGAGGTACTCGATCACCGGGGTTTCGAATCACGCGACCAGTTTGATGCGGCACTCACGGAACTGATTGACAGCTACCAGCCAGACTGGGTGCTACTCGCGGGGTTCATGCGCATCCTGACCGCCACCTTCGTGCGTCACTACCAAGGTCGACTGATCAATATTCATCCATCACTGTTACCAAAATTTCCGGGGCTCGATACTCATCAGCGCGCCATCGATGCCGGCGAGCGCCACCATGGCGCGAGCGTGCATTTTGTCATTCCCGCGCTCGACGCAGGCCCGGTTATCATCCAGGGAATGCTGGCGATCCGGCCCGGAGACAGCGCCACCGAGCTGGCTTCACGGGTGCTACAGGTCGAGCACCAGATCTATCCTGCCACACTGCACTGGCTTGCCGACAAGCGAATATCCTACGCCAATGAGCAAACCTTGCTGGATAATGAACCTTTGCCCGCCACCGGGTATCAAATGGATTTCACTGGAAATGACGACACGCATTAGGACATTAATGGAATCGAGCAAGCGAATTGTACAGACGTTATTATGGGGCAGCTGCGCGCTATTGCTCAGCATTGGCCAGGGCGCCAACGCAGAGCCGGCGAAGCTCAGACCCTATCATCTTGAATTTAAAGCAGATTATAAGTTTATCATGCCCTTCAAGGGCAAAGCCGAGCGCACCCTGAACCAGCTTGAGGATGGCAGCTGGCTGCTGACCAATGATGTGTCGTCGCGACTTATCAAGCTAAAGGAATCCAGTCGGTTCGACTGGCGCGATAACCATCCTCAACCTCGCGAGTATAACTACTCCCTCAAGAGCCTCGGCTCGAAAAAACACCGCAGCAACCAGTTTGACTACCACAGCGGCGAAGTGTACTCCAGCTGGAAAAAGGAAACGGCGGAATATGAGCTGATTGATGGACTTGTTGACCGCCTGAGTGTCCAGACCGCGTTACGCATGGACCTGATGAACGACGGCAAGATTGGTAGCTACGAAATTGCCGGGAAGCGCAATCCCAGAACCCTGCAGTTTGAGGTCGTCGGCGAGGAAGTGCTGGAGACCGGGCTCGGTGCGTTCAATACGGTCAAGATCAAACGAACCCGCAAACCTGATTCAAAACGAGAGTCGTATTTCTGGCTAGCCAAGGACTGGGATTACTTGCTGGTAAAAGTAAGCCATGTCGAGAAAGGCAAATCCTCTGTGATCGAAATGTCCAACGGCGTACTGGATGGCCGCGCCATCACCGGATTGAGCGACACACAAGTTACTGAAAGTTAAGCTGGACGCAGTAAATCACCCGCTAGGAGGCTGTCGGACTTAGGTGATCGTAGCGAGGGAAAGATCGGTTTGAGGCAGATTTTTCGATTATTTGAGGCGAATAGCCCGCTATTTAAC
>CAXMOT010000053.1:0-11560 GCA_964195105.1 uncultured Gemmatimonadales bacterium | reverse complement strand
CTTGCAATCAAGGCGTCTTTTTGAAGTCATGCCTGGGCCTGCCGAAAAAGGACAACGTAGAGTGCGGGGCAACCTGTAAGCCCCGAAGGGCGTGTCCTGAAGCATCCATCTGCTGCGTTGTAGTTCTTGCTAAGGACTACAATTAGCTGCGAACTACGTCTTGCATAAGAACGCTTCAGGTCGCGCAGAGCGCATATGCCATTATTCAGAGGCGCCCAAGCAAATAATCAACTCATGGGTTACAATATGCCTCCGTTTCAATCCGCAGAACAGTACCCAGAAAACATGACAGAAAAGGAAACCACCCATTTCGGCTTTGAAGACGTCCCGGTAGAGGAAAAAGTATCCCGCGTCGCCGATGTATTCCATTCCGTGGCGAACAAATACGACATCATGAATGACCTCATGTCGCTTGGGATTCACCGGGTCTGGAAGCGTTTTACCATCGAGCTGAGCGGAGTCAGGGCCGGACACTCGGTGCTGGATGTCGCGGGCGGCACCGGCGACCTGAGTCGTTATTTTTCGCGGCTGGTGGGACCCACCGGCAGGGTCATCCTGTCTGACATCAACTCCTCGATGCTGGGTGTTGGGCGCGACCGGTTGCTCGACGAGGGGTTGAGCAACAATACCGCTTTTGTGCAGGCCAATGCCGAATGCCTGCCCTTTGCCGACTCCAGTTTCGACTGCATCACTATCGCCTTCGGGTTGCGCAATGTTACCGATAAGGAAGCTGCGCTGCGCTCGCTGACCCGGGTCTTGAAACCCGGCGGCAGATTGCTGGTCCTGGAGTTTTCCAAACCCAACAATCCCCTGCTGAGCAAGGTCTATGACGCCTATTCGTTTTCGATACTGCCCCAGCTGGGCAAATTAATAGCCAATGACTCGGATAGTTACAAGTACCTGGCCGAATCAATTCGCATGCACCCGGACCAGGAGACCCTGAAGCAGATGATGGTCGAGGCCGGCCTGGCGCAATGCGAGTTTCACAACATGACCGGTGGCATCGTCGCGGTGCACCGGGGCATCAAGCCCTAGGCCGCCACACTATTTCATGGAATTACAACTTATCACCAGCGGTGTCATCGGACTCGCGGAAGCGGCGCTAAACAGGCTGCTACGGCTCGATCCGGCGTCCCTGGAAAAAATACGCCGGCTCGACGGCAAGCTGATTCATATTCGCTGCACGTCCCCCCCGGTCAACCTGTATATCCAGCCGCTCTTCGACGGCCTGGCCTTGCTCAGCCAAACCGATGCCGAGCCCGACACCCGGATCAGCGGCTCAGCCGCAACATTACTGGGATTGCTCACCGCGACCGATCGGCAGCAGGCGCTTACCGGCGATGCGATAGAGATCAGCGGCGACATTGAGTTGAGCCAGGAACTCCAGCACCTGCTGGCCCAACTCGATATTGACTGGGAAGCTCAACTTGCCGAGTGGATCGGCGACATTGCGGCCCACCAGTTGGGCAATCAACTACGCTCGCTGTTCAAATGGGGCCAACAAGCGACCACCAGTATGGTCATGAATGTTGAGGAGTTCCTGCATGAGGAAGCCCGCGCAATGCCCCCTCGCGCCGAGCTGGAACAGTTTTATCGGGGCATTGAGTCACTGGCGCTGGATGCCGATCGACTGGCCGCGCGGCTGGACAGGATCGCTGACAAACTAGCCTCCAACCACGACAACCAGGAGGTATAGGGCCTGTTCACACTAATTGGAATATCGCTGCTGGAGACCATTTTTTGTTCAGCCAGGCAGAAGGAGAGACGTATAGTGACTCTATATGAACGACTGATAACGACGCTGGGCGTAAAAATGGTCCCCGCCCTTCGGGTTGCGGCTAAAAAGCCACCACTCATTGTTGCTCGGTGCTCATTTGGAACGACCAAACTACGCTTCTCGCGCCTTGATTGGTGGCTTTTTAGTCACAACATCGACAATTCAATTAGTGTAAACAGGCCCTAAGCACCGTGCGCAGACTCCATCGACTCCTCAGGATTGGCTACATTTTCAGTAAGTACCGGCTCGATGAACTGGTTCACAAGAGCCCATTGCCGCTGCGTATCAAATTGCTATTCAGCCTGTCGCCCGCGCGGCTGTTCCCTCAATCCAACCTGCCTCATGCCGAGCGCCTGCGCCTGGCACTGGAGGAGCTTGGCCCGATTTTCATCAAGTTCGGCCAGATGCTCTCTACCCGCCGTGACCTGCTCCCCGATGATTTTGCCGACGAGTTGCAAAAGTTACAGGACCAGGTGCCTCCCTTCGATGGCGCTGCGGCGGTCGCAATTATCGAACAGGCCCTGGAGCAGCCGGTCGGCGAATTGTTTACCGCGTTCGACCCCGAACCGCTGGCCTCAGCGTCAGTCGCGCAAGTTCACACCGCCACCCTGCCAACTGGCGAGCAGGTTGTGGTCAAGGTTATCCGGCCCGGCATTCACGGGATTATCAAACAGGATATTGGCCTCCTGTTTATGCTGGCCAGGCTGGCCGAAAAGTATTCGGCAGATGGCCGTCGACTGCGACCGGTAGAAGTCGTTGCCGATTACCAGCACACCATTTTTAATGAGCTCGACCTGCTGATTGAGGCCGGCAATACATCGCAGCTGCGCCGTAACTTCCAGGATTCTCCGGTCCTCTACATCCCGCAAGTCTATTGGGACTATACGCGCCAAAATGTGCTGGTGATGGAACAGATCCATGGCATTCCCGTGGCGGACATTGCCGCCCTCGAACGCCAGGGCACCGATATGAAAAAGCTCGCCGAACGCGGCGTGGAAATATTCTTTACCCAGGTGTTTCGCGACAGTTTCTTTCATGCGGACATGCACCCGGGTAACATTTTTGTGGCCAGAGAGAATCCGGCTGACCCCCATTATATTGCGATAGATTGCGCCATCGTCGGCAGCCTGACCAGTGAAGACAAGGTTTACCTCGCGCGTATGCTGCTGGCATTCTTTAAACGCAACTATCGCCAGGTCGCGCAACTGCATATCGATTCCGGCTGGGTTCCTGAGAACACCCCCGTCAACGAATTTGAAACCGCGATCCGCAGCGTTTGCGAACCGATATTTGAGAAGCCGCTGAAAGACATATCGTTCGGCCAGATCCTGCTGCGACTGTTCCAGACGGCGCGCCAATTCAACATGGAAGTTCAGCCCCAGCTGGTCCTGCTGCAAAAGACCCTGCTCAATATCGAAGGGCTGGGCCGCCAGATCTACCCGGATCTTGACCTGTGGAATACCGCCAAACCGTTCATGGAAACCTGGATGAAAGAGCGTACCGGGCCGCCGGGCATCCTCAAGGCGGTACGCGAGCAGGGGCCGGACTGGCTTGAGCAATCCATCGATTTCCCCCAGGTTGCGCTGGACGTGGTACAGCAGTTTCGCCACATTCGCAGCTACAGCGAGCAGCACCAGGAGACCCTCCTGCTGATGGAGAAACAACTCGCGAAGGACAAGCATCGTGGCGCCAATTTCTGGCTGGGCACGGCAGCGGTCGCGGTCGCCTTCGTGCTGGCGACCGACCTGGGCACACTGGCCGGCGAGGTTCCCGCCACCAGTTGGGCGCTTGGAATACTCGGTGTCGTATTGCTGCTAAGGCGTTAGATAGAGTATCCTTTCATTATTAGCTGTTAATCGATTCGCCGTTTACTATTATGACCACCGAAACGTCACCACAGTGGCTGGACCAGGTTAACTGGTCGGCCGATGGTTTAGTGCCCGCAATTGCCCAGGACTACAAGACCGGGCGGGTGCTGATGCTCGCATGGATGAACCGTGATGCGCTGCAGGCCACCCTGGCAGAGCGACGTGCAGTCTACTGGTCGCGCTCCCGGCAACGGCTGTGGCGAAAGGGTGAAGAATCCGGCCACATCCAGAAATTGCATGACCTGCGCATCGATTGCGACCAGGACGCCGTGCTGTTAACGGTGGATCAGTTGGGCGGGATTGCGTGTCACACCGGGCGCGAGAGTTGTTTTTACACTACACTTGATGATCAGGAATGGCGAGAAGTTGAACCGGTACTCAAGGATCCCGCGCGCATCTACAGCGACAAGGCATAACCAATGACTGATGTTCTTATAGCGCTTGGCGAAATTCTGGAACAACGCAAACAGGTCGGGGCGGATGACTCCTATGTGGCCAGCCTTTACGCCAAGGGCATCAACAAAATTCTGGAGAAAGTCGGCGAAGAAGCAACGGAAACAATTATCGCTGCGAAGGATGCTGCGGCTGGCCTGGGCACCGAGGCGGTGGTCAGCGAAACCGCCGACCTGTGGTTCCATTCACTGGTTATGCTGGCTCATCTCGGCGAATCGCCTGCCAGCGTCCTTAAGGAACTCGAGCGACGCTTTGATATATCCGGGCACGACGAGAAAGCCGCGCGCGGTAAATCTTGATTGGTACAACAAACATAACATGAGGATAGGTAAATGGGTTTTGGCGGCATAAGCATTTGGCAGTTATTGATCGTGCTGGCGATCGTTATTTTACTGTTTGGCACCAAGCGACTACGCTCGTTCGGTACCGACCTGGGTGATGCCGTTAAGGGATTTCGCAGCGCCATGCACAAAGAAGAAGACACAGACGACACGCCTGCCATCGAGGAAAACGAAGGCGAGGTGATCAACGGCAAGGCAGAGAAAGTAGCTGAGCCGGAGCAAAAAACGCAGCACAAAGACTGAGTCGAGCGGGGCTACTGACTGCGTAAGCCCCTGCCGAGTTATTGCTGTCTTTGACGCTAAACTTTACCCGGAATCCCCAGGCTAACAAATGTTCGATATTGGCTTTGCTGAGCTTATCATTATTGCACTCGTGGGCCTCGTGGTGATCGGGCCGGAACGCTTGCCGGAGGCTGCGCGCACCGCGGCCAAGTTTCTGGGGCGAGCGAAACGCACCTATTCCAACCTGCGCCGCGACTTCGAGCGCGAAATCGGTGCCGACGAAATTCGCCGCGAGCTCTATAACGAAGCGCTGCTGGATGAACTCAAACAAACCCGGGAACAACTGAACGAAACCATTAACTGGGACGATAGCGGGAGCAAATCCAGCGAGATGACTCCGCTCAATCAGCCACAAATCGACACAGCAACACAGGCAGGGAAAGATTCATCAACAGGGACAGAGCCTTCCGCGGGCAAAGAGCCTTCCACGAGTAAAGAGCCCTCAGAGGATAAAGGACATTCAGCGGATGAACAGCCCTCGACCGACCAATCACCACCGCCCTCAACCGACACCCCGAAACAATAATGACACAACAGGCTGAACCAGAACTCGCCGATGACAAGCAGCCGCTGGTCGGCCATCTAATCGAGTTACGCAACCGCATCCTGCACGCAGTGGTGTCTGTGTTAGTTATCTTCCTGTGCCTGATATACTTCGCAAACGATATCTATGTGTTCGTTGCGGAGCCCTTGCGCACGATTCTGCCGGAAGGTGCGACGATGATTGCGACCGATGTCGCATCGCCGTTCCTGACTCCCTTCAAACTCACCATAGTCCTATCGATGTTCCTCGCCATGCCGTACATATTGCATCAGCTGTGGGCCTTCATCGCGCCGGGCATGTATGCCCATGAAAAGCGCCTGGCGGTCCCGATATTGCTGTCGAGCATCGTATTATTCTATGCCGGGATGGCGTTCGCCTATTACGTGGTGTTTCCGTTGGTATTCAGCTTCTTTACTACCGTCGGGCCTGAAGGCGTCAGCATCATGACTGATATCAACAAGTACCTGGATTTCGTGCTAAAGCTATTCTTTGCTTTCGGTATCGCCTTCGAAATCCCGATCGCGACCTTCCTGCTGGTGGCGTCCGGGGCCGTTTCGATTGAAAGCCTGGTAGCAAAACGGCCCTATATTGTTGTCGGCTGTTTCGTGTTCGGTATGCTGTTAACGCCGCCCGATGTGATTTCGCAAACACTGCTCGCATTCCCGATGTGGCTGCTGTTTGAGATCGGGGTATTTTTCTCGCGCATGGCCAGGAAAGCCAAGAACACTGCGGACGAGACTTAGCCGGGCAAGACCTAAACTTCCAGTAAAAACGTGACGGGGCCGTCGTTAACCAGATGCACCTTCATGTCCGCGGCAAACACGCCGCTCGCCACCGCAAGTTCCAGTTTGTTCGCCTCGGCCACAAAGTAATCATACAACCGCTCAGCTTCTGCCGGCTCCGCCGCGCCTGAAAAGCCGGGCCGCAGGCCCTTGCGGGTATCTGCCGCCAGGGTAAACTGGCTGACGACCAGCAATCCGCCAGCGGCCTGCTGAACATTGAGATTCATTTTTCCCTGCGCATCGGAAAATACCCGATAACTGATGACCTTGTGCAACAGGCGCTCGACCGCGGCGGGGGTATCGTCTTTTTGAACGGCGAGGAACACCAGCAAACCCGAGCCGATTTCACCCACGCAACTACCGTTTACCTGCACCCGGGCCTCGCTGACCCTCTGGATTAAGGCCCTCATCTAGCTGTCAACATGATAGTTGCGGATTCAATTGGCGGAGTATCACTGACCAGATTCAATGCCTGATAAGATCCTGGAACCGCTGCGCCATATCCCGGGTGGCACGCACCAGCGCATCAACGATGCCAGGCTCCAACGCGGAATGCCCCGCCTCGCGGACAATTTGCAGCTGCGAGTCCGGCCACGCCCGGTGCAGGTCGACCGCATTATCCAGCGGGCAAATCATGTCATAACGGCCATGCACAATAATACCTGGAATGCCCTGTAGCTGGTCAGCTTCCTGGAGAAGCTGGCCGGGTTGCATAAATATCTCATGAACAAAATAGTGCGCCTCAATGCAGGCCAGCGCAGTGGCCACATGAGGATCGGTAAAGTGCTCGACAATATCATGATTCGGTTTGAGCGTTGCGCAGCGCGCCTCCCATACCGACCAGGCCTTGGCCATTGCCATGCGGAGCAGTTCATCATCTCCGGTCAGGCGTTTATGATAGGCCGCCATCAAATTATCGTGTTCCTGCTCGGGAATCAGGCGGATAAAATCCTCCCAGTAATCGGGAAAAATATGGCTCGCGCCTTCCTGGTAGAACCACTTGAGGTCCTGCTCGCGACACAGGAATATCCCCCGCAGAATCAAGCCAAGCACATTTTCAGGATACATCTGCGCATAAGCCAGGCTGAGGGTGGAACCCCAGGAGCCGCCAAACAGCAGCCACTTGTCTATACCCAACTCCTCGCGGATCGCCTCCATATCGGAGATCAGGTGCTGGGTGGTGTTATCCTGGAGTTCTGCATGGGGAACCGAGCGTCCGGCACCGCGCTGGTCAAACAGCACGATCCGGTATTGCATGGTATCGAAGAAGCGGCGCATGGCTGAGTCGCACCCGGCACCAGGGCCACCGTGCACGACCAAAACGGGAATGCCCTTTGAATTACCGCACTCCTCCACGTAGATCTCATGCAACGGGGAGACCTGCAGGCGGAACTTGTTGTAGGGCTTCACTTCCGGATAAAGCGTTAGCATGCAGCCTCCCCATTCACTGCGGACAAGCGCCTATCATATCCTAATTGCGCGGATATATTCAGCCTGAACTGGCCGATAGAAACCTTCGGGCACAGCAGCGACCATCCTCGAGGGCTTCAGCGAATATTTCAAGACGTTTCCGGAGATTACCCGCGGAGCCCGGCAGCACTTTGTCAATGCCGACTGGATCGCCTGCTGGCAACCTGCCTGGGTTACCAAGGTCCTGACTATACCTGGACCTTATTCCCGATCGGCAGCACATGGATGGGGTTGCCGGTGACTGCGCGCAACGCATTCGCCACCGCGGGGCCGATAGGCGGCACACCCGGTTCGCCGACGCCGGTTGGCGCCTCACCGGAAGCCATGATATGCACTTCGATATCGGGCATTTCATCGATCCGCAAGGGTAAATAATTCATGAAATTCTGCTGGTCGACCTTACCCTCGGTCAGGGTTATCGCTTCGCGCATGATCGCGCCAAGGCCGAAGCCGATACCACCTTCCATTTGGGCGCGGATAACATCCGGATTAACGGCGATACCGCAATCTACGGCACACACCACACGATCAACACTGTAACTGCCATCATCGGCCACGGTGACCTCGGCAACCTCGGCGACATAGCTATTAAACGACTCATGCACCGCAACCCCGCGGCCCCGGTTCGGCGCCAACGGCTTACCCCAGCCGGACGCTTCCACCACCCGCTCAAGCACACCCAGGTGGCGCGGATGCTTCGCTAACAATTCTCGCCGCAGTTGCACTGGATCCTTATCTAGCTGCGCCGCCAGTTGATCCAGGAACACCTCAACCGCGAAGGCGTTAAAGGTATGGCCGACCGAGCGCCACCATAGCACCGGCACGCCGGATACGGCTTCCTGCGCTTCGATCTGCACGCTGGGGATCGCGTAAGGCACATTGTGTGCGCCCTCGGTAACCGACGGATCGATCGGGCCCTCGATAAATGCCTCAAAGGCGCTGCCCCTGAGCAGGGATTGCGACACCACGTGGTCATGCCAGCCGGTGATCTGGCCATCTTTCAGCGTGGCACGCAGCTTATGGTAGGCCATCGGACGATAGCGGCCGCCCTGCATGTCGTCCTCACGCGACCACTGCAACTTCACCGGGCCGGTGTGCGCCATCGCTTTGGCAATCAATACGGCCTCCTTCACATAGTCACTGTCCGGCACCGCGCGGCGGCCAAAACTGCCCCCCGCAAACAGGGTGTTGATCTTGATCTGCTCGACCGACAGCCCGGTAATGGCTGCAGCAGCGTGCTGGTCGAGGGTTTGCGCCTGGGAACCGGTCCATATTTCACACTCGTCCGCGCGCAACTGCACTACACAGTTCAGGGGCTCCATGGTGGCGTGGGCCAGGAACGGAAATTCAAACTCCGCCTCGATCACCTGCTCCGCCGTATCCAGCGCCTGTTGCAGGTCGCCGTCGTTGCGAAGCATTTCGCCCGGCTGGCTCGCCAGTTCCTTAAAGTACTGGCGCAGGGCATTGCTACTGCGCACCTCGGCGCTGGTGTCATCCCACTCTATGTTGAGCGCCTGGCGCCCCTGGATAGCCTGCCAGTAACCGGTCGCTAATACGGCGACCCCGCGAGCGGTGCTAACCACTTCGACAACACCCGGTTTCGCCTTCGCCGCAGCATCATCAACGGTCTTCACCGTAGCCCCGAAGCGGGGCGGATGAGCAACCACCGCGACCAGCATATCTGGCAATTGCATATCAATGGTATATACCGCGCGACCGGTGGTTTTTGCAGGGCTGTCTTTTCTTGGCAGGCTGGCGCCCACCATGGTGAACTGGCCT
The DNA here is from genome assembly GCA_964195105.1 of uncultured Gemmatimonadales bacterium. Taxonomy (GTDB): domain Bacteria; phylum Pseudomonadota; class Gammaproteobacteria; order Pseudomonadales; family IMCC2047; genus CAMYKE01. Next base: position 2,264 of record CAXMOT010000053.1, on the reverse strand, counting down.
GGATCCTTGAGCCGGGGCTCGCCACTCGGCTTATGATTCGCCGCCGCAGCGGCAAACTCACCAAAGCCACCGGATTTGCCGGAAGAATGACTCAACACGCCCTGCTTGACCTCGATCTCAGCAGCCGGCACCTGCCATTGTTCTGCGGCAGCATTAACCAGCATCGCCCTGGCGGTCGCGCCCGCGGTGCGTAATTGCATCCAGGAGTTAGCGATGGAACTCGACCCACCGGTACCCTGCGCGGTCCCCCAAAACAGGTTGTTGTAACGACTGGCATCTGCCGGCGCAAACTCCCAGTCCATCTGTTCCCAGGCGGCATCCATTTCCTCAGCCACGATTGTGGGCAACCCGGTTGTAACGCCCTGCCCCTTATCCAGGTGCTTAACCACGACCGTGACTTTATTGTCGGTTGTCACTTTGACGAACGCGTTGAATTCGAACGCGTCCTGAGATGACCCGGCAACCTTGGCGTGCGCCTCGGGGGCGTGCTCGGCGCTTTTCCCGCAACCGACCATAAACCCGAGACCGGCAAGCGATGAAACCTTGATGAAATCCCGGCGACTGACGTTGTTTGCGACTACGGCGGTATTTAACAATTTCTTAATATACATAACTCAGGCCTCCAGGATCTTGGCTGCGTCATGAATAGCCGCGCGTATCCGATGGTAAGTGGCACAGCGGCACAGGTTGCCGCGCATGGCATTGTCGATATCCTCATCAGACGGCTTGGCGTTACTGGCGAGCAGCGCCGTGGCGGACATGATCTGGCCGGACTGGCAGTAACCACATTGCACTACATCCGCGGCCACCCAGGCCTGCTGGACGGCCTCGGCCGCGCGACTATCCAGGCCTTCGATGGTCGTCAATTCGGCGCCTTCCAGAACTGCCATCGGCGTCGAACAGGAACGCACCGGGTTGCCATTCAAGTGCATCGTGCAGGCTCCACACATGGCAATTCCACAACCAAATTTGCTTCCGGTGAGTCCCGCCTGTTCGCGCACGTACCAGAGGACTGGCTGGTCTGGATCGCCCTCATATTGCATCGCGCTGCCGTTTAGCTTGAAAGAGATCATAGTGTCACCCGCTTAACCTGTCTGTTAGTCAAAGAAATGTTGCTTACGGTCCCTGTAGCCAAGGTCACTGGAAAGATTGACAGCAATGCCAAAGCAATGCGTTCCAGCGCAATCAAAAATGCAAGGGGAGTAGAAACTGCGGTCAGGACTGCCCGGTTTCGAGCACATGCAGCAACATCGTCCCCTACAGAGCTGAGGGCGTCATTGTCTACCAAGAATGGCTGGGGCGTCAAAGAATTGTATCGAACCACGATCCGGTTGGTTCGGATCGCGTCGACAACTATCTCAAAGCAGCAGGGTGGTGCATGGCACCATGATTGGGCCGCACCGGGTGAGGCGAATTGCCCCTCCAGGCAGCGACAGGGTGTTAGCCGGGCAGGCGCCCGGCTAACACCAACGAGCTATGCCGCGCCGCGTGAAGCGCGTTTACGGTCGGTCTCGGTGAGCAGTTTCTTGCGCAAACGAATGTTGTGGGGCGTCACCTCGACCAGCTCATCGTCTTCGATAAACTCCAGTGCTTGCTCCAGCGTGTGGGTAATCGGTTGAACCAGGGTCAACGCTTCGTCAGTACCCGAGGCACGAACATTAGTCAGCTGCTTGCCCTTAACCGGATTCACCGTCAGGTCATTGCCGCGTGAGTGGATGCCAACTATCTGGCCTTCATAAACGTCTTCCGCATGACTGGCGAACAAGCGCCCGCGTTCCTGCAGATTGAACAGCGAGAAGGCGGCAGTCTTACCCTTGACCATGGATACAAGAACACCATTTTGGCGCGAACTAACTTCGCCCGCTTTCACTTGACCATAGTGATCGAAGATACTGGTCATGATGCCCGAACCGGAGGTCGCGTTAAGGAACTGGCCACGAAATCCAATCAAACCACGCGAAGGCACGGTAAATTCAAGCTTGACGCGACCCTTGCCGTCGGGCTCCATGTTGGTTATCTCGCCCTTACGCAGGCCGAGCTCTTCCATGATCGCACCCTGGTGGGCATCTTCAACGTCTATAACCAGGTGCTCAAAAGGCTCCTGCATAACGCCGTCGATTTCTTTCTTGATGACTTCAGGGCGTGAAACACCCAGCTCAAAGCCTTCCCGACGCATCGTCTCGATCAATACCGAAAGGTGCAATTCACCGCGTCCGGAGACCCTGAATTTATCGGCGGTATCTCCCGGCTCAACACGCAGGGCC
>CAXMOT010000052.1:0-7977 GCA_964195105.1 uncultured Gemmatimonadales bacterium | reverse complement strand
TACGCCATTGCTGAGCGCCTTGCCCTTTTTTACACTGGCGGGCTATCTGCTCGCGGAGAGCAATACCTCAGCGCGCCTGGTGCGGGTGACCCAGGCACTGCTCGGCTGGTTGCCGGGCGGTTTGGCGATCGTCGCCTATATTACCTGCGCGATGTTCACCGCTTTTACAGGTGCATCCGGCGTCACGATTGTCGCCATCGGCGCGTTGCTGCTTCCGGCACTGACCCGCGCCGGGTATTCAGAGCGCTTTAGCCTGGGCCTGGTAACGACCTCCGGTAGCCTGGGCTTATTACTCGCGCCCTCCCTGCCGCTGATTCTGTACGGCATCATCGTGCAGCAAATGAACCTGCCGCAAAGCATCGATATCAAGGACCTGTTCATTGCCGGGGTGTTACCCGCGTTACTGATGATAGGACTGCTGTGCGCATGGACCCTGTGGCACAACCGTAGCCACCCCATCCCCATGCAGGCCTATACCAGCGCCGAAGCGTTGGCCGCGCTGAATGAAGCGAAGTGGGAAATCCCGCTGCCATTTATCGTATTGGGTGGCATTTACGGCGGATTTTTCGCCATCTCCGAGGCGGCGGCGGTCACCGTGCTTTATCTGCTGTTCATAGAAGTACTGGTATACCGTGAAATATCGCTGCGCCAGCTGCCTGTAATCATTCGCGACGCCATGGTGATGGTGGGCGGCATTCTGCTGATACTCGGCATATCCCTGGCATTCACCAATTACCTGATCGATGCGGAACTACCCAATCGCCTCTTCGACATGATCCAGTCGGTTATTACCAGCAAGTACGGCTTCCTGATCCTGCTAAATATCGTGCTGCTCATGCTGGGTGCGATCCTGGATATATTCTCGGCGTTGGTGATCATGGTACCGATCATTGTCCCGGTGGCGTTGCAGTACGGCATCGATCCGGTCCACCTCGGTATCATCTTCCTCGCCAATATGCAGATTGGCTATTTCACACCGCCGGTGGGGATGAACCTGTTTATTGCCAGTTATCGTTTCAAGAAGCCGATCACTGAACTGTACCTCGCGTCATTGCCGTTTATGCTGGTGTTACTGTTCGCCCTGATGGTGATTACCTATTGGCCGGCCCTCAGCTTGGGCCTGCTGGATCGCTGATCGGGATCGCCAATATAAGTACCGCAAACTGAAATTTGCGCGGTTAATTACTGTCGAAAGATATTCATGAGTCCATCAGACAGCTACAAAAACCCGATCACCTAATATAAAATAGAGTCTATGAAGATATTGCGACTTATCAGCTGTACCGTTATCGGCGCCCTGGCCCTGTCGGCCTGCACCTCTGTGCCCCGACAGGAAATGCTTGAGCAGGTGGCAGCAGAGGCGGACACGCAAGTCTCGGTGCGGGATTTACCCTCCGCCTCCTTCACTCCCGAGACACTCTACGCGCTGCTGATCGCCGAACTCGCCGGGCAGCGCGAACGTTATGACATCCTGCTCAGCAGCTATTTACATCAAGCGGAAAAAACCCGTGATGCGGGCCTGGCCGAACGCGCAACTCGCATCGCTACCTACCTGAAAGCTGACCAGGCCGCGCTCTCGGCCGCCACCCTGTGGAATGAAGTCGAACCCGGCAGCATAGAGGCCAAACAAGCCCTCGCGGTGCAACTCATCAAGACCGGCGGCCATGATCATGCAATGGACGTACTTGAGGAAATCTTCGAGCTCGGTGGCGACGCAAACTTCGAATACCTGGCCGCAAATACCCGTGATTTAAGCCAAAGCCAGCGTAACGAATACATCTCCCGCTTTGACAGCCTGCTTAAGCACCATCCAAAAAACAACAAGCTGCTGTTCGCCAAGACCATCATGCTGCAAATCAGTGGTCGCCTGCAGGAAGCCCTGGCAACGGCCAAGGATCTGCATAAAATACAGGCCAACACCCAAAGCCTGCTCCTGAAAATTCGCCTGCATCACCAACTCGGGGAAACCGACCGGGCGATGAAGGAACTGAACGACGAACTTGAGCGCGAACCAACCAACAAGCAGATACGCCTGCTCTATGCGCAGCTGTTGATCGATAACAAGATGCTTGAAGAAGCCCAGCAACAGTTTGAGTACCTGGTGCGGCAATCTCCCCGGGACGGTCAATTGCGCCTCACACTGGCGCTCATCGCGATGGAAAACGGGCTGCTTGACGAGGCTGCGATGCACCTGCAAGTGTTATTGCGCAATCCGTTGACCGTGAGTGAAGCCCATTTTTACCTGGCCCAGATTGCCGAGCAAACCATGGACAGTGAAGGCGCAATCACCCATTACCGGGAAGTGATGTCGGGCAGTAAAATCCTGCCATCCTACTCGCGCCTCGGCCAACTGCTCATTGACGGGGATCGGCTGCCCGATTTACAGACATGGTTCAATGCGGCACGCAGCAGCAATGAAAAACAGGCCAAATCGTTGTATTTACTGGAAGCCGACCTGCTCAGCAAGAACAACTATGTCGTTGCCGCCCTTGCCCTGCTGAACCAGGCGCTCGAGCAATATGAGCAGGATATCAACTTGCTGTATTCCCGCGCGATGGCCTCCGAGAAAGCCAACAACCTCGAGGAAATGGAACGTGACCTGCGCCAGATTCTGGGCATGCAGCCCGACAATGCCATGGTGCTCAATGCACTTGGCTATACGCTGGCTAACCGTACCGACCGCTACGATGAAGCACTGGAGCTGATTACCCGCGCCAATGAATTAAAACCCAACGATCCCGCGATCACCGACAGCCTCGGCTGGGCGCTGTTTCGACTGGGTGACTATAAAGAAGCGATAAAGCTGCTGGAAAAAGCGCTGTCCGATTATCCGGACCATGAAGTGGCCGCGCACCTGGGCGAAGTTTTATGGATCACCGGTGAATATGAACGTGCCCAGCAAGTATGGAAGGACGCACTGGAGCGCCAACCGGACAGCGAAATCATCAAGAACGTCATCGAACGCCTCGACCCTGAAATATAGCCTGGACAAAGCCTTGCACCATAACCTTTACCTGCCAGCCCTGGCGGCTCTGTGCATCGCCTTAGCCAGTTGCGCCCTGCAACCAAAGGTCGCTGACAGCACTGATCCGAAAATCCTGTCGCTTTGGCACCAACATGAACGCCAGATGCTGGCCATTACCGACTGGCAACTGCACGGCAAACTCGGCGTGCGCGCACCGGACAACAGCGGCAGCGGCCAGATAAGCTGGTACCAGCAGGGCGCGACGTTCGATATTCAATTACGCGGCCCGTTTGGCCAGGGGTCGGTCAATATTAGCGGCACTCCGCAGCTGGTCACACTCGACATCGCCGGCCAGGGTCGCTTTGCGACCGAGCAACCCGAGGCAACCCTGCAACAGCAGGTCGGTTGGTCGCTGCCGGTTGGCTCGCTGCAGCACTGGATCCGCGGCCTACCGGATCCCGCGTATCCGCCCCGCCAGCAACTCAATAACCAGGGCCGACTGCAGTCATTGCAGCAAGCCGACTGGCAATTGCAATTCAGTAGCTACCAACAAGTGGACACGTTGTGGTTGCCGCGCAAGATTCGCCTGCAACGCGATGCCGTCCGATTGACCCTCGTAATCACGCAATGGTTGCCCCGCATACCCGAATCGACTAACCCCGATGAGTGAGCCCGGATGAGTAAAACCACCCTCACATTGCCTGCCCCGGCAAAGCTTAACCTGATGCTGCACATCACCGGGCAGCGTGACGATGGCTACCATAATCTGCAGACCCTGTTCCAAATAGTGGACTATTCAGACGAGCTCACCTTTGCAGCAAGCGCTACCGGGGAGGTTCGGCTCGACACGCCCATGGCCGGGGTCGCCGAGGTAGACAACCTGATTGTGCGTGCCGCGCACCTGCTCAAGCAAGCCAGCGGCTCCCAATGCGGCGCGCGGATCTCAATCGCCAAGCGCCTGCCCATGGGCGCCGGACTCGGCGGCGGCAGTTCCAATGCGGCCACCACATTGGTGGGGCTTAACGCGTTATGGCAGACGGGTCTGGGCCTGGCGGAATTGGCGGAGATCGGCCTGTCGCTGGGCGCCGATGTGCCGGTATTTGTACACGGCGTATCCGCATGGGCCGAAGGCGTAGGGGAAAAGCTGGAAAAGGTCGTCTTACCGACGCCCTGGTTCGTCGTAATTACCCCGCCATGCGAGATTTCAACAGGGCATATTTTTTCCCATAGGCAATTGACACGCAACACATCACCCATCACAATAGCGGCCGCCTTGGGGTATGGTGGTTTCAACGACTGCGAAGCGCTCGTAAAAGAGCTCTATCCTGACGTCAAAATGGCGTTAGAGTGGTTAAACCAATTCGCGAATGCTCGCTTAACCGGCACCGGTTCAAGCATATTCGCAAGCTTTGACTCACAAACTCAAGCCGAGCAAGTCGTAGCTCAATTGCCACGACATTGGTCCGGCTTTAGTGCTCATGGAGTCAACTTGTCACCGTTACACCAGGTTGCGAAAATTAGTACTGTATTATGATGTAAAGATTTATGTTGGGGTGTGGCCAAGCGGTAAGGCACCGGTTTTTGGTATCGGCATGCGCAGGTTCGAATCCTGCCACCCCAGCCATCTTTTCTTTTGCGCAAACCAGCAAACATGAGGCGATCCATCGTGGCAGCCAATCTATCGCTATTTTCCGGCAATGCTAATCCAGAACTGGCCCGTCAGGTAGCACAACGTTTAGACATCCCGCTTGGGCGTGCCGAAGTAGGCTGTTTTAGTGACGGCGAAATTTCTGCAGAGATTCGCGAGAATGTCCGCGGCAAAGACGTTTTCATCATCCAGCCAACCTGTGCGCCGACCAACAATAACCTGATGGAACTGCTGGTTATGGTTGACGCCATTCGTCGCTCATCGGCGGATCGCATCACTGCGGTAGTGCCCTATTACGGCTATGCACGCCAGGATCGTCGTGTCAGGTCAGTACGGGTGCCGATTACGGCCAAGGTTGTAGCCGACATGATGGACGCGGTAGGCATCGACAGGGTTCTAACCGTCGATCTGCACGCCGACCAGATCCAGGGCTTTTTCAGTTGCCCGGTGGACAATATTTACGGTTCACCCGCGCTGATTGAGCACATCGTCCAGCAGGACTACCCCAATCCGATCGTGGTATCGCCGGATGTTGGCGGCGTGGTTCGGGCCCGGGCACTGGCGAAACAGCTTAACGATATCGACCTGGCCATCATCGATAAACGACGCCCCAAGGCGAACGATGCCCAGGTCATGAATATCATTGGTGACGTCAAGGGTAATACCTGTATTTTGATCGATGACATCGTCGATACCGCAGGTACCTTGTGCAAGGCGGCGGAAGCCCTCAAGGAAAAAGGCGCCATCCAGGTGGTTGCTTATGCGACCCACCCGGTATTATCGGGAAAAGCCATAGAAAATATCAACAACTCGGTGCTTGACCAACTGGTTGTAACCGACACGATACCGCTGAGCGATGCCGCGAAAGCCTGTGACAGAATTCACCAATTAACCATCTCGGCTCTTTTGGCCGAATCGATTCGGCGGGTATGTAATGCCGAGTCAATTAGCGCCCTGTTCCAATAACAGGCAGGGCAACCACGGCGCAACTGGTTTTGGTCGAAGGAGCCAATTGCGTTTATATATATAGAGGAAGTAACAATGAGCAATGAATTCGTATTAGACGCAGAGACCCGAGAGGTCGTAGGGAAAGGTTCGAGCCGCCGCCTACGCCGCTTGGAAGACAAAATACCGGCCATTATCTATGGCGGTCAAAAGCAGGCGCCAGTGAATATCACGCTGACGCACAAGGATATTATGAAGGCGACCTCAAATGAGGCGTTTTTCTCGCACATCATCACCCTGAACATCGGCAGCGACTCGCAACAGGTCATCATCAAGGACCTGCAGCGTCACCCGGCCAAGCCACGCATCATGCACGCTGATTTCCTGCGCGTCAGCAAGAACGTTGCGATTACCGTCCAGGTTCCCTTGCACTTTGTAAATGAAGAAACGTCTGTCGGCATCAAGGACCAGGGCGGCGTCATCACGCACAATATATCGGAAATTGAAATCAGCTGCCTGCCCGCTGATCTGCCGGAATATATTGAAGTGGATATCGCAGATGTTGAGCTCGACCAAATCGTTCACCTGTCTGATCTCAAATTGCCAAAAGGTGTATCACTCTTACACGCGGTCGAAGACGAAGATCACAACCACCCCGTCGCTGCTATTCATACACCCAAGAAGGCTCTGGAACCTGAAGAAGAGGAAGGCGCTGCCGTTGCACCTGACGCTCCTGAAGCGACTGCCCAGGGTGGCGCTGAAGAGTCAGAAGGCGAATAACCTTTCGTCGCTGATGGCTGCTTGATACCTTAAAGCAGCGAGCAACCATGACAAGCAAACTGCAACTTATTGTGGGCCTGGGAAATCCGGGCCCACAATATGAAGCTACGCGACACAATGCTGGCGCGGATTTCGTATTTCTGCTCGCCCACCTGAAACATGCCCAGTTCAAACCGGACAAGAAGTTTCAAGGCTTGTATACGCGGCTGAAAGTAGACGGCACAGAACTGCATTGCCTGGTGCCCACCACTTTCATGAATCGCAGTGGCCAGTCGGTCAGCGCGATTTGCAGCTATTACAAGATTCCACCGGAAGCGATTTTGGTTGCGCACGATGAGCTGGATATCCAGCCCGGCACTGCACGACTCAAGCAAGGTGGTGGTCATGGCGGCCATAACGGGCTGCGTGATATCGTCGCTCACCTGGGCACTAATGACTTCATGCGGTTACGCATCGGCATTGGCCATCCCGGCCACAGTCGCGAAGTGGTGGACTACGTCCTGAAGAAGGCATCGAAGCCGGACCAGGCGCTTATCGATGACGCAATCAGGCAAGCCATCGCCATTCTGCCAGAGGCAGTGCATGGCCAGTGGAACAAGGCCCAGACCCTGATGAACGGCTTTAATGCCGCGACCGTCAACAACAGCAACGATTTGAAATAATCCTGAAATCTCGTCGTGACTCCACATTGAGGGGCACGAGGCGGATTTCCCAGTAATTCGGAAACAGCAAACATGGCAATTAATGTTGGCATCGTGGGCCTACCCAACGTCGGTAAATCCACCTTATTTAACGCCCTCACCAAGGCAAAGATTGGAGCGGAAAATTTCCCCTTCTGCACCATCGACCCCAATACGGGGATCGTTCCCATGCCGGATCCGCGCCTCGACAAACTCGCCGAGATCGTGTCGCCCCAGCGCGTGGTACACAACACCATGGAGTTCGTGGATATCGCCGGGCTGGTCGCGGGCGCCTCCAAAGGTGAAGGGCTGGGCAACAAGTTTCTCGCCAATATTCGTGAAACCAATGCCATCGCCCACGTGGTGCGTTGCTTCGAAGACGAGAATGTCATTCATGTCGCCAATGCAATAGATCCCGCCGATGATATCGAGGTGATCAACACCGAACTGGCGCTCGCCGACCTGGAAAGTGTCGAGAAGCAATTGCAACGCGTCACGCGCACCGCAAAGGGCGGCGACAAGGACGCCATCCAGGAAAAAGCGCTGCTCGAAAAACTGTTGCCGCACCTGAACGAAGCGAAGCCGGCCCGGTCATTAGACATGAACGATGACGAGCGTGAACTGATCAAACAGTTTCACCTGCTCACCACCAAAGACACGATGTATATCGCCAATGTCGATGAAGACGGCTTCGACAACAATCCTCACCTCGATGTGGTCAACGCCATCGCCGCGGAAGAAGGGTCTGTTGTCGTGCCGGTATGCAGCAAACTTGAAGCGGAAATAGTCGAACTCGAAGAAGACGAGCGCACCGAGTTTCTTGCCGATCTTGGATTCGAAGAGCCAGGACTGAATCGGGTCATTCGTGCAGGCTATGAACTGCTTGGCCTACAAACCTACTTCACCGCCGGTGTGCAAGAGGTACGCGCCTGGACTGTCAGTGTTGGCGCTACCGCACC
>CAXMOT010000051.1:0-5187 GCA_964195105.1 uncultured Gemmatimonadales bacterium | reverse complement strand
CAGCAAACGCGCAAAGTTAGCCGTATCCGTGTCGGCGACTTCATTGATGTTATAACCACCGACGCGCCGCAATAGCGCAGGAAACTGGCGCGCAATTTCTTGAGCCTCGCGTTGACCCAGTTGAGTTATTTTTCGCACCAGATCAACACAGGAGCCGTCTTGCGTAGTGTGGGCCAAATCGGCAAAGTGCGCGGCGCTGCTGTCGGCCAGAATGGCATCGATAGCCTGCACATTGTGCACCATATTACCGTAACGAATGGAACGAGCGCCGCAACTGTTGTTGCCGGCCATGCCACCGAGGGTCGCACGATTACCGGTTGAGACATCGACCGGATAGAAAAGACCGTGCGGCTTTAAGAATTTATTGAGTTGGTCCAGCACCATCCCGGGTTCGACACAAATCGAGCGTGACTCGGGGTCAAACTCCCTTACCTGGTTCAAATACTTGCTGGTATCAACAACCAGGGCCGTGCCCACGGTCTGCCCGATCTGGGAAGTGCCGCCACCTCGCGGCAATACCGGGATACCCTCGTCGCCGGCTATTTGAATAGAGCGCACAATGTCCTGCTCGTTGCGCGGCACTACAACACCAATCGGTTCGATCTGGTAAATCGAGGCATCGGTGCTGTAACGACCGCGACTGAAAGCATCAAATATAACCTCTCCTTCCAGTTCATTTCGCAACCTGGCGGCCAATGCTCTGTCGCCAATGCGCGCTGCCATGGATGAAGATATGTGAGGAGATATGGAATTTTTAGCCAATAGGAAAGCCCTTTAACTTAACATACAACAATTGAAATTATGGACGTAAAATGAACAGCAGTAATGTCTAAATTTATAAGCCAGACAGTAACTTGTTATACAAAATAATCCTGATCAAAAAAACAATGTCAGGGGCTTGCACAACACTACTGGGTGAGGCAGGATTGTCCCCCAAACTAAGAAATAAAACAATTTAATAGGAGCTTGTAATGCCGACACCAACAGGGCGTCATTTCCTTCAAATTCCCGGGCCGACCAATGTACCTGACCGGGTACTGCGCGCGATGGACATGCCGACCATGGATCACCGTGGTCCGGAGTTTGCAGAACTTACGCTCGAAGTTCTCAAAGGTTTGAAACAGGTTTTCAAGACCTCGGCCGACCTGGTTATTTATCCCGCCTCGGGCACCGGTGCCTGGGAATCGGCGCTGGTCAATACCCTGTCACCCGGTGACAAGGTATTGATGTTCGAGACCGGGCACTTCGCCACCCTGTGGCAAGGCATCGCAAAGGAAATGGGACTTGATGTCGAATTTGTAGCAGGTGACTGGCGCCATGGGGTCGATCCTGCTGAAGTTGAAGCCAGGTTATCCGCGGACAAGAACCACGAATTCAAGGCAGTGATGGTAGTCCACAACGAAACCTCTACAGGCGTCACCAGTCGTATCGGTGAAATCAGAAAAGCGATCGACAGTACTGGTCATCCAGCCTTGTTCATGGTGGACGTAATTTCTTCATTAGGCTCGATCGATTACCGCCACGACGAATGGGGTGTTGATGTTACCGTTGGCGGGTCGCAAAAAGGGCTGATGTTGCCGCCCGGCCTGAGTTTCAATGCGATCAGCGAGAAGGCGTTGGAGGCCACTAAGACTGCGACCCTGCCAGCCTCCTATTGGCGTTGGCAGCCAATGATAAACGCCGGTAAATCTGGCTATTTCCCTTATACCCCCGCTACCAACCTGCTCTACGCCCTGCGCGAGTCCCTGAAAATGTTGCTGGACGAAGAAGGCCTCGACAACGTGTTCGCCAGACACCAGCGCCATGGCAAAGCGACACGACGCGCGGCGCGGGCCTGGGGCCTGGATATCCTGTGCGAAAATCCCGAAGAGTACAGCGGCGCGCTGACTGCACTGCTGGTACCCGAGGGGCACGATGCTGATTTCCTGCGTCAGGTAATTCTGGAGCGTTATAATATGTCACTCGGTACCGGTCTGGCCAAAGTCCAGGGACGCGTATTTCGCATTGGCCATCTGGGTGACTTTAATGACCTGATGCTAGCCGGCACGTTAAGCGGGGTAGAGATGGGGCTGGAGGTGGCAAAAATACCATTTAGCAAAGGCGGTATAAACGCCGCGCTTGACTATCTGGCAAATAATCCCTAACTTGAATTTGTAACACAGTAGCAAGGGTTATTGTTTTAACGAGTCCAATAATAAATCGACATAGATGAAGTAAGAGGGTAGAAATGAGCGTGTAAAAATAAAGAAGCAATTATTTAAAACAAGCCATTAGCAATACTAACTATTATAAAGATTAGGAGAAAAATAATGAGATTTCTAAAAATTATCAGCCCCGCAGTTTTACTAAGCGTCATGCTTGCGACACCGGTTATCGCCGAACCAATGCAGCTGAATTTCGGCCACGTTGGCAAACCGGGTTCGCTGTTTGAGGCGTCGGCCAATGAATTCGCCAAGCGCGCCAACGCCAAACTTGGAAACAAGGCGAAAGTCGTGGTGTTCGGCTCGAGCCAATTGGGTAAGGACAAGGAGTTATTGAAAAAGCTCAAGCTCGGCACCGTTAACTTCGCACTGCCATCTTCGGTAATGGCCTCGGTGGTGGATGAATTCGGACTTTTCGACATGCCATATCTGGTCAAGGACAGGGAGCACATGGCGCGTATCGAGAAGAAGATCGTATGGCCGACACTGGCGCCGATTGTCGAAAAGAAAGGCTACAAAATACTGGCGATTTGGGAGAACGGCTTCCGTAATATCACCAATAACAAGCGCCCCATCAACACACCCAAAGACCTTCAGGGTCTAAAACTGAGAACGCCGAAGTCAGTGTGGCGGGTGAAGATGTTCAAGGCCTACGGCGCCAATCCGACACCGTTGTCGTTCTCGGAGGTATTCGTTGCCCTGCAGACCGGCACCTTCGATGGCCAGGAAAATCCATTGGCACAGATCGCCAGCGGCAAGTTCCAGGAAGTGCAAAAGTATCTCTCCATGAGCGGACATGTGTACACACCGGCCTATGTAACGGTAAGCACCAAGTACTGGGGCCAACTGCCCGCGGATGTGCGTAATATTCTCGAGAGCACGGCGATGGAAACCCAGGACTTCGTCTATAAAACCGCTGCCAAAATGGAAGTTGACTTACTCGCGGAGCTCAAGGCAGGTGGGATTAAGGTCAATAATGCGGACAAAAATGCCTTTATCAATGCCAGTGGGCCGATCTACGATGAATTCGGGAGCACTGTGCCTAACGGCAAGTTGTTGATTGACACGGCGTTGGGTCTTGCCAAGTAGTAAATAGTACAACCAAACCCTGCCTCGCTATCGCGGGGCAGGGTATTTTTTTGGCCTGATAAATTAATTCTGATTCGAAAGGTGCTCTTGAGTGAATAAATTCGACGTCCGCACTGCACGTTCGCTATTCGAGCGTCTGTTAGAGGCGATCGCTGTCCTGCTCATTGTCAGCCTGGCCGTGGTGGTTGTGCTAGGGGTTATCTACCGATGGTCGGGGCATGCGCTTTCCTGGTACGACGAAGTTGCTTCCGTCCAGCTCGCCTGGTTGACCTATTACGGCGCTTCGCTGGCAGCTTTAAAGCGCGCCCATATCGGCGTACCGGGATTGATTGCCGCTGTTTCGCCGTTATACCGTGTGCCGCTGGTGATTCTTGCTGAGCTCGTGGTCATCGGTTTTTTCCTAATGCTGGCCTGGTACGGCTATGTGGTGCTGGTGATCCTGGAAGGCGATACTCTGATCAGCCTGCCAGATGTCGGCACCCAGTTCACACAGTCGGTGATACCGATTGGCGCTATCCTGTTCGTGATCGCGGAAATCCTCAACCTGCCTCAAATCTGGCGTGAAGCGATCGGCCACGCCGAAGTCCTTCGGCATGAATCATGAGTAGGCGCGAAGTAGTGCCACGAGGAGTACAGTTACGAGGAGTACAGCCACGATGATTATATTCTGGATGTTCATCGGCTTACTGGTACTGGTGTTAATTAATGTGCCTATCGCGGTGGCGCTGGCAGTGGTCGCCAGTGGCGCGATGGTATTCGCGCATGGTATAGACGTATTGCCAAATGTAGCACTGGTAATGATGGATGGCGCTACCAATTTCCCCTTGATCGCAATCCCGCTGTTCATCCTGGCCGGTGCGATCATGAATTCCACCGGTATCTCACGGCGCCTGATCGCGTTTGCGTCCGCGATCTTCGGATTCGTTAAAGGCGGTCTGGCGATGGTCAATATCGGCACATCGCTGTTTTTCGCCGAGATTTCCGGATCGGCGGTCGCGGATGTGGCCGCGCTGGGATCGATACTGATACCGCAGATGAAGAAAAAAGGTTATCCGGGCCCATTTGCAGCAGCGGTTACCTCCTCGTCGGCGACCCTGGCAGTGATAATTCCACCATCGATCCCGATGATCCTTTATGCGGTGATGGCACAAAGTTCGGTGGTGCAACTGTTTGTAGCCGGCATTGTCCCGGGGGTGTTGGGCGGTTTCCTGATGATGGTGGTTGCACACCGGTTTGCGGTGCACTACAACTATCCGGTCGAAGAGGTGTTCAGGGTCAGCCAGGTAGTGGCGACATTCAAGGACGCCGCACTGGCATTTACTCTGCCGGTGATCATTCTGGGAGGTATCTTCGGCGGTTTTGTGACCGCCACCGAGGGTGCCGGACTCGCCGTGGTAGCGGCCATCGTCATCGGCATCATCTATCATGAACTCGACTGGCCGCATCTGAAACAGGCGATGATCGACGGCAGCGTGCAGACCGCGGTGGTGATGTTGCTGGTCGCGTCTTCGGTGCTGGTCGGTGAGTACCTCACCGAGGCCCAGGTACCGCAGACACTGGCGGATAGTATCGGTGAGATCACCCAGAACAAGTACGCCGTGCTCGCCCTGCTGAATGTGTTTTTTCTGGTCGTCGGCCTGTTCCTGCACTCCGCGGCGGCGATTATCCTGGTGGTGCCCATCGTCATGCCCCTGGTCCACCAGGTGGGTATCGACCCGGTTCATTTCGGTATCATCGTCACTTTGAACCTGGGCATTGGCCAGCAGACACCGCCGGTGGCCAGTGTGTTGGTTACCGCCTGCTCGGTGGCCAAGGCCGATATCTGGGAGGTGAGCAAAGTTAACATTTACTTTATCGCTGTATTATTCGCGATGCTGATGATGGTGACCTATATACC
>CAXMOT010000050.1:0-9424 GCA_964195105.1 uncultured Gemmatimonadales bacterium | reverse complement strand
CTCTGCAAGCCCCCATAGGGCGAGGCCTGAAGGCTTCATCTGCTGTGTTGGGATCCTTGCCAATGCAATAAGCATTGGCGGCAACTCCCGCCTTGCAGCTAAAATCTTCAGGTCTCGCAGAGGTATTAAGTTATTATTCAGAGGTTCCTAGAGAAAATGATTCCAATCACGGTATAAGACCTGCTACAGGCCCTGTATAATCTGGAATTTTTTGCGCCACCGTATTTGCGCCAACCAAAGATTAATCTCCCCCGCCGAAGCTATAGACCATGGAAAAGACTTACCAACCGCAACAACTCGAAGAACACTGGTACTCAACCTGGGAGGAACGCGGCTACTTCAAACCCAGCGGCTCGGGTGACCCGTATTGCATCATGATCCCACCACCCAACGTGACCGGCAGCCTGCATATGGGGCATGGCTTCCAGGAAGCTATTATCGACGCACTGGTGCGCCATCAACGCATGAAAGGCGCCAATACCCTCTGGCAAGTGGGCACAGACCATGCCGGTATCGCGACCCAGATGGTGGTTGAGCGGCAGCTCGATGCGCAGGGGCAATCTCGCCATGACCTGGGCCGCGAAAAATTTATCGAGAAAATTTGGGAGTGGAAAAAGGAATCCGGCGGCAACATTACCCAGCAGTTGCGCCGCCTCGGTGCGTCGCCCGACTGGTCGCGGGAACGCTTCACCATGGACGAGGGACTTTCCGAGGCCGTCCAGGAGGCCTTCGTGCGACTTTACGAAGATGGCCTGATCTACCGCGGCAAGCGCCTGGTCAACTGGGACCCCAAATTACACACCGCCATTTCCGACCTCGAGGTCATCTCCGAGGAAGAGAAAGGCTTTATGTGGCACTTTCGCTACCCGCTCAGTGATGGCTCCGGCCACGTCACGGTAGCCACCACGCGCCCCGAAACCATGCTCGGCGATACTGCCGTTGCAGTGAATCCCGATGACGAGCGTTATCAACAGCTCATCGGCAAGACCATTCACCTGCCACTGGCGGACCGCGACATTCCCATCATCGCAGATGATTATGTCGACAAGGATTTCGGCACCGGCTGCGTCAAGATTACTCCCGCCCATGACTTCAATGACTACGAGATGGGCCAGCGCCATAACCTGGCGATGATCAATATTTTTGATAACGACGCTCGCCTCAACGCTGACGTACCGGCGGCGTACCAGGGACTGGACCGGGAAGTCGCGCGCCAGCAGGTAGTCGCCGACCTGGAAGCCCTGGGATTACTCGAAAAGGTGGATGATCACCTGCTTAAAGTACCGCGTGGTGACCGCAGCGGCGTGATTATCGAGCCCTATCTCACCAACCAGTGGTATGTAAAAACCCAACCCCTGGCGGAAAAGGCCATCAAGGCGGTCGAAGACGGCGACATCAATTTCGTGCCCAAACAGTGGGAGAACACCTATTTCGCATGGATGCGCGACATCCAGGATTGGTGTATCTCACGACAGCTGTGGTGGGGACACCAGATCCCCGCATGGTATGACGCATCCGGCAAGGTTTATGTCGGCCGCTCCGAGGCCGCAGTGCGCGAAAAGCATGACCTGGGCGCAGATATCACTCTCACCCGCGATGAAGACGTACTCGACACCTGGTTCAGCTCCGGACTATGGACCTTCGGCACACTGGGCTGGCCACACGACACCAAAGAACTGCAAACCTTCCATCCCACCAATGTACTGGTGACGGGATTCGATATTATTTTCTTCTGGGTAGCGCGGATGATCATGATGACGCTCTACTTCATGGACGATGTTCCGTTCCGGACCGTTTACGTGCACGGACTGGTGCGCGACAGCCACGGCCAGAAAATGTCCAAGTCCAAGGGCAACGTACTCGACCCGATCGACCTGATTGATGGCATTGAATTGGAACCACTGGTCCAGAAGCGGACGTCGGGCATGCAGGTCCCCAAGTTGCGCGACCGGATCGAGAAGCTCACACGGGCCGATTTCCCCGAAGGCGTCAACGCCTACGGAACCGACGCGTTGCGCTTCACCTACTATTCCCTGGCCTCCACCGGCCGGGATATCAACTTTGATGTCGGGCGTATCGAGGGCTTTCGTAACTTCTGTAACAAGATCTGGAATGCCGCGCGCTACGTGTTAATGAACACCGAAGGCGAGGACTGCGGCCAGGACGGTTCGATCGATGGTCAGCTTTCACTGGCCGACCGCTGGATTATGTCGCGGCTGCAAGACGCGACCACTGAAATCGAAGCGGCAATTGGCCAATACCGATTCGATATCGCCTCGCAAAAATTATACAGCTTTATGTGGAACGAGTACTGCGACTGGTACCTGGAGCTGTCCAAACCCGTATTGTGGGACGAGCAGGCCAGCGACGCACAGAAAAAAGGCACCCGCCGCACCCTGATTCAGGTGCTGGAAACCACACTACGCCTGGCGCATCCGCTGATGCCATTCATTACCGAGGAAATCTGGCAGCAGATTAAAACCCTCGCCGGACGGCAGGGCGACAGCATCATGACCCAGCCTTACCCGGTAGCCGACCAGGAAAGCATTGACCCACAGGCGGTCGCGGACATCGAATGGCTACAGGGCGTCATTGTTGCGATCCGTAATATTCGCGGCGAGATGAAAATCTCTCCGGCAAGGCCGATTCCGGTCCTGCTAAAAAATGCCAGCGCTGAGGATAAGCGGCGCCTGCAGGAGAATCGCCAGTTCCTGACCAAACTCGCGAAGCTGGAATGCATCGACTTGCTGGAAGCAGCGGAAGCGCCCCTGGCGGCGATCCAGATCGTTGCCAACCTGGAAATCCTGGTACCCATGAAGGGACTGATTGATGTCGCTGCAGAACGTTCCCGGTTGGGCCGTGAAATACACAAGGCAGAGAAGGAATTGCAGGGCATCTCGGGCAAATTAAACAATGCCAATTTTGTCGCCAAGGCGCCGGAAGCGGTGGTTGCCAAGGAACGCGATCGCCAGGCGGCACTGCAGGCCAATTTGGACAAACTGCAACAGCAGTTCGGGAAACTGGAGGAGCTGGGGGACCCCTAAGCTAAAAAGTCCCGACGGGTCAGTTGTTTATTCGGCTTGTGTCGATATAATGACGAGGAGGCTGTAAGGCTTTAAGACACACAGTCTTGATAAAACAAAAAACAATAATGTAGCAAGTGTGTGAGGATAGGAGTATGTCTGATCGTGAGACTGGCACAGTCAAATGGTTTAACAATGCCAAGGGATACGGGTTTATAGAGCGCGAAGGCGGCGAAGATGTCTTTGTGCATTACCGGGCGATAAGGGGCGATGGCTACCGAAAATTGATTGATGGTCAATTGGTAGAGTATACGATGGTCGAGGGCCAAAAAGGCCTGCAAGCCGAGGATGTTTCCCCGACTTAAGTAGTCCGGGCCCGTACCGGACAGGGTGAATATTTAGCGGGCCCGATTAAATTGATCGATAATTTTGGAGTAGCTGTGGACTTGTTAAATTCCATATGGTTTGTCGCGATTGTTGCATTCGCAGCGGGAACCGGCCTTGGCTTGTTGTTGTTCAACCTGCTGCAATCAGACGACGTGAAATCACGCAAACTGGAATCCCAACTGCAAGAGGTCGAGCACGACTTCGAAATATACAAACAGACAGTTACCAGCCACTTTAACACGACCTCCGAGCTGGTCCACAACCTCACCGAAGACTACGTGAAAGTCTACAAACACCTTGCCGAGGGCGCTGAAAAACTGGCTGACCCACAACAACTAACCCAGCAACTGGGCCAGCAGCAACCCAATGCGTTGCTCTCTGCGATGGGGGATGCTGAAGAAGCCGCGGCAGATAAGAATGCCCCCGTGGAACCACCCAAGGATTATGCGCCGCCGCCGGATGACAGCGCTGCCGAAGATACTGCGGGCTCCGGCCCTGCCCCGGAAATAAAAACCGCCTGACTCGACAGTCGGCTATGCCGGATTTTCGATGTCGATAAACTGGTGCTGCACCCCGGTCTTGCCTGCCAGGTACTCCCCTAACGCCTGCACGCCGTAGCGCTCGGTCGCATGGTGGCCGGCGGCAAAGAAATGAATCCCCGATTCGCGTGCGACATGCACTGTTTGTTCTGAAATCTCACCCGTAATATACGCATCAACCCCGGCCGCCACGGCCTGGTCGATATATCCCTGTGCCGCGCCGGTGCACCAGGCAACTGTCTTGATAGTGTCACTGCGGCCCGGTATGTGGAGCGGTTCACGCTGCAACCGCTCGCCAATATGCGTGCCCAGCTCTGCCGCCGGCATAGCTTGCGGAAGTTCTCCCACCAGGCCAATGCTGTGCTCTTTGTGCGGCTGCAATCCGCCGGTCACATTAAACCCGAGCACCTTGGCCAGGCTGGCATTGTTACCATACTCGGGCAACGCGTCGAGCGGCAAATGATAGGCCAGCAAACTGATATCGTTATCCAGCAGCAGTTTCAAGCGCCGCTTCAGCAGCCCGGTAACCCGGGGACTTTCCCCCTTCCAGAAATAGCCGTGATGCACCAGCACCGCCTGGGCGCCCGCAGCAACGGCCGCCTCCAGCAGTGCCTGGCTTGCGGTCACTCCGGTGACCAGGGTATCGATCATCGCGGCACCCTCCACTTGCAGGCCATTCGGACAATAATCGTCGAATCGATCCGGCTGCAGGATGTCGTTACAACACGCGAGTAGATTTGCCAGCGAAATGCTCATGGTAGTTAAGGAACCTCCGAATAATACCTTGATGCCTCTGGTTGCAGAGACTTACTGGATTTAGGTCTCTGTAATCCCCATGGGGCGAGGCCTGCAGGCTTTAGCTGCGGTATTAAGTTATTGTTCATAGGTTCCTCAGCTTTCTGTGAATTGAATTTGTGCCATAATAGCAATATCCAACGGCCCTCAATAGAGGGCAACACAGACTTCACCTCGCAAGGGGTCTCAACCAGGCGTTAAAGCATCGATGACATCATTTTCCCGACTGATATTGTGGCCCACGATCGCCGGCGTGGTCATAGCCGTTTTATTTCTCTACCTGTATCCCGATTCCTTATCTCCGGTTAACGACAGCAGCCGTGGTCCCGATATCGAATTCGCGGGACCGAACCAGGATACCAGCGATCCCGATATGGACCAGCGTATGCCCGGTCCCTCAGGGTATGGGCCAGTTTCCTACGCCGATGCCGTGAAGCGAGCCGCGCCCGCAGTGGTGAATGTGTATACCACCAAGGTTGTGGAGGAAACGCATCCGTTGATGAACGACCCGTTCTTTCGGCGCTTTTTCGGCAACCGCAGCCTCCCCAAACGGCAGCGCATGCAGTCCAGTCTGGGGTCCGGGGTCGTTATCAGCTCGGACGGTTACCTGCTCACCAACAATCATGTGATCGCAAATGCGGATGAAATCGCGGTCGCGCTCCGCGACGGGCGCGAGAGTTTCGCTACCGTCGTGGGTACCGATCCGGAAACCGACCTGGCGGTCCTCAAGGTTGATCTCGTCGACCTGCCAGTGATTTCGCTGGCATCCTCCGAGCAAATTCAAGTCGGCGATGTGGCTTTGGCGATCGGCAACCCCTTCGGTGTAGGGCAAACCGTCACCATGGGCATCATCAGTGCGACCGGGCGGCACCAGCTTGGCCTGACGACGTTTGAGGACTTCATCCAGACCGACGCCGCCATCAACCCCGGCAACTCAGGGGGCGCGCTTGTTAACGCCTATGGCGAACTGATCGGTGTTAACACCGCTATATTTTCCAAGTCAGGTGGCTCCCAGGGTATCGGATTTGCGATTCCCTCGGACCTGGCCAGCCAGATCATGCAGGAAATCATCCGCAATGGCAGTGTCGAGCGCGGCTGGCTCGGTGTTGAAGTACAACCGCTTACTCCTGCGCTGGCACAGTCCTTTGGCCTGGCGACAACCCGGGGCATATTGATAACCGCCGTTAATAGCGGCGGGCCAGCCCACACTGCCGGCATCAAACCGGGTGATGTGATGATCCAGGTTAACGACCAGCCGGTATTGGACGCTCGCCAGGTAATGAACCAGATCACCCAGACCAAGCCGGGCGCGACCATTCAGGTAACATTGATACGTGAGGGTCAAGAACAAGTAGTTGAAGCACTGGTCGCGAAGCGGGTGGTGCCGCAGTAAATCCGGTCGCGCCAGCCGGGTAGCTACTTTTCGATTCGATATTCAGCCGAGCGCGCGTGAGCGGTTAAACCCTCACCTCGCGCCAGTTGCGAGGCCACCGGACCCAGCTTGGCGGCACCCTGTCGCGAGCAGCCTATGATGGAAGAGCGCTTCTGGAAATCATAGACCCCCAGCGGGGAAGAAAAGCGCGCGGTACCCGAGGTGGGCAGCACATGGTTGGGACCTGCACAATAGTCGCCAAACGCTTCCGGCGTATGGTAGCCCAGGAATATCGCCCCGGCGTTAATTATCTTTGGCAGTAACGCCTGCGGTTGCTCTACCGCAAGTTCCAGGTGCTCCGGCGCCACGTGATTGATTACCTCAACCGCCTGTTCCAGATTATCCACCAGCACAAACACTCCACGCTCATTGATGGATTGCGCAATGATGTCCTTGCGCTCCATCTCGCCCAGCAGACGTTGCATGCTCGCTGCGACGGCATCGAGAATACCCTGCTCGGTCGCGACCAGGATGGCCTGCGCCTGCTCGTCATGCTCGGCCTGGGAAAACAAATCCATCGCAATCCAGTCCGGTTCTGCGCCGCCATCACACAAGACCAGTATCTCTGAGGGCCCAGCAATCATATCGATGCCGACTTGCCCAAACACCTGGCGCTTGGCGGTCGCCACATAAATATTGCCCGGCCCGACGATCTTGTCCACCCTCGGCACCGTCTCCGTGCCATACGCCAATGCTGCGACGGCCTGGGCACCACCGATAGTAAACACGCGATCAACACCGGCGATACTGGCCGCAGCCAACACCAGGTCATTCAACTCACCGGACGGTGCCGGTACCACCATAATGATTTCTTCGACGCCTGCGACCCGTGCCGGGATGACGTTCATCAATACCGTCGAAGGGTAGGCTGCTTTGCCACCGGGCACATACACACCCACGCGCTGCACCGGCGTCACCTGCTGCCCCAGTATGGTGCCGTCAGGCTCCTCATATTGCCATGAGTCCTGGCGTTGCTTGAGGTGGTAATCCCGGATTCGCCCGGCCGCAGCCTTGAGGGCAGCAAGCTGTAGTGCAGGAACAGATTCCAGCGCCTGCTGCAGGCATTGTTGCGATAATTCCAGCGCACCGAAGTCATCTACCGAAAACGCATCAAATTGCTGCGTATAGTCGATCAACGCCGCATCGCCACGCTGCCGCACCCCGCGCACAATATCGGCGACCCGGGTTTCGACCTGCTGGTTAAGGCTATCTTCCCACACGAGCATGCCGTCCAGGCTAGCTATAAAGCCGGAATCGCTGTAATCGAGCTGGGTAATATCGAGAGACTTCATTGGACCGGGTACTATTAGGGTTGAGGTCTATGACTTCGCAGCGACAGCATCCGCCAACTGCTCAAGCAGCGGTTGGATCAAGCCGTGCTTCATTTTCATTGCCGCCTTGCAGACTACCAGTCGGGCACTGACCGGTGCGATCAATTCCAACGGTTCGAGGCCATTGGCTTTGAGGGTTTTGCCAGTATCAACAATATCTACGATGCGATCCGCCAAATCCAGTATCGGCGCCAATTCCATTGCGCCATAAAGCTTGATGATATCCACCTGCTCGCCACGTTCGGCATAAAAGCGGCGGGTAATATTCACAAACTTGGTGGCGACACGCAGCCGGCCGGAGGGCTCTGGCTGGTCGACTCGCCCGGCGGTCATGAGACGGCACTCGGCAATCTTGAGATCGAGGGGCTCATATAGCCCCTGGCCGCCAAATTCCATTAACACATCCCTGCCCGATACGCCCACATCCGCAGCACCATGGCTGACATAAGTCGGCACGTCGGTCGCCCGAATCACCACTAACTGCACGTCAGGCCGGTTAGTCTGGAAAATTAGCTTGCGGCTGGACGAAATATCCTCAGCGGGCTCGATTCCGGCATGCTTGAGCAGCGGAATGGTCTCTTCGAGGATACGCCCTTTGGAAAGTGCAATCGTTAATCGTTGGGGATTACTCACCTTAACCTGTATTCCCCGCTATGCCGGCACACGACGAATCGTGGCACCGAGTATCTGCAGCTTTTCCTCGATACATTCGTAGCCGCGATCAATGTGATAGATACGATCCACCAGGGTCTCACCCTGCGCAACAAGGCCCGCAATCACCAGGCTGGCAGACGCACGAAGGTCAGTTGCCATGACGGGCGCCCCACGCAATTCACTAACGCCTGTGACGATCGCGGTATTGCCTTCCAGGGCAATTTCCGCGCCCATACGGATCATCTCATGAACGTGCATAAAGCGATTCTCAAACACCGTTTCGGTCACCGTACCGGTACCCTTGGCGACCGCATTCAGAGCCACAAACTGGGCCTGCATATCCGTCGGGAACGCTGGGTAGGGGGCGGTGTGCACACTGACGGACTTGAGTTCCCGGCCGCGCATATCCAGTTCTATCCAGTCATCGCCGATCTCAATTTTAGCCCCCGCTTCCCTGAGCTTGACAATCACGGACTCGACGATATCGGGCCGGGTATCCTTCACTCGCACACGACCACCGGTTGCCGCCGCAGCCACCAGGTAGGTTCCCGTCTCAATTCGATCAGGCATCACATCGTAGTGACAGCCATGTAATTTCTCGACGCCGGTCACCCGAATGGTATCAGTGCCATGGCCCTCGATCTTTGCACCCATCGCAATCAGGCACTGCGCAAGGTCGATAACCTCGGGCTCACGCGCGGCATTTTCCAGCAGGGTTTCGCCCTCGGCGAGGGTTGCAGCCATCAAGATGTTTTCCGTTCCCGTTACCGTCACGGTATCGAAGAACACATGGGCGCCTTTCAGGCGGCCATCAACCTTGGCCCGAATATAACCATCCTCTACAACGATATCGGCACCCATTGCTTCCAGGCCGCGAATATGCAAATCAACCGGTCGGCTACCAATGGCGCAACCGCCGGGCAACGAAACTTCGGCCTCGCCAAAATGTGTCAGCATAGGCCCCAGCACCAGGATCGATGCGCGCATGGTCTTTACCAGTTCGTAGGGCGCGTTATAGTGCTTGATCGTGCTGCCGTCGATCTGGACATTCATTTTCTCATCCATAACGGCTTCAATGCCCATGACACCCAGCAGCTCGATCATGGTAGTAATGTCATGCAGGTGCGGCAGGTTACCAACCACCAGAGGCTCATCAGCCAACAGGCCTGCCGCAAGGATTGGCAGCGCTGAATTCTTCGCTCCGGAGATGCGAACATCACCTTCCAGCGGCGTACCACCTTCAATAATTAATTTATCCATATC
>CAXMOT010000049.1:0-8496 GCA_964195105.1 uncultured Gemmatimonadales bacterium | reverse complement strand
CGATCTACTTCATATACCACGAGATTGCTTCACTGGGTTCGCAATGACAAAAAATTACCTGTCATCGTGAGCGTAGCACGGCGATCTACTTCATATACCACGAGATTGCTTCACTGGGTTCGCAATGACAAAAAATTACCTGTCATCGTGAGCGTAGCACGGCGATCTACTTCATATACCACGAGATCGCTTCACCAGGTTCGCAATGACAAAAAAATTACCTGTCATCGTGAGCGTAGCCCGGCGATCTCCTTCATATACCACGAGCTCGCTTCACTGGGTTCGCACTGACAAAAACTTAACTGTCATCGCGAGCGTAGCGTGGCGATCTCTGCGTAAATGCCGACTCAGGCTTCTTCCAGCACAGGCCGGTTAGCCGCGACTGAAGCTTCAGCCACTAAAGCTTCGGGTTTACCGTCACGGGAGGTATCGACTCCGCCGAAGGCGGATACCGTGGCAGTGATGAAGGCGGCGAGTTCGACGGTCATGATCGAAAATTCGATATCGAACTGTGCTGCGGCATCCTGGGCATCCAGCTCCTCGGCCTGTTCCTGGATCTCGTCGGCGAAGCCGAGGCGTTTGATGTTGAGTTTGTCGTCGACAATGCAATCAATGCCACCGTTCCAGGTCAGGGCAAGCTTGGCGACCTCCATGCCCGATTGTACGTGGCTGATGATCTCGGTGGCGCCAAGATCCTGGTGCTTGCAGCGGATGGTGCTGGTCTTCTCGAGGGGATCCCGCAGCTCGCACTCGCTGCCAAACTCAAATCCTGCGGGCGGTTGCGACGCCTTGACCCACTCTGTCATGACCTGGGTCGTATTGCTCTTGGCAGTCATGGGAAGAATCGGAAGGCTGCCAATGGCGGTGCGCAGGGCTTCGAGAAATTCCTCGGCCTGTTTGTCTGTGGATGCATTGACGACCAGCCAGCCTTGCTTGGGAGCGATGTAGGCAAAATGCAGGCTGGAACGCACGAAGGCGCGCGGTAACAGGTCAAAGCGGATTTCATCCTTGAGGTCGTTGCGCTGCTTGCGCCCGATGCTGCGCCCTTCCCGTTCGGATATCTCCGCGACGCGCTCTTCCAACTCTTCCTTGATGACCGACGCCGGCAGCAATTTATCCTGCTTTTTGGCGCACACCATGATGCAGCCATTAGCGACATGAACGAAATCGTCACCCTGGTCCCGTAGCGGCGCAACCCAGCCGTAGCTGAACTCGCCCTGCTTGCTACAGGGTACGAAAGCCTGCTGCGACAACGAGTCGGCCAGCGCCTCGGCAGTCATTTGGAAAGGTTGGGTAAAACGGTAGATACGAAGGTTTTTGAACCACATGTAATAAATAGGCCTGTTATTTGTTGAATCGGGAAAAGAATCGGCTGAACGATTGCAGTCCTGCGAGGCGGGCAACTTTATCCTAATCCGCGCTGCGGTAGAAGACCTGATTGAGGATATCTGGCGTTCACCTGCCGGCGTCGTTTGCGATGTGCCTGAAAACTATACATGTCGATTTTCGGCGCGTTGATATGTAGCCGATGACGACATATATTGAAGATGTTGTTGATATACAACGCTTAATCAATTCAACGCGGAGGCAACCCACGATGGGCTCAATCAAAACCACTAACCTGGCAGTATGGTCATATATCTGGTTACGCTGGAAACATGTATTTGGCGTAAACAACAAGGCGCGGCTGCAGTACTTTCTCAGTTACGAGGGCAAGGACGAGGCCCATGCGATTGCCTTAGCCAAGAACCTGGGCGGTCTGGAGGTCGAAATCTACAAAACCGGCGTATTCCGTAAAAAGTGGCATGTGTGGGCGGCATCCAAAGACGTGATCGAGGTCACCCATGATTCCTTTGAGGCGCTGTTACGCAACTTGACTCGCCAGGCACGCTCACACGACTGCCAGCTGGTGGGTTACTCGGCCCGCTTTAAGGGCGCGGTTTAAGGGCGCGGTATAAAGATACCCAAACCGCGGGACTCAGGAACAGAGTTCAACGGGAACGGCTTAAACCACCTTAAGAGGTGGCACCCTTTCATCCTCAATCGACAAGCGGGCGATGAGGTCATTAACTTCGTCAAGCTGCCGGTAAATCGCTTTTAAATCCCTGGCGTCAACAGGTGTCGTGCTGCCTTGCCGGTTTGCAAGGTTACGCGCAATCAGCGACAAGCTGGTTAGCATTAATATCACATCCTGAGTTGTGGCTACTTCTTTCATATCCTGTTCCCTGGAATTTACGTACAGCTTGGCTGGTTTCACAAACCGAGCTGATATTAAAGCATTTACCACCGGGCGCGCAATAGCTACGCAGCCAGGTGAAGTGGTTCAAAGGTTCGGCAGGAAATGCCGCGATCGTAAGCGTTGAGCGCGCACATGGGAAACGCCGCCCGGAGCGCCTATTCACAGCAACCTATCGCTGGAAACCCCTGCTGCAGGATACCCCGGCTTCGCAATCAAACAGCCTTGGCGGTGTTCGACTGGCGCCGAATGAGTCTCAGCTCGCGTGAGCCGATAGTCGGGACTCCCCGACCAGCCCTGCGCTTCCCATTCAGCCAGGAACGCTGTGCCGAAACATCGACCTGGTAGTTCATCTCGGGACTGATTCGCAACACCTCAAGCGCTGCTTTTGAAATCTGGTAATCCCCGCATTGAGGGCATTTCACACGCTTGAATTCACCTGCGCCGGGCACCGGGTTTGTCTTTGTATCGCATACAAAACATTTCATATTAGTATTCTCAGTCGCTTACGGGTTCCTGAAGATAATCGTGGCAATCCTTGCCATGTTTCCGAAGGATATGAATAGCATAAGCCTATTTTCAGTAAAGGTTAACTGCAAAAATAGCAATAAATTTTACTGATATCGGGGCGATCACCAAGGTCCTGCGCGATGCCAGGTTTTGCGGGCGTTTAGGATTTCTCTCAACCATTTCAGGAGGCCTGCGCGGCCAAAGTTTTCACACTCAGGGGGCTAATCGGGTTAGGATAACCGCTTTGTCAATCTGGATAAGGTGTGCGCTTGAAACAGTTTTTTACCAGCCGTGGTTACGTCGACGGCGATGTGCTTGTAAACCTCAATAACGAAAGCCTGAACCTGGCCCGGTTGCCGCCCTTTGTGCGCACACTGCTGGTCACGGATGGCACGGTTACCAAGAATATTGAAGCATTTTTCTGGGAACCCATCGTGGTGGATGTGCTGTGGCAGGAGCGCATTATATTGCATGAGGCAAAGCCCCTGATCGATGCGGCTGCGGGTGAACAGGTGCTGAAACGAATCGTGCAACTACGCGGTGAGAAAACCCGCGCGGTCTATACCTATGCAACCTCGTTCCTTAAAACGGATTTGCTGCCCGGCGAACTCACCCAGCAACTGCTCGATGGCCAGATAGGCATCGGTGAGATTCTGCGCGAAGTTGGCCTGGAGACCTACCGTGAGATCATGGATTTTGGCGTAGAAACCGCATCAGATAATGTTGATCCAGATGACACCCTCGCCAGGGTGGATGACGCGATCTACCGCACCTACAGGATTGTCGCCGGCGGCAAGCCGGTCATGCAAATTACCGAGAGCTTCCCCTGCAAACAATACGGTGTTGAATCAGGGAATTTAACGAAGCCCTAGTGGCTGAAACCATCCTTTTTAGCTGTCATCGAGCGCAGCGCATGAGATTGCTTCCGGAGTCCCGGAGAATTTGAATTGACCGTCATTCTTGCGAATCGCCACATGGACGCAGCCTGGTAGAACAACGCATATGTGCATGGACGCACGGTATTAGAACAACGCAGGAGCAGTTGTCGAGTCAGGAATCTGGAAAATTCAAACAATTACTGGATCCCCTCCTGCGCGGGGATGACGAAAATCACCGTTTCCAGATACCGCTCTTTCTCTCTACTGTCATCGCGAGTGTTTTGCCTTTAGCCGCGAGCAACGCGTGGCGGTCAGCGATCTCAATGACAGGGCTGCACAAGCGCTATTCCTCTTCCGCGCCCGCGGGACTAATCCGAAAAATCTTGCCGCTATCGGTACCAAAATAAATATAACCCTCAGGGCTTTCAACGAGCGAGCGAAAACGCTCCTTCATCCCTTCCAGCAGGCGTTCTTCTTCGACCGCGTTGCCCTTCTCACCCAACACGATACGATTCAGGTGCGTCAGCTTTAACGCCCCTGCGAACAAGTTGCCTTGCCATTCCGGGAACGCCTCGCCCTTGTAAACCAGTAGACTGGAAGGCGCTATTGACGGGTCGTAATACTTGACGGGCTGCTCCACGCCTTCTTTTTCGGTGGCTTCACCGACGGCGGCCAGGCTGGTGTATTCCTTGCCGTAGGAAATCACCGGCCAGCCATAGTTAAGCCCCGGTTGTATGAGATTAATCTCATCACCGCCCCTGGGGCCGTGCTCAATCTCCCAAAGCCGCCCGGTGACGGCATCGTACGTGAGGCCCTGCGGGTTACGGTGGCCATAACTCCAGATTTCCGGAAGCACGCCATCCTGGCCAATAAACGGGTTATCTGCCGGGGTACTGCCGTCGCGATGAATCCGCAGTATGGAACCCGCATGTGTGGAACGATCCTGGCCATTGGGACGATGGCCTCGATCCCCTACGCCAAAAAACAGATAATTATCGCCGACAAAGGTAATCCGGCTGCCAAAATGGCGCCCGGTGCCGGTGGCGGAGCGGGTAACGAGCAGATCCTGCCAATCTGAGAGCCGGGTGCCGGACAGCCTGGCGCGCGCGACCGTAGTGACGCCCTCGCCATCCTGGTCTTTGCTGTAGGTGAAATAAACCCAGCCTTTGCTCGCATAATCCGGCGGTACGGCCACATCAAGCAAACCGCCCTGCCCGCCAATCTTAACCTGTGGGGCACCGCTCACGCCTGACACCTGGCCCGTACCGGTATCCAGCAAACCGATCTTGCCGACACGATCGGTGTACAGAATACGGCCCGGCGCTATGAACACCATACCCCAGGGCACACCAAGGCCACTGGCGACCTCGTCGACACTAATAGAAACGCCAGCGCTGGTATTGGTTTGTACTGTCCTGGCGCAGCCCGGAACCACGACAAAGAGAATCACCAAACCCGCCAGCCAGCGCCTGATGCTCTTAACCGGTAATTGCGTTAATCTGTTCATGTCCCTGTTTTTGCTCTTGTTCACAATCTTGTTGTGCCTCTAGCTCGCAGACCGAATAGTCACGAATTAGCACCGGTAAGCCAGGAAGCTCTGCTGGCCATTCTCAACCTCGCTATCGGGAACGATGACGTTGCCACCCATTTTCGCCGCCTGGTCGCGCGCCAGATCTTCCAACTCAGCGGCTACCTTGTATTCGTTTCGGTCGACGAAACCCACCTTGCTGAGGACTTTGGAGCTGACACTGCCCATCGGTTTGCACGCGGCTACTTCTTGAGCTGTCGCGATCCGAACTCCTTGCGCCGCCGGGGTGACATCTACCCAGCTACAGCCGCTAAACAGGAATGCCAGGCACACGGCGACTGAGATAGAGACAATATTTTTCATAGGGACACGTCCTAAACTGAGTGGGATAACGAAGCTTTATAGCGAGGTGAAACATAGCATCCTGACGCATAAATTGCATGTCAATGATGCTCGCCGCTAGCGACAAGGTGATTTGAGGAATCTCCACGCAGTCAAATCCAAAACGGGACAGGCGCGCAGCAGAAAAATTGATAAATAATTTGATTAGTTGTTAATATTCAGTCTATTAGGATTATTATCTAATGTTATAGATGAGATTTTAATCCGTCACCTCAAGCGTCCGCTGCCTCGGCATTCATGGCTGCGATCAGTTGGTGAATTCTCTTTTTGTCTACTTTCTGGACAAACTGGAGAAATGTATTCGACGCTTCCTCCGCAGTTTCCCTGGCGTCATAGGGCCCTACCAATTCGCCTTCCCGAGTTTGAAAGAACCAATGGCCATCCTGCGTTGTGATGCGTGGCCTGCGCGATTCCGGTACCTCCATTTCTCCTTCGCGCAGCGGTTGCGCGCTCTCTTGCTCCGTTTGCAATCGCAAGTTTTCGAGGTGCTGGTTGATGAGAGTTCGCAAGTGCTCGCTGTTCAGTTTGCGACAGAAGCGGGTATAGGTCCGTACCGCTTTGTCGGCGTTCTCACGCGTGCTATAGGGACCAACAAGCTCTCGCTCCCGAGTGCGGTAATACCACTCGCCATCTTCGGGAACCATGCGCTGGGACCGTTCCGGCATTGAGGGAATAAGTTCACCGGCTCTGCGCTTAGGGCCGTGTTCACCAAAATGAGGATGCGCGGGTGCAGATGTTGGTAATGGTGACAGAGCCATAATCCAATTCTTCGCGTACAACGGATTTCAAGGTGCTACCGATTTCGAGCAGGGATGTAAAAAGGATATAAAAACCGGGGCGGGTGAGCAATAAACAATAGTACGTAGATATTACTGAATATTGACCCTGCACCGGGTTTCGTCAATAAAACCGGAGTGTGCGGCCGATAATGTTGCGGGACAACGCCAGATTGTTACTCGAAACTGCTACTTGCCACAGCAATGCTTGTACTTACGGTTACTGCCACAGGGACAGGGTTCGTTACGCCCAACTGGAGCCGGCTTGCCTTCTTGATTGCTCACCTCGCCACCGACATAAAACCAGCGTCCCGCAACGCGCTGGAACACAGACTTTTCATGCAACTGCCCCGGTTTGCCCTCAGCATCCTGGTAGCGGGCGACAAATTCGACCTGGCCCGAATCACCGTCCTGGCTTGAGCTCACAACGTCGAGCCCCTGCCACTGCAAGGTGCGCTGCGAGAGTTCTTCTGCAGTTACGCCGGAGGCGGTCACAGGAAACCAGGTTTTCAACAAATAGGCGCCCTGCCCGCCTGTAAAATAGGCGGTATAACGCGAGCGCATGAGCTGTTCCGGCGTGGCCGGCCGCTTTGATCCCGATACAAATGGCTCGCAGCACGTTGAATAGCTATTGTTAGTGCCACATGGGCAAACATCGGCTTTATTCAACTCAGTCATATAGCTACACCTCAATTCACAAACGAGCTTAATCGGCTCCACAATCCACCAGCATATCCCATTTAACCTAGAAACCTCAGTTGAGCGTGAAAAAGATGTGCAACATATTGATGTGCATGGGGAATTTGAAAAACTCATAGTGACCTACAGGGATGTAGGAAATGCCGAAAACGCAGGAGCGGTTTTCGGCCACCTTATTGGTGATGAGAGCTTTTCAAAATTTTCCAGGTGCGTCAAGAGGTTGTACATACTTTCATGATCCAACTGAGGTTTTTAGGTTCCAACAACGGCAGGTTTGTTTATTAATCGAGGAATCCAAAAATAGCGCTGGATTTTGCGCGACGGTGAATCGGACGTGCCACGTACACGTCACCCGCGCATCATTCATCGGGACCAGCAGTGGTTCTTCACAACTCGGGAAGGCCGCTCGGTAGGTCCTTACGAGGCGCCGGAAGAAGCCAGGGAATCTGCACAGTTATTCACGTCCTTTGCGAAGAACATCAGCCGCACCTGCGTTGATGGCCTCATCGACACGATGAACAAGAACATCAGCCACGCCTGATCAACCCTGTTTCCTGTTGGATACAGGCAGTCCCGACAGGGATTGCCTGTTTTTTTATTCCCCTCTGCAGGCTATTCATACCTGGATTCCTGACTGCCCACGACCGCATGGATGCGGGAGGTAGAACAAAGCCGGGAACATCTGTCGAGAAATAACAGCATTCTCTTTTTCTCGTCATCCCCGCGCAAGCCAGAATGACGGGAATATACGTATGCCGGCTTTTGAATCGCTTGTTTACGTGTTACTTTTTATCCTTCGGAGCGTTTGGGAGGGGTAGCCGTTTGATTAGATGGCAAGGCTTCAGCCGACGTCCACTCCAGTAGCCAGAGAGATCTTTGTATGCCCCTTGTCGCCGTTATCCTGATTATCCTGATTTTCTTTGCACTGATGTTGCTCTACATGAACACCGAAAACGAGTGGAACTGGAACTACATCATTGCGATACCGGCAGCGATACTGGTCTTTACAGTGATTGGCTATGGCGCCTATACCTATATCAGCACGATGGCGTCGCCACAAGTCAGCTATTGGGATATCACGCTCGGGGAAACCCAGGGCGACGTGAAATTCAGGAAAGGTGCGCCAAGCTATGCCGGCGCCGAAGGACTTTGGCTATATAAGGATCGCGATCGCAATCACGAAGTCGGGTTCGGTAGCGATGGCAAGGTTGCCAGCATTACGGTCTATCCCAATCGTGAATATATGTATGTGAAACCTATCCTGGGCATCGACACCTCTGCCACGCCGAAATCGCTGCAGAAACGCCTCGGAGCTCCCGATCGGATCGA
Source organism: uncultured Gemmatimonadales bacterium (assembly GCA_964195105.1). GTDB lineage: Bacteria > Pseudomonadota > Gammaproteobacteria > Pseudomonadales > IMCC2047 > CAMYKE01. Next base: position 138 of record CAXMOT010000049.1, on the reverse strand, counting down.
ATCTTCGGCCGACCAACTCACCCGCACTTACCGCTACGATGAATACCGGTTGAAGGTGGTGTTCGAACGATTGCGCGTGGTAGCGATGGGTATTTACCTGCCCGACAGCCGGTAGACGCCAGCTACAGCTAAAAATCC
>CAXMOT010000048.1:0-3897 GCA_964195105.1 uncultured Gemmatimonadales bacterium | reverse complement strand
GACGTGAGTGTGAAGTCCACCGCGCTGGCTAATATGGAACGTGATGCGGAGCGCCTGTACGAGTTGATCTGGCGGCAGTTCGTGGCCTGCCAGATGCCGCGGGCGGAATTCCTGAGCTCCACGATTACCGCGGTAGCGGGTGATTTCCAGCTCAAGACCAAGGGACGTATTCTCAAGTTTGATGGTTACCTGAAAGTTATGCCGCCGGGCAAGTCCGATGAAGATGTCGTGCTGCCGGATTTGCAGATTGGCGATGTCCTGAAATTGATCGAACTGTTGCCGAAACAACATTTTACCAAGCCGCCGGCGCGCTTCACTGAAGCCAGCCTGGTGAAGGAATTGGAAAAGCGCGGTATCGGCCGGCCCTCGACCTACGCCTCGATTATTTCCACGGTGCAGGACCGGGGCTATGTGTCGCAGCAAAATCGGCGCTTCTACGCTGAGAAAATCGGCGACATTGTTACCGACCGCCTGACCGAAAATTTTGATGACCTGATGGATTACAGCTTTACCGCGACCATGGAAGGCTATCTGGATAAGGTCGCGAACGGCGAACGGGATTGGAAAGAGGTCCTGAATGCCTTTTATAAAGACTTCGTGCAGCGATTGGAAAAAGCGCAAAGCCAGGATGGCGGGATGCGCACCAATTCGCCAACCGAGACCGATATAGAATGTCCCAAGTGTGGTCGTAATATGCAGATCAGGACGGCCAGCACCGGCGTGTTCCTGGGTTGCTCGGGCTATGCACTGCCACCCAAGGAGCGGTGTAAGGAAACCATTAACCTGGTGTCGGGAGACGAGGTCGTCGATGTTGACCAGGATGACGAGGGCGAATCCAAGCTGCTGCGGGCCAAGCATCGCTGCAAGCTGTGTGATACCGCAATGGATGGCTACCTGGTCGATACTGAGCGTAAATTACATGTGTGTGGTAATAACCCCGGCTGCGCGGGCTTCGAGATCGAGAAGGGTAGCTACAAGATCAAGGGCTACGATGGACCGATCATCGAATGCGACAAGTGCGGATCGGAGATGCAGTTGAAAACCGGGCGCTTTGGTAAGTACTTTGGTTGTACCAGCGATACCTGCAAAAACACCCGTAAGCTATTGAGAAATGGTGAAGCTGCGCCGCCCAAAATGGATCCGGTACCGATGCCCGAACTGGAATGCAAGACGGTCGAGGATACCTATGTGTTGCGTGATGGCGCCGCTGGAATGTTTCTTGCCGCGAGCCAGTTTCCCAAGAACCGGGAGACGCGAGCACCGCTGGTTGCAGAATTAATACCGCATAAGGCAGAGATCGATCCCAAATACCACTTCCTGATGTCCGCCCCGACAAGCGATCCTGACGGTAATCCCGCGGTCGTGCGCTACAGCCGCAAGACCAAGGAACAGTACGTGATGAGCGAAGTCGATGGTAAGGCTACCGGTTGGCGGGCTATGTACGCCAGCGGCAAGTGGGCCGAGCTGGCCGGTAAAGCCAAGGCGAAGGTCAAAGCCAAAGCCAAAGCAAAGGCGTCTTGAGTTATATACTCTTGATATTCGGGCCTAAATGCCTGAAGAAAATCAAAAACAAGCCCGTCCAGGCGTGATTTAGTGGCTTGGGCGGCGCCTCAGAACGGTGTGTCCAGATCGCGTGGGAGCCAGATTTTCATTGGTCGGCTATCGAAAAAACTGTTAAAATGCCCACATATTCCCAGTTTTGAGACAGCCCTACATGCCTAACTCGTATTACGAAATTGTTGAACTAGCTAGCGGAGACATAGCCTTGCAGCGCATTGATGGCGATGGCGAAGCGCTGGTGCGAGTGACTTTTTCAGATGAAGTGAAATTCTTTTTACAAGAGCAGTACGTGGACATTGCCAAGGCAATGATCAACACGGGTATTCGTATCGTCGGTCAAATTCAGGATGAAAACGAGGCCGGATCGGAGGCCGATGCCGAGGCGCAGGCAGAATTCGACGACGACGAGTACAACAAGCAGCATACCCTGCACTGACTTATCTGCACTGATTTATCTGCACTGACTTATCTGCCCTGAATAGAGGGCAAGCATTACGCCCTACATTGATTGGCGAATTATCCCGACCACCAGTCCCTCTATCGCAAACTCCTCACTATTGGCCGCGGTAACCGATATCGGCTGGTAGGCGCTGTTTTCCGGTAATAACAGTACTTCTCCGGATTGTTTCTGAAGTCGCTTGACGGTTACCTCGTTGTCAATCCGAGCCACAACGATCTCGCCATTACTGGCATCCTGAACTGATTTAACAGCGACCATGTCCTGGTCGAATATTCCTGCTTCGATCATGCTGTCGCCCTGCACCCGCAACAGGAAATCCGCTGCCGGGGAGAATAACTGCTGTGATACCTCGGCGTAACTTTCGATATGTTGTTCGGCAAGGATGGGCGAACCCGCTGCAACTCGACCGATGATGGGCAGCCCGGTAGGGGCAGACTCAACGTCGACGAGCAGGCGAATTCCGCGCGAGGTGCCGGTGATGATTTCGATGGCGCCCTTGCGAGCCAGCGCCCGCAGGTGGTCTTCGGCGGCATTGGCGGAGCGGAAACCCAGTTCGCGCGCGATGTCGGCCCGCGTGGGTGGAAAGCCTGTCTGATCCATGTAATTCTTGATACAGTTCAGAACGTCTTGCTGGCGCTCGGTTAACTTGATCATGTTGCGTAGTCCTGTAATTATATACAGGCTGTAATTATAGACAGTATTGCTGCTGCATGAAAGCGCTTTGTTGGCTCACTGGAAACTATTTCATCACTCCGGTATGGGTGACACCGCCAGGCGTGACTAGCGACTTACGCTTTACAACTGACAACACGGGTTGATATCTCAAACTCAATGATGGCGATACGGGAACGAATAGAGGTTGATGTTAAGGCCCAGCAACTGCGACTTTATCGTGACGCAGAGTGCCTGCAGACCTATAGCATATCGACCGCCGCGAACGGCGTTGGCGAAGTTATGGATAGCGAACAAACGCCCCGTGGCGCGCATTATGTGCGGGCCAGGATTGGCGCCGGCCTGCCCGGCAACGCCGTACTCCGGGGCCGGCGCTTTATCGGTGACATCTATACAGCCGCTATGGGGCAGGCAAACCCCGGTGCGGACTGGATCCTGAGTCGTATTCTGTGGCTGTGCGGCACCGAAGTCGGCAGGAATCGCCTCGGACGGGTCGACAGCATGGCGCGTTATATTTATATCCATGGCACACCGGATTCCGAACCCATGGGCGTGCCGCGCTCCCATGGCTGTATCCGCATGCGCAACGCAGATATTATCGAGCTGTTTGATAGGGTGCCAGTGGGCTGCCCGGTTAGCATTGAGGATTGACGGGTCGATTGAGCGGTTGAATGATTGAACTTTACGTGTTTTGCTATGCTCTAAACTGGCGCTTTAGTAACTGGCTTGGCTACAAATCGTCGGGGTTGATCGGTTGAGCCACTATCACTCATTTGTAACGTTATAAGGAATCTATTGATGAAAACCTGTTTATTACTAGTCGTTTTGGGTATGAGCCTCTCGGGTGTGGCCGCTGCTGCGGACGTTGCCAAGGGTAAAGCCTCCTTTGCGATCTGCTCCGCCTGCCACGGACAAAGTGCGGAGGGCAATGAAGCGATGGGCGCGCCCAAACTGGCCGGACAATCGAGTTGGTATTTAGTTACCCAGCTGGAGAATTTCAAGGAAGGTATTCGCGGCTCCCACGAAGACGATACCTGGGGCCAAACCATGATGCCCATGGCTATGACCCTGGCGACCGATGACGATATTGAGAACGTAGTGGCCTACATCGGTACCCTGTAAGCCAGTTCATCCAAACGCAAAAAAATCCCGGTTCACTGCTGAAGTGAACCGGGATTTTTTGTTGCGTGCTCAATAGCGCCCTT
>CAXMOT010000047.1:0-8336 GCA_964195105.1 uncultured Gemmatimonadales bacterium | reverse complement strand
AAGCGCGGCCTGGTAAAATTTTTCTATGAGAGGGGAGGGGTCTCTTGCAAGGCGTGTCATTAGTTATTTTTCCGTGAGATTCCAGGCGGGAAGCCAATGCGCATGCAATTCAAACAGCTGGGGGGTAGATGCGTCATTGCTAATATACCCGGATTCAAGTCCATGATTTTTTATTAATAGTTACAGATTCTATGGTTTTTCGCGGTACACAGCAATCACGGGTTGTTAAAATTGGCGCGCGATGGGCTTGCGCCCAAGATCAGTTAAACTGCTCCGGAGGCCCGTAGGTAGCCGAAGTTGCTGCGGGTGTTTTTGCGGGGACGGCGTATTTCCTGTATAAAAGCTGACCAATAAGAATTAACAAAAACCGGTATTCTCGAATGAAATCCCCTTTCTGCCATGCTCTAGGGCTTCTGGTCAGCGTATGCTATTTAGCCTCGGCTAACGCGGCGCCAACTGAACCAGATGACAAGGGTCAGCCTGCCTACATAGAAGACGTTATAGTAACTGCCCGCAGGGTAGAGGAAAATGCGCAAGACATTCCGGTTGCGGTCTCCAGCTTTTCGGCAGCAGAGCTTCGCGAGTCAATCATTGCTGATCTTTCTGATCTCAGCGGTAAAACCCCCCATCTTGAATTGGACTTTTCGGCGCCTATCAGCGGCGCGAGCAGTGCCGCCGCCGTTTATCTGCGCGGCGTCGGCCAGGTGGATTTCCTGCTCACTAACGACCCTGCGGTCGGCATCTATCTTGATGGTGTCTATATTTCGCGCGCGCTTGGCGCAGTTCTTTCACTGGTCGATGTTGAGCGGGTGGAGATTCTTCGTGGCCCGCAGGGCACATTGTTCGGGCGCAATACGATAGGCGGTGCTATTAATGTGGTATCTCAAAAGCCTATTGATGAGACATCCGGTCGAATCAGCGCCACGCTAGGCAATCTGGATCGGCGAGACGTCTCCGCCATGCTTAACCTGCCCTTGATCGATGAGCAGTTATTGCTGCGCGTTGCTGCCGCGAGCGAGAGCCGTGATGGTTATATGGATCGGATTCTCGCGGGCGATACCCTCGGCAGCCGGAATCGCGACAGCGCGATGGTTAGCCTGCGCTGGCTGGCAACTCAAGACTTGAGTATTGATTTTGCCGCGGACTATAGCCGTATCGATGAGGATAGTGCTCCCGGTAATACGGTTTGGCAGGGCGATACGGCCGACTTCGGCCGTGGCCTTATTACTGATATCTATAATGCTGTTGCCGCTCCGGTCGTGGACTTGCCAGGTTTTGGTCCGGGCACTCTTATGGATGATCGCTTCCTCACCGGTGACGCGAGCAAGAGTAATGGCACGGGTCCCAATGGCACCTATATGGAAATCTATGGCGCTGCTATGACCGTCGACTTCAGCGCCCCCCGTTACCAGCTGCGCTCGATTACCAGCTATCGCGAGCTGGACGCCGTTTTTGGTCGTGATGCCGACTCGGCGCCAATCACGCTCGCGGAAACCGAGAGCATCTATAAACAACACCAGTTCAGCCAGGAGTTTCAGCTGACCAATGCCGAATCCTATACCAGGCTGAAATGGCTGGGTGGGCTCTACTATTTCGAGGAATCCGGAGATAATCTCGAAGCTGCGGCTATTGCTCCTGATGTATTCGCGGTTACCGGTGCTTCGGCTACTGCGTTTTCCCTGTTGGGTGATATAGCCGTTAAAAACACGAGTAGCGCGATTTTCGGTCACGGCACCTATTATCTTGATGAGCGACTTAGCCTGAGCGGTGGTTTGCGTTATACCTATGAAAAGAAACGCGCCGACGTGCAGTTTGTCGCGGTGGACCTCGGGTTTCCCCTGATTGGTGATCCGTATGGCAGTGAGGATTTCGACGATCTTTCCTACAAGTTCTCTGTGAACTACATGTCCAGTCAGGAAAGCCTGCTTTACGCCTCGGCTTCTACCGGGTTCAAGAGCGGCGGTTTCACCGGTCGTTATGTTCAGCCAACCCCGGCGTTACAGCCCTTTGAGCCGGAACAACTGATGACCTATGAACTAGGGCTCAAGGCAGATTGGCTCGAAAAGCGCCTGCGTACCAATGCGGCGGTATTTTTCAGTGATTATGAAGATATCCAGATTCTTATATTCGACGGTGTCGCGCCCCAAACCCGCAATGCTGGTGAAGGCGAGATCACGGGATTTGAGCTCGAAGCGACTTACCTGGCTACCGATAAAATATCCGTGTCAGCGTATCTGGGCTATATCGATGCTAAATACACCAGCTTGAACACCGGTGTGGCGGTAGCGCTGTTCGCTCCCATAGAAGAATCGGACGCGTTTGTTAACACTCCTGAATGGTCGGGCGGAATAACGCTCGGCTATAGCGATTCGCTCTCTGATGTGCTGAGTATCAACGCGAACATCAACTATTCCTGGCAGGACGAGGTTGCCAACGACGCCATCAATACCCCGGAGCTGATTCAGGCTTCCCGTTCCCTGCTAAATATGCGCGCGTCACTGGCCTACAGGTCCAGGTATGAGGTGGCCCTGTTTGGAAAAAACCTGACCGATGAAAGCTATATTGTTTCCGGTTCCGCAGATATCCCCACCTTCGGTGGGGTGGAAGCGGTTTATGCGCCACCTCGTGAATGGGGTGTGGAGCTCAGCTCCAGTTTTTAGCGTTTTACCGTCAACTTCGTAATCGCAATAGATAAGTCGCTCCTCGCCGTCGCGTTATTGTTCTTCGTGGCGGGCCTTGAATCACTCCCCCTTGCCCCCATATAGCTAGCAAATCCGCGATGCTGCATGCAATGCAGCAGGTTGACAGATCCCGTTAATACTGGAGGAATAAGCAGAATGGCGAATCAAGAAACGCCGAAAGACGAAATTGAACTTGATGATGCAACTGGTTCCGGGAGTGATGAGCAGGGCGCGGCGCCCGAGCCTGAGCTCCTTGAGGATGAAACTCATGCGCCAGAGCACGAATTGGCTGCCGGTGAGCTCAATGCGAAACTCGAGTCCCTGCAGCACGAGCTTCACACCCAAAAAGAATTGGTGCTGCGAGCCCGTGCGGACGTCCAGAATGTGCAAAGGCGTGCCGAGCGAGATGTAGAGCACGCGCATAAGTTCGGGCTTGAAAAAATAACCCAGGAACTGCTGCCGGTAGTAGATGCCCTTGAGCGCGCAATGGACGCTGCCAGTGGTGATGACGCGGCGATCAAACCGATTCTGGATGGTGTTGAGTTGACCTTGGGTATGTTTGTCAAAGCGCTGGGCAAGTTCAATATTGAGCAGATTGATCCTGCTGGCGAGCCCTTCAATCCGCAGCACCACCAGGCCATGTCCATCGTTGAGAATGACGAGGTTGAGGCGAACACGGTGATGGCGGTTATGCAAAAAGGTTACCTGCTGCATGGCCGATTGGTTCGGCCGGCAATGGTGGTGGTATCAAAGTTGTCTGCGAATGCCTCCCCAAAAATTGACGAACAGGCTTGAAAAACTGAGCTTGGGTCCAATATTAACAAGCAAGCGGCAAGTAATTGCGCAATTAAAGAAATTTGAATGAATTGAGTTTGGAGCAAAGGTAATGGGAAAGATTATTGGTATTGATTTGGGAACCACCAACTCCTGTGTGGCGGTGATGGAAGGCGGAAAGCCGAAAGTGATTGAGAATGCGGAAGGCGATCGCACCACGCCATCTGTGGTTGCGTTTACAGATGACGGTGAGATTCTGGTTGGCCAGTCCGCGAAACGCCAGGCAGTAACTAACCCGACCAATACGCTGTTTGCGATCAAGCGTTTGATCGGGCGTCGTTTCGATGACAAAGTTGTACAAAAAGACATCAAGATGGTGCCTTACAATATCGTCAAGGCTGACAACGGTGATGCCTGGGTTGAAGCTAAAAATGACAAGAGGGCACCGCCGCAGATTTCAGCAGAAGTGTTGAAGAAAATGAAGAAAACCGCTGAGGACTACCTGGGTGAATCAATTAGCGAAGCGGTGATCACTGTGCCTGCGTACTTTAATGATTCGCAGCGCCAGGCAACCAAGGATGCCGGCCGCATCGCAGGTCTGGACGTCAAGCGAATCATTAATGAGCCAACCGCGGCTGCCCTTGCCTATGGTATGGACAAAAAGCGTGGCGACTCGACGGTTGCCGTATATGACTTGGGTGGTGGTACCTTCGATATTTCCATCATTGAAATTGCCGAGGTCGACGGCGAGCATCAGTTTGAAGTGCTTTCAACCAACGGTGATACATTCCTCGGTGGTGAAGACTTCGACATGCGCCTGATTGACTACCTGTCAGACGAGTTCAAAAAGGATAGCGGAATCGATTTGCACAACGATCCTTTGGCATTGCAGCGCCTCAAGGAAGCTGCCGAAAAAGCCAAGATTGAATTGTCCAGTAGCCAACAGACCGACGTCAACCTGCCTTATGTAACGGCTGATGCAAGTGGTCCCAAGCACCTTAACGTAAAAATAACCCGCGCCAAGTTTGAGTCCCTGGTCGAAGAGCTTGTGGAGCGCACCCTGGCGCCTCTGGCTACAGCGCTGAAAGATGCTGACCTGAGCGCATCGGAAATTGACGATGTGATTCTGGTTGGCGGTCAAACACGGATGCCGCTGGTGCAGGAAAAGGTAAAGAATTTCTTTGGTAAGGAAGCGCGCAAGGATGTAAACCCGGACGAGGCAGTAGCTATCGGGGCGGCTATTCAGGCTGCGGTGTTGTCCGGTGATGTTAAAGACGTGCTGCTTCTGGACGTTACGCCATTATCCCTGGGTATTGAAACCATGGGTGGTGTAATGACCAGCCTGATTGAGAAGAACACCACCATTCCGACCAAGAAGACGCAGATATTCTCGACCGCGGACGATAATCAGTCGGCGGTAACGATTCACGCACTGCAGGGTGAGCGCAAGCAAGCCGGGCAGAACAAGTCTTTGGGGCGCTTTGACCTGGCTGACATCCCGCCGGCACCACGCGGCATGCCGCAAATCGAAGTGAGTTTCGATCTTGATGCTAACGGTATTCTGCATGTGGGCGCGAAAGATAAGGCGACCGGTAAGGAGCAGTCTATCGTGATCAAGGCGTCGAGCGGGCTGTCGGATGAAGAGATTGATGCCATGGTGCAAGACGCCGAAGCCAATATCGAAGAGGATCGCAAGTTTGAAGAGATGGTGACCCTGCGCAACCAGGCGGATGGCTTGATTCACGCCACGCGCAAGACGCTCATCGAAGTTGGTGACAAGGCGGACGACGCTGAGCGCGAGCAGATCGAAGCTGCGATCGTTGCGCTGGAAGAGGCGTTAAAGGCTGACGAAAAGGACGAAATTGAAGCCAAGACGCAAGCCTTGTCAGAAGCATCGGCCAGCCTGGCCCAGAAACTCTACGACGAACAGGCGCAAGCAGCTGGTGAAGCTGGTGAAGCTGGTCCGGATGCGGCACAGGAGAGCGGTGGCGCTGGATCTGAAGATGACGCGGTGGATGCCGAGTTTGAAGAGGTTAAGGACGACAAGTAAAGACTGTCGAACCGTGGTCGTGGCATAAGGTCGCCGCGACGTTTAAATTTGGACGTTATACGCATTAGAAGCGCGCCCCTGGTTGGCGCGCTTTTGCGCGATTAAAGAATAGTAAAATATTGCATGGCAAAACGTGATTATTATGAAACGCTGGGCGTAGAGCGCAGCGCTGACGCTAAGGAAATCAAAACCGCCTATCGTCGCCTGGCGATGAAGTTCCATCCCGATCGCAATCCCGATGATGCTGGCGCTGAAGCCAAATTCAAGGACCTCAGCGAGGCGTATGAGATTCTGGCCGATGCCGAAAAGCGCGCCGCATATGACCAGTATGGTCACGCCGGTGTTGACCCCAATGGGGCGGGCGCAGGGTTTGGCGGAGGCGGGGGTAACGCGAATTTCAGCGATATCTTCGGTGACGTGTTTGGCGATATTTTCGGCGGCAGCGGCGGCGGGCGTGGCGGGCGAAGTCACGTGCAGCGCGGTTCAGACCTGCGCTATAACCTCGAGCTTGACCTGGAAGACGCGGTTTCAGGTTCCAACGTAAAGATTCGTGTTCCTACCATGGCGCATTGCGAGACATGCGATGGCTCAGGAGCAAAGAAAGGTACCAGTCCGGTGGACTGTACCACGTGTGGCGGCGTTGGCCAGGTGCGTATGCAGCAGGGCTTCTTCTCGGTTCAACAAACCTGCCCCCGTTGTCATGGTCAGGGTAAAATGATCAAGGATCCTTGTTACCAGTGCCATGGCGCGGGGCGAGTCGAGGAGCACAAAAATCTTTCAGTCAAGATTCCGCCAGGCGTGGATACGGGTGATCGGATCCGGTTGACTGGCGAAGGCGAAGCCGGGCTGCATGGTGGGCCAGCGGGTGACTTGTATGTTCAGGTCTCGGTGCGCGCGCACCGTATCTTTACCCGTGAAGGTCGTGACCTGTATTGTGAAGTACCGATCAGCTTTGTCGATGCGGCAATCGGTGGCGACCTGGAAGTGCCGACCCTGGGTGGCCGGGTTAAGCTGAAGATTCCAGCGGAAACACAGACCGGCAAGCTGTTCAGGATTCGTGGCAAAGGTGTCGCGCCGGTTCGCGGTGGCGCTACCGGTGACTTGCTGTGTAGGGTAATATTGGAAACGCCGGTAAAATTATCGCGCGAGCAGAAAGAAATATTGAGAAATTTCCAGGATAGCCTCGACGCAGCCCATAAAAAGCATTCCCCTAAAAAGAACTCCTGGTTTGAGGGCGTGAAGAGCTTTTTTGATGATATGAAAATTTAGGACTGCAATGCTTGGCCAAACGCTAAGCTCGCGGGCTCCAGGTCTAAACGCAGGGATAAAAGAGTCATGATTCGAATTGCCATCGCCGGCGTCGCCGGCCGCATGGGTAAGGCGCTTGTTGAGGCGGTCGCGCTCAATCCAGGCGTGGAGCTTGGTGCTGCCATCGAGCGTCCCGATAGTCCCGCGCTTGGGCATGACGCCGGCGAAATTGCCGGATTAGGTAGTAACGGCGTCGCTACAGTGGGTTCTGTGGACGAGGTAATCGACCAGTTTGATGTGCTCATAGATTTCAGTATGCCGGCGGGCACTGTTAATAATGTGGCTTTATGCGCGGATGCGGGTAAGAAAATCGTTATCGGCACCACCGGTTTTGATGAACCGCAAAAACAAGCCATCAACGACGCTGCAGGGATCACCGCATTATGTATGGCGTCTAATTATTCCACCGGCGTAAACCTTTGTTTCAAATTGCTGGATATGGCAGCGCGCGTGTTGGGCGATGACGTCGATATTGAGATTACCGAAGCGCATCATCGCCATAAGGTCGACGCGCCTTCCGGTACTGCGCTGGCGATGGGTGAAGTGGTGGCGAATGCGCTGGGACGTGACTTGAGCGAAAGCGCTATCTATGGACGTGAAGGCATTACCGGGCCGCGGGGCAGGAGCACTATCGGTTTTACAACTATCCGGGCTGGCGATATTGTCGGCGACCATACGGTCCTGTTTGGCGCCGAGGGTGAGCGCGTCGAGATTACTCATAAAGCGTCCAGTCGCATGTCCTTTGCGCGCGGCGCGGTTAGGGCAGCCAGCTGGCTGGCCGAAAAAGACCAGGGCATGTTTGATATGCAGGATGTGCTGGGGCTGAAGTAGGTGCGCTGTTAGCGCCTCTTGCGAGGCCCTTTGAAATACGCTGCCAGACTCGCGAGAAGTGCTGACTAGGCGTAGACACCGAAAGGTCGGATCACGTACAATATTGCCCCCGGAGCATTGGGCAAACCACCATGGAATTTTATAGAACGGGATAAGGCGCACGCCCTGTCTCGCTTTTTTGCAGCCTGCAATCAGGGCCGCTCAACGCGATTCAATCACACATTTGGCGTATCCAGGAGTTCAGATTGACAACAAAGGCCATTCTGGCACTAGCTGACGGCAGTATCTTTGAAGGTGTTGCAATCGGAGCCAATGGCCTGGCGATTGGCGAGGTCGTATTTAATACCGCTATGACAGGGTATCAGGAAATACTCACCGACCCCTCTTACGCCAGCCAGATTGTAACCCTCACCTACCCGCACATCGGTAATACCGGCACCAACGCCGAGGACGAGGAGTCCAGTTCGGTTTGGGCTGCTGGCCTGGTGATCAGGGATTTACCTCTGCTGGCCAGTAATTATCGCAACGAGCAGGGATTGTCCGAGTATTTAAGCAGTCGCAATATCGTCGCAATTGCCGACATCGATACGCGCCGACTGACGCGAATTCTGCGGGAGAAGGGTGCCCAGAGTGGCTGCCTGATGGCCGGTGAGGCGGTTGATGAAGCCAAGGCCCTGGAGCAGGCGCGCACT
>CAXMOT010000046.1:0-18920 GCA_964195105.1 uncultured Gemmatimonadales bacterium | reverse complement strand
CGATCACATCCCGGTCAATACCAAGATGGAGTTGGTCCTGCGCCCCGCCCCACAAACGCGCTTGCTCAAGCTGTTGGTTCTCGCTGAACAGCTGGTGTGTTTCAAAATATCGAAACCCGTAGGTCAACAGTTTCTGGCTCTCGGCAGCCCGGGCTTCTTCACTGTCGGCTCCCAGCACCACATTGACCAAACGCATTCCATCGCGCTCCGCGGAAGTCACCAGGCAGTAGCCCGCTTCCTCGGTATGCCCGGTTTTCAGCCCGTCCACACTGCGGTCCCGCCATAACAACTTATTGCGATTGGGCTGGCGAATGTTGTTGTAGGTAAAATACTGTTCGGCGTACATGCCATAAGTCTCTGGATGATCCAGGATAATGGCGCGGGCAAGCATGGCCAGGTCCGTCGCGGTCGTATAATGACTTTCACCGGGCAGACCGGTCGCATTCTCAAAATGGCTGCCGTTCATGCCGAGGCGCAGGGCATGCTGGTTCATCAGGTCGGCAAACGCGTCTTCACTGCCGGCAATATGCTCAGCGACCGCAATACTCGCATCGTTACCCGATTGGATAATAATGCCCCGCAGCAAGTCTTCAAGGGACACAAAGGTGCCTTCCTTGATAAACATCCTGGACCCCTCTGCCTTCCAGGCTTTAATACTGATGCGGACCTGGTCGGCCATCTCAACAGTGCCATTGGCAATCTCATCGGAGGCAATATAACTGGTCATCATCTTGGTCAGGCTGGCGGGAGGCAATGGCTGGTCGGCATTCTTCTGGACCAGCACCTCGCCACTGTTGGCGTCCATTAACAGATAGGCACTCGCTCCAATTTGCGGTGGCGCGGGAATAAGCGGGTTGGCAGCGGAGACTGTTCCGGCAACTAACGACAACAGCAGGGCGTATAAACTAATTTTCATTCTCAACCTATTTATGGGGTTTTGCGACATCAATGTATGGAGCCTCAGGGCAATCAGGACTTCGGCAGGGTAATGATCAGCGGCGAGCCTAACCCGGCAACGCTAATCTTATTGCGTTCGGCTTCCGCAGCCATCAAGTTGGCAAACGGGCCAATCCTGACTTTATGCAAATCCGCCCCCCGATCCGCCTCTATTGTAACCTTTACGGACTGCCCGGTTACGTCTTGCAAGCGTTGCCTGAGCTTCTCGGCAGAGTCCAGGCTGGCAAAGGCACCCGCCTGGAGATAGATATCACCCCCGGGCTTTTGTTCATAGCGACTCTTGTTCCAGCTAATCGGGTCAATACTGGTGATCCTGACTCGAGCGGTACCCTGATCCACAAAACCCAACTTAACCGCGGCGGCATAGGACAGGTCCAGCAGCCTTTCGGAGTGAAACGGGCCCCGATCATTTACCCGCACAATCACTTTGCGACCATTGTCCAGGTTGGCAACTTCAACATAGCTGGGAATCGGCAAGCTACGGTGCGCCGCCGACATTCCAAACATATTATAGGTTTCCCCGTTTGAGGTCAGGTGGCCATGGAATTTGGCGCCATACCAGGATGCATTGCCGATAGTGCTATAACCCAGCGCCGTCGGTAATACCTCGTAGGATTTACCGCGCACGGTATAAGGGCTCTTGTTACCGCCCCTGCTGCGCGGCTCCACCCTGGGTACCGCATCCGGCACCTTGGCCAGGTCCTGGGTTCCCAATGGCGCCGAATCCTGGTGCTGCTGGTAACGGGAGGGCGTCGAAGCCGTGCTGACACAGCCATGCAGGAACAGCATCAGCAGCGCAGCAAGCGCGCCCTTCAGGGTCGCCCCGGGCAGCGAGGACGGCTCTGTATTGATTGCGATCCGCCTAGCGAGCTGCATAGTCTTGTTTGCCAATCTCACGACTTAGCTGGTAAACCGCCATGGCGTAAAGGGCGCTGTGGTTGTAGCGAGTGATCACATAAAAATTATGCAGCCCGACCCAGAATTCATCGCCATCAACTGCTTCGAACTTCATCAGGGTAGCGGGTTGATCGCCCGTAAAAGGCTGCTCGGCAGTAATACCTGCGGCAAGGATCTGCGTCAGGGTATGTTTGGGTTTAAGGTCCTTGCGGGTTTTCACGATCATGCCTTCATAACCATTGCCCGATGGTTTCGCTCGACTGGTGACCGGTTCGTCCGGTTTCCAACCATGGCGATGGAAATAATTGGCCACACTGCCAATCGCATCGACTGGATTACCCCAGATGTCCTTATGGCCATCTCCGTCAAAATCTATTGCGTAGGCCCGAAAACTGCTTGGCATAAACTGGCCATAACCCATCGCGCCAGCATAGGACCCCTTTAACTCAGTAGGATCCATTTTCTCATCACGCGTAAGGATCAGGAACTCTCGTAATTCCTTAGTGAAAAACTTGCTACGCTTGGGGTAATTAAAGGCCAATGTCGAAAGCGCATCCAGCACCCGAAAACCACCGGTAACCCTCCCGTAGCGGGTTTCAACACCGATAATAGCAACAATGAGTTCAGCCGGCACGCCATACATATCCTCGGCCCGCTCCAGCGCTGCTATATGCTTGCGCATAAACACGTCACCCTGCTTGACCCGTTGTTCGGTGACCAGAATCGGCCGATAATCACGCCATGGCTTGGCTTCAGCCGGCGATGTCATCAACTCGATAATCCGGTCCTTATAAATCGCGCCACCAAACAGCTCTTCAAGATACTTCTGGTCAAACCCGTACTCGGTGACCATCGCCTGAATAAACGTGTCAGTGCCGGGATGATTAGCATAATCGACGGAGTCTCCGGCTATGGAGTGCGCCGCGCCAATCATTAACCAGCCGAGTATGTGAATTTTGATGCGTTGCTTCATGCAGTTAGCCAACCTCATGTACATGTTAGTAATGGATTACCTTGGGAGTAGTTTTCGATGTGTTTGGATAGACATTAATAAGCCGAAGCCGATACAGAGTGTGAGGATAGATGTCCCGCCATAGCTCATCAGGGGAAGAGGTAAACCCACCACTGGCAAAACGCCCGTAACCATACCTATATTGACGAAAAAATAAAAGAAAAAAGTCAGCGTCAGGCTCCCCGCCAGCAGCCTGCCATAGGTGTCATCGGCCCGCGTTGCAATGAATAAACAACGGGTCACAATCAACAAGTAGAGAAATAGTAACAGTACACAACCGATAAAACCAAACTCCTCGGCAAACACGGCTATGATGAAATCGGTATGACTCTCCGGCAGGAAGTCCAGGTGGGATTGGGTACCCTCCAGCCAGCCTTTGCCGCGAAAGCCACCGGAACCGATTGCCGTTTTGGATTGAATAATATTCCAACCGGCGCCCAGCGGATCTCGCTCCGGGTCGAGGAAGGTAAGCACACGACCTTTTTGGTAATCCTTCAAAAAAGACCACATCAGGGGCAAGCTGGCCGTCGTCAGCGCCGCCAGGCTGCCCACCAGCTTCCAGGGAATACCGGCAAACAGCAGCACAAACATACCTGACGCACCGATTAGCAGTGCGGTCCCGAGATCAGGCTGCTTGGCAATCAACAGTGTCGGTATGGTGAGGAACACGACGCCCCACGCAATGTGCTTTAGCCGCGGCGGCAGGCGGCGATCCGAGTAATACCAGGTCAACATCATGGGCAACGCAAGCTTCATGATTTCGGAAGGCTGGAAGCGGGGCAGCCCCGGCAATTGCAGCCAACGCTGCGCGCCCTTCGCGCCGACGCCGGCGAACAATACGCCCAGCAGCAGCAACACGGCAACGAGAAACAGCGGCAGCGACCAACGTCGGTAGTGGTGCGGGCTTATCTGGGCAAACGCCACCATGACAGCAAACGCCACCCCGATGCGCGTGGCCTGTCGATATACCCGATCAATATCCTGGCCGCTGGCGCTGTATAGCACCAACAAGCCGACACCCGCCAAGCCGAGCAGCAGTAACAACAACTGCCAATCGATGTGAATACGCGACCAGAAATCCTGCTTGCGACTAAACGACTGGGAGGCATAGGGTAACCGCCTGACAAAATCCTGGTTGGCCATCAACCGGTACCCCCGCTATCCATCCAGGCGTCCAGTACCTGCCTCGCCACCGGGGCAGCCGTAGCACCGCCGCCGCCACCATTTTCGACAATTACCACCAACGCGATAGTGGGTTCCTGGGCCGGGGCAAACCCGATGAATAAAGCATGAGTTTTGCGCTCGGCAATTGTCTCCGCATCATTCTCCTCATCCTGCTTGATTCCAACCACTTGCGCAGAGCCCGTCTTACCGGCGATTTTATAACTTATACCCTTGCTGATACGCCTGGCCGTGCCGCGCTCCCCGTGCACCACCTCTTCCATCGCCGCAATAATACGCTGCCAGTTTTCCGGGTCTGCAAGCGCCACATCTTCCAGCGGCTTCAATTCACGCCCCCCGACGTCCTGTACGGCAGCATCCGAATGTTCCACAATGCGCTGCATCAGGCGCGGCTGGAACCAGGCGCCGCGATTTGCCAGTACCGCCGTCGCGGTCGCCAGTTGCAATGGCGTCGCCAACATAAACCCTTGGCCGATGCTCGCATTCAGCGAGTCCCCGGTATACCAGGGTTCGCCAACCGCCATTTTCTTCCACTCGGAAGATGGCAAAATACCCCTTAGTGATTCGGCCATGTCGAGTCCGGTGCGCTGCCCGAAGCCAAACCGGGCCAGGAACTCATGCATCTTATCCACGCCCATGCGATGGGCCAAGTCATAAAAATAAGTGTCGCAGGATTGCACCAACGCCAGGTTTAAATCCACTCGGCCATGACCCCACTTCTTCCAATCCCGGTACAAGCGGCCGCCCTTTTTAAGCTGGTAGAAGCCTGGATCATAAATTTCTCGCTGCCAATCGGTATTGCCGGTTTCCAGTCCGGCCAGCGCGACAAAAGGCTTGATGGTAGAACCCGGTGGATACTGGCCACGCAGGGCACGATTGAACAGCGGCAGGTCGGGCGAGTCACGCAGCAAGCCATAGGAGCGCGTATCGATGCCCGTGACAAACAGGTTCGGATCGAAGCTAGGCTGGCTTACCAAAGCCAGGATCCCGCCCGAACGAGGATCGATCGCAACGATCGCGCCACGTCGATTACCCAGCGCCTGTTCAGCGGCAAGCTGCAGTTTGCTATCAAGATGCAGGTGAATATCCTCGCCCGGCGTCGGCGCGCTGCGCTCAAGAACGCGCAATACTCGCCCCCGGGCATTGGCTTCCACCTTCTGGTAGCCCACCGAGCCATGGAGCTGCTCCTCATAAAACTTCTCCAGGCCGATCTTACCAATACGCCGGGTAGCGCTATAATTGACCGGATCGATGCGCTCCAACTCCTGCTTGTTAATGCGCCCGACATAGCCCAGCACATGCGCCATCGATGCGGCCAGCGGGTAATGCCTCACCAATTGCGCCTCGACGGATATGCCCGATAACTTATGGATCTGCACCGCGATTTTGGCAATTTCCTGCTCCGTCAGCTTGAACCGAACCGGCACCGATTGATAAGGTCGCCGCGGATCCTTCAGGCGCTCCGAAAAGCGCTCCAGGTCACGCTCGGATACCGGGATAATCTTCCCCAGGCTCGCCAGCGTTTCCTCCAGGTCACCCACGCGCTCCATCGTGACATTAAGGGAGTGGGTGGCGCGGTTTCCGGCCAGCAATATGCCATTGCGATCGTAAACCAGGCCTCGATTAGGCGCGATCGGTTGCAACAACACGCGGTTCTGGTCAGAAAGGGTCGCATAGCGATCGTGCTGCACCACCTGCAAATAGAAGAGTCGCAGGGCGAGCAGGCAAGTGAGAATGATAAGCGCGACCCAACAAATCAGGGCGCGTCGATTAAAGATTCGGGTTTCGTGGTAAAGGTCTTTAAAGTCGCGTCTATCCATCAGCGCCTGCTATCGATGATAGGGATGATTATTGAGAAGCGTCCAGGCCCGGTAGAGCTGCTCGGCCAGGACAACGCGCACCAGCGGGTGCGGGAAGGTTAAAGCCGATAACGACCAGCTTTGGCTGGCGAGCGCCAGGCAATCCTGCGCCAGGCCATCCGGTCCGCCCACCAACAGCGATATATCCTGCCCCTGCATTTTCCAATCAGCCATCGTTTCCGCCAACTGCTCGGTGTTCCAGCACTTTCCTTTGACATCCAGCGCCACAACTCTATCCCCTTTGCCGATCGCGGCCCGCATTTTGGCGGATTCCCGGGCTATAGCCTGCTTAACGTCGCTGCTCTTGCCGCGGTGCCCGGGTGCGACCTCGACCAACTCCAGCCGGACATCTGCGCTGAGGCGCTTGGCATATTCAGAATACCCGGTGGTTACCCAGCCCGGCATTCGAGTGCCTACGGCAATCAACTTAATACGCACTCGCTGGATCTCTCATTGGGTTTATAGCCAGGGCCGGCCGGAACGCACCGTTCACCCGCTCAAACAGCCGTGCGCGGCGGATCATTGCTGAGACAGATAGGTCGATTCAAACCTTCTTGTCTTGAGATTTGTCAGCGGGAAGCGGCGCCCAAAGTTTCTCCAGGTCATACAATAGCCGCGTATCCGGCATCATCACGTTGACCAGCACATCACCAAGGTCGACAAGGATCCATTCACCCTCGGCTTCGCCCTCGGTACCCAAAGGCATAACGCTCTGCTTCTTCGCCATGGCTACTACATTCTCTGCCAGCGAATTCACATGCCGGCGCGAGGTGCCGGAAGCGATGACCATACAATCCGTTACATTGGATATGTCACGCACATCGAGGCAGACGATATTGATCCCCTTGAGATCCTCTAATGCGCCAGTGACAAGTTCTGTTAATTTCTCTGTATTCATAATAAAAAACGTTATATTAGTTTATTGATAAAGCCCATGCTGCTTGATAAAGGCCCAGACCGCATCCGGCAGCAGGAAGCGCGGCGACTGGCCTTGCTCCGCCAACTGGCGAATGTGGGACGCGGATATATCCAGGGGCGTCAATTCCTTAAACAGTACCCG
The DNA here is from genome assembly GCA_964195105.1 of uncultured Gemmatimonadales bacterium. Taxonomy (GTDB): domain Bacteria; phylum Pseudomonadota; class Gammaproteobacteria; order Pseudomonadales; family IMCC2047; genus CAMYKE01. The sequence goes on along the minus strand of CAXMOT010000046.1, from coordinate 11,953 downwards.
ACCGCTCGCTGAACCCTTAAGTTCGGCGACGCTGTCGCTCAATCGCGCATGCACAAAGCGCTCGATAATGCCGCTATCCGGCAGTCGACTACCCGGCCGTGCGACCACCACGATATGCGCCAGGTCCGGAATGCGCTGCCATTCATGCCATTGCGGCAGGGACAGGAACGAATCCATACCCACTACAAGACTTAACGAAATCCTGGCTCCCAGTTCATCGCGAAAAGACTGCAGGGTATCCACCATATAGGAAACCCCGCCACGCTCGATTTCACGATCATCCACCATCAATCCGGGCTCGTCCTCGACCGCCAACTGCAACATACGCAAGCGCTGCCCGGAACTGGCAACGGGCAGGTCTCGATGCGGCGGCATATGACATGGCAGCATGCGCATTTCATCAAATTCCAGCTGCTGTTTTAGCTCGAGAGCTGTGCGCAGGTGACCAAAATGGACAGGATCGAAAGTGCCGCCGAATACCGCAAGGCTGCGACTCATAGTTCAGGCCCAAATAACGGAAGCTTGTCGATCAATAGTCTCAATGTTTGCAGAAGCGATTTTACGCGTGTGATGAACAGGAAATACGTCAAAGTTCGCACAATTTACACTGCGGGTTTGCCGCGTTGATTTCCCAAACTGGCAAGCCCCCGATAACTGCGCAGACCAAGTATCAGTTTAACACGGCCGGCGCGGGTGGCGGAAGCTTACTCCCTTATGTGACCATCGCCCAGCACAACCCACTTCTGGGAGGTTAATCCTTCCAGCCCCACGGGCCCCCGAGCATGAATCTTGTCGGTGGATATCCCGATTTCAGCACCCAGGCCGTATTCAAAGCCATCAGCAAAGCGCGTCGAAACATTAACCATCACCGAGCTGGAGTCCACTTGCTTGATAAAGGCGCGGGCGCGTGTGTAGTTTTCCGTGACGATCGAATCGGTATGCTGGGAGCTATAGGTATTGATATGCTCGATCGCCTCATCCATATCCGCGACCACCTTGATCGCGAGAATCGGCGCCAGGTACTCGGCACTCCAATCTGCTTCGGTTGCGACCACGGCATCCGGCACAATTTGGCGTGTTAATTCGCAACCCCTTAACTCAACACCCTTGTCACGGTAGATAGCCGCCAATTCGGGCAACCATTCGCCGGCCACCACCTGGTTAACCAACAGCGTTTCCATGGTATTACAGGTGCCATACCGCTGGGTCTTGGCATTAACGGCTATATTGATCGCCTTGTCATGTTCCGCCTGGTCATCAATATACACATGGCAGACACCATCCAGGTGCTTGATGACCGCCACCTGCGCCTCACGACTGATGCGTTCGATCAATCCCTTGCCACCACGTGGCACGATCACATCGACGAACTCAGGCATGGTGATCAGCTCACCGACCGCAGCACGGTCAGTCGTGGTGATGACCTGCACCGCGTCTTCCGACAGATTCGCGGCCCGCAGGCCTTGCAGGATACATTGGGCAATCGCCTGGTTGGAGTGAATCGCCTCCGAACCACCGCGCAGGATCGTCGCATTACCCGACTTCAGGCAAAGGCTTGCGGCCTCAACCGTCACGTTAGGTCGCGATTCGTAAATAATGCCCACTACACCAAGGGGTACGCGCATCTTGCCAACCTGGATGCCGGAAGGTCGGTAATTAAGGTCGGTGATCGCCCCGACAGGATCCGCTAGCGCCGCAACCTGGTGCAGGCCCGCGATCATTCCATCGATGGTCGCTTCCTTCAGTTCCAGCCGATCCAGCATCGCCGCATCCAAGCCGGATTTAACAGCATTGTCCATATCGAGCTTGTTGGCTTCGAGGAGACTTGCCCGAGCCTCCGCAATGGCGCTTGCCGTCGCCAGCAGCGCCGCATTCTTTGTACCCACGTCAGCCCTGGCCACCTCACGCGATGCCGTACGCGCGCGCTGCCCCAGATCGTTCATATACTGCTTTATATCCATGCCACTCTCGTGCCCTGAAGGCTCTGAAATTATATCAACGAACCGGACACTAGCCTGATCGTTAAAAACCGGCAGATTATAGCGCTTATACCGGGCAGCCTAAAGCCATAGCTGCAAACTAGCGAGGGAACATGCTGGTGAAATTGCATGACAGGTGCCCTACGGACATCGGGTTACTCCCTCACGACCATATTGCACACGCATCCGTCCGGTGGCATTAATCACAATCTCCCGCGAGCGCTGCGCCATATTGCCCGGTTCCGCATCCGGCGCGCACAGGCGAAAGGTCATTAATGGCAGTGCTCCCGACGCTCTGCGCACCGCTCCGGTCGCGGAAAACCTGAGTGCGCTGGTATTAACGTTGGGGATCAGGCTGTAACCATCGGGCAATGCGTCAAAGGTCATCAGCAGTTCTTCCGGGTCTACTTCGGAATCGCCATCCTGGTCGACAAATACCACCCAGCCATCCCGCCATGGCCCGTCATTGCCGCACGCATCGCCACTGCGCACGCAAATCGATGCCGTGCGGCCACGCTTAATCGCCTCCATACGACCGAAATTAACCGCGCGAGCGAAACTATTGAGCTGCGCAGACAGTCTGCTGGTGCGAACCAGGTCTGTGAAGGAAGGTGCCGCGACGGCCATTAAAATGGCGCCAATGGCGAGGGCAATAACAAGTTCCACGAGCGTGAAACCACGGGCTTCGATGCAATCCATTGCATACCTCCAAAATCCATTTCAGAGAAATAACCAGAGTTTTGTTAAGGCCAATTATGTATGACCCTGAAGCAGAGTGTACGCCCAATTCAGGCGGTTGAAAAGCTGATGCTACGAGCGCTCAATTTAAATGACACCCGCGGATAAATTTGCGGTCCAACCTATGAATATCGCAGGTAGCCACTGGACACCGAAAACTATTGTGATATTCTTGCGCACCTTTTCGGTAACCCAGCTTCACGGTCGCTCATGGCTAATCAGCAAATCTACAAAGTTGTTTTCTATAACATGGATAAGGTCTACGAGGTATTTGCGCGGCAAATTTACCAAAGTGACCTGTATGGATTTATCGAAATTGAGGGCTTAATCTTTGGCGAGCGCAGCCAGCTGGTGGTTGATCCCAATGAAGAGAAGCTAAAGAACGAGTTTGAATCCGTGCAGCGCAGCTATGTGCCAATCCACTCGATTATTCGTATCGATGAAGTCGAGAAGGAAGGTGTCGCCAAGATCAGCGACGCGGCGGCGAGTTCCAACAAGGTCGCACACATGCCAGTTGCGCCTTTTAGGCCCAAGGAAAATTAGGTGTCCCTGCCTTTATTTCTCATAAGGCGGCCTAATAGATACCGGGGATAAAACGCCGGGTCTTGTCGCAATAGGCAGGGTATTGATTAAACACCTGCGCCAATAATACCTCTTCACGATCCGCCTTCAACAGCACCGCGATCAGCACCAGTGCCAAACCCGGCACATTCATCCAGTGGCCGTTGTAGCAGACGATGCCGAACATCATGATAATAAGGCTGGTGTACATCGGGTGACGTGCATGCTGGTATGGACCATGGGTGATAAGCTCGGTGCCGGTTTTGGGTTCGGGGTAGACACTGAAATTGCCCAGTTTGTTATAACACAAGGTCGTAATACCCAGGGCAGTGCCGATCGCGCAACATATCAACCAGAGCGGATGGCCATGGTTTTGCCAACCCACCGGATAGCAGCTTAACGCCACACCCGCAAACTGCAGCGCGACGAGCAAGTGGCTGGATGGCGCGCGGTTCATGGTGCCTGCCTCGCCAGCAACAGGCTGGCTGCAAGAGTGAGCGCAATAATCAGGGTAGGGTGCATGCTCGGTTATCTCCGCCAATAGTTTGCGCTACTGTAAGCAGCGTCGCCGGTATAATCCACTCTAATGAAACGCTCAGGTTTGCCGCCGGGAACGGATGCTCTTCAACAATTGTTTGATGCCCGGAATGAGTATCAGTGAACTGATCACCGCCCCCACCCCGAATACCCAGCGGCCAAGCGTTACATTGAGCTCGCGGGGTAAGAATGGGATACCACCGGAAAATCCCTCCGAGGAGCTCCAAATCGCCACCCAGACACCGATAATGGCAAATACCGCGACCATCAGGTTACCGATGATGCTCACCAGTATCGGTTTAGAGCGGAAGATTATTGCCAGGCCGCCCAATGTAAAAATCGCGCCGGCTAAAAACACAATCCAGCCCGGCGCATGTATCTGGTCCGCAGGGTAATCGATAACGCCTGTTGCGATCAGGCAAATAATACTGCCGATTGCAGCACACAGGCAGCCCCAGAACAGGTTTTTTGAGTGTTCTGTCATGGTCTTTTGGCCCATAGTTCGGCGGCTTTACGACGCCCTGCCGGTTCCCGGTACTGCGCGCTTGGGAGCTTGCAGTGCGCGGAATGATTGACGGGTTTGTTATAGATCATGCATGGCCTGTATAGGTCGGGTAACTTGAACACCACTAGCTTAATTGGCAATTTGTCATGTTTCAATTCCGTCTGGGGGTGGGTTCTGGATCGAATGTTGCGGCGCGAATTAGGCCTAGCCATCCGCCTTGTGGTTATGATAACTTGACTCCTGATTTTGTTTTGGGGTGGTCCTGCGGCCTGCTGTCAAAGCGTCAATAATAAGAGAAACACAGGGGCCATTGTTGAATCCGGTCCGGGCTGCGAGGCTTTAATTTAAGCGTCACTGGGATAGCGTATTTCGTGAGCTCAGATGTTGCAGAATCTGCGAGCCTATTGCCACTGCTGATTTACTTCCTGGCGGTGATGACTCTGGTGGTCGCGATGCTTTTGTTGTCCCACCTGCTGGGGGGGCGACGCCGTGATCGTGCTACGAATGAGCCCTTTGAGTCTGGCATCGTCTCCGTCGGAAGCGCCCGCTTCCACGTCACCATTCCGTTTTATCTCGTTGCAATCCTGTTTGTAATTTTCGATCTTGAAGCCGTATTCCTGTTTGCCTGGGCGATCGCGCTACGCGAGGCCGGCTGGCCTGGATTTATTGAGGTCGTTGTTTTCATTACCATTTTAATAGCAGCATTGATTTACCTGTGGCGCATTGGGGCGCTGGACTGGAAGCTCGAGCGTCCGAAGCGGACGCCCGAAATAGAACAATAATTAACCTAAATAATCAGGTATACGTTTATGCGTTGGAGTCTTACGAAGGCCGATTCCGGCCCAGGGGAAGGGTTACGCCAGGAGCCGTTTGAAGAGGCGATGCGGCGTAACCTGGCCATGGCCAAACTGGATGATCTCATCAATTGGGGTCGCAAGAATTCGGTTTGGCCGTTCAACTTCGGCCTGTCCTGTTGTTATGTCGAAATGGCCACCGCCTTCACCAGTCGTCATGATATTGCGCGTTTTGGCGCCGAGGTCATTCGTGCGACGCCGCGGCAGGCGGATTTGATCGTTATCTCCGGTACGGTGTTTCGCAAAATGGCACCGGTGATACAGCGCCTCTACGACCAACTGCTGGAGCCGCGCTGGGTGATCTCGATGGGCTCGTGTGCCAACTCCGGCGGAATGTACGACGTATACAGCGTAGTGCAGGGTGTCGACAAGTTTTTGCCGGTGGACGTGTATGTGCCGGGTTGCCCGCCGCGCCCGGAAGCCTTGTTGCAGGGTCTAATGTTGCTGCAGGATTCCATTGGCCAGGAAAAACGACCCTTCAGCTGGGTGGTCGGGCCGCAGGGGGTAGAAAAGGCGCCCAAGGTCAGCCAGCGCGATATGCTTATGGAAGAACGCCAGAAGGTCAAGATTCTGCGTTCTCCAGATTCCATCGAATAAGGTCGCGCTGGTAATGGTCGAGAGCGTAACCCTGGAATCCGCCGATGCAATCAACTATGACCTGAAACACAGGTTCGGTGATGCCATCCTGGCGCAGCAGATGACCTGTGACGCTATCCCGACCCTGTGGGTGAGTCGTGCCCGCGCAGGCGAAGTGCTGCGCTACCTGAAATCGGACGTCGAACAGCCCTACGAAATGCTCTATGACCTGACCTGTATCGACGAGCGCGTGCGTTCGCATCGTGAGGGCCAGCCCGACAGCGACTATACCGTGGTGTATCACCTGCTGTCTTTTAGTCGCAATCAGGATATTCGCCTCAAGGTGCCGCTGGCGGAGAAAGACCTGCGCCTGCCCAGTATCGTCGCTATCTGGCCCAACGCCAACTGGTATGAGCGTGAGGTCTGGGACATGTTTGGCATCGATTTTGACGGTCACCCGAACCTGTTCCGCATTCTATGTCCGCCCACCTGGGAAGGTCATGCGCTGCGCAAGGATCACCCGGCCCGGGCGACCGAAATGGAACCCTACAGTCTCGACGAGGACAAGACCGACTACGAGCAGGAGGCGCTGCGTTTCGATCCCGCCGCCTGGGGTATGCAGCGCGCCAGTGAAGACAGCGAATACATGTTCCTCAACCTGGGTCCGAACCACCCCAGCGTGCACGGGGTGTTTCGCATCGCCCTGCAACTGGATGGCGAGGAGATCGTCGATGCGGTGCCGGATATCGGCTATCACCACCGTTCCGCCGAGAAAATGGGCGAGCGCCAATCCTGGCACACCTACATACCCTATACCGATCGCATCGATTACTTGGGCGGGGTGATGAATAACCTGCCGTACTGTCTTTCGGTGGAGAAACTGGCGGGCATCAAGGTGCCGCCCCGCGCCGAGGTTGCGCGAGTCATGATGGCCGAACTCTATCGGATATGCAGTCACCTGGTGTTCTACGGCACTTTTACCCAGGACGTTGGCCAGCTGTCGCCGATTTTCTATATGTTTATCGATCGCGAGAAAGCCTTTGAAATCATTGAGGCGGTGACCGGCGCCCGCATGCATGGCTCCTGGTTCCGGATCGGTGGCACTGCGTCGGACCTGCCGATCGGCTGGGACAAGATGATTCGCGAGTTCATCGATTATATGCCCAAGCGGCTGGCCGAGTACGACAAGATGGCCATGCAGAATTCAATTCTCAAGCGTCGCACCGTTGGCGTCGGCGACTACACGACCCGCGAGGCGATTGACTGGGGTGTCACCGGGGCGGGCCTGCGTGCCACCGGCATGGAGTGGGATTACCGCAAGGCGCGGCCCTATTCGGGGTACGAGAATTTTGAGTTCGAGATTCCCACCGGTAATCGCGGCGATTGCTACGATCGCTGTGCTGTAAGGGTGGAGGAAATTCGCCAGAGCTTGCGCATCATCGAGCAGTGCCTGAATAACATGCCTGAAGGCCCGTATAAGGCGGAGCATCCCCTGACCACACCACCGGCGAAGGATCGCACGTTGCATGATATTGAGACCCTGATCCAGCACTTCCTGAACGTCAGTTGGGGTCCGGTAATCCCCGCCGGCGAGGTGTGCATGCCGATTGAGGCGACCAAGGGTTTGAACAGTTATTACCTGGTCAGCGACGGCGGCACCATGTCCTACCGCACCCGCATAAGAACGCCGTCGTTCCCCCATCTGCAGATGATCCCGTTGATCAGCAGGGGGACCTATGTCGCTGATTTAATTGCAATAATAGCGAGCATTGATTTTGTGATGGCGGATGTAGACCGATGATGGAAAAGCTGCCCGTCCTCAGCCCAGAAGAGATTGCCGAGATTGAGTCGGAGGCGTCCCACTATGAACAGAAACAGGCCGCTTCGATCGAAGCGCTGAAGATTGTCCAGAAGCACCGCGGCTGGGTATCGGACGAGAGCTTGAAGGCGGCGGCGGAGCTGCTGGAGATGTCGCCGGCGGAGCTTGATGGCGTAGCGACCTTTTACAACCTGATCTTCCGGCGGCCGGTCGGCAAGAAAGTCGTCCTGCTGTGTGACAGCGTTAGCTGCTGGATCATGGGTTGTGACGCAATAAAGGACACGCTTTCGGAGCATCTGGGTATCGATTACGGGGAAACCACCGCGGACGGGGAATACACCCTGCTGCCGGTGGCCTGCCAGGGCGCCTGTGATCGCGCGCCGGTGATGCTGGTCAATGGCGAACTGGAGACCCACCTGGATGCAGATAAGATCAAACAGATTATTGTGCGGGATAACTGATCACAGAAACGAGTAGAGTAACTGAGTAGGCTATGGAAACACCGTTAACCAAGAACATCGGTCCGGACAAGACCCCGCCCAACCTGGAGCAGTACCAGGCGAACGGCGGCTACCGGGGCGCGCGCAATGCGCTGCGCAGTATGTTGCCCAACGAAGTGCTCGAGGTTATCAAGCAATCCAATCTGCGCGGTCGCGGTGGCGCGGGGTTCCCTACCGGGATCAAGTGGAGCTTCGTCCCGATGGGCGAAACGGCGCGACATCCCAAATACCTGGTGGTCAATGCCGATGAGATGGAGCCTGGAACCTTCAAGGACCGGCTGCTGATGGAAAAGGATCCGCACCAGTTGATAGAGGGCATGATTATCAGTGCCTATACCCTGGAAGCGGACATCGGTTACATCTTTATCCGCGGCGAATACATCGAGTCGGCGCAGCGCCTGGTCGAGGCGGTCGAGGAATGTCGAGCGGCGGGATTGCTCGGCAAGCATATTCTCAATAGCCGTTTCGATTTCGATATCCATGTGCATACCAGCGCCGGTCGCTATATCTGCGGTGAGGAAACCGCGTTACTCAATTCGCTGGAGGGTAAGCGTGCGATACCACGTGCCAAACCCCCGTTTCCCCAGGTAAGCGGCCTGTGGGGCAAGCCGACGGTGGTTAACAATGTCGAGACGATCTGCAATATCCCCCACATCCTGGCGCATGGCGCGGACTGGTTTAAAAGCTTGAGTCTGACCGAGGATGCGGGTACCAAGCTTTACGGTGTCAGCGGTCGCGTTAACGCGCCCGGCTGCTGGGAACTGCCTATGGGCATTACCGCGCGGGAGATTATCGATAACTATGCCGGTGGCATGCAGGACGGTTATAAGCTCCGGGGTTTCCTGCCCGGTGGCGGGTCGACCAATTTCCTGACCGAACAGCACCTGGATTTGCACATGGACTACACCGCCATCGGCAAGGCGGGCAGTCGCCTCGGCACCGGCACCATGATTATCCTGGATGACCAGACCTGCCCGGTGGGCATGGTGAAGAACCTTGAGCATTTCTTCGCCCAGGAGTCTTGCGGCTGGTGCACACCCTGCCGCGACGGCCTGCCCTGGGTCGAACAGATTCTGGACGATATGGAACACGGCCGCGGCGAGCCGCAGGATATCGACAAGTTGATGCGGCAAACCCGTTTGCTGGGTCCGGGTAATACTTTCTGCGCCCTGGCACCCGGCGCGATGGGCCCGCTGGAGAGCGCGCTGCGCTATTTCAGGGAGGATTTTGACGCGCATATCCGGGGCAAGAAATGCCCCTGGGCGGCCCAGGTTTGAAGGGTCGGCTATTAAGGATTTGGTATTGATGAAAGAGTCAGCTAAACCATGATAAGCATAGAAATAGACGGCGAAGTTTATCACGTAGAGGAGGGTAACAACCTGTTGCAGACCTGCCTCTCGCTTGGCCTCGATTTGCCATATTTCTGCTGGCACCCGGCGATGGGCTCGGTCGGCGCCTGCCGCCAGTGCGCATTGGTGCAATACCAGGATCGCCACGATGATGAAGGCGATGAGCGTGACCAGATCGGGCGCATCGTGATGGGCTGCATGACGCCGGTCACCGATGGTATGCGGCTGTCCCTGACTACCGACACCGCCAGGGAGTTTCGAGCCGACATTGTCGAATTGCTAATGACCAACCATCCCCACGATTGTCCGGTGTGTGAGGAGGGCGGAGAGTGCCACCTGCAGGATATGACGGTGATGACCGGTCACACCTCACGCCAGTACCGGGGCCTGAAGCGCACCCATCGCAACCAGTACCTGGGACCGTTTATCAACCATGAGATGAACCGCTGTATCGCCTGTTATCGCTGCGTGCGTTATTACCAGGACTATGCCGGTGGCAGTGATTTGCAGGCCCAGGCTTCGCGCAGCAATGTCTATTTCGGTCGCCATGAAGATGGAGTGCTGGAAAACGAATTTAGCGGCAATTTGGTGGAAGTCTGTCCTACCGGGGTTTTTACTGACAAACCCCTGAGCGAGCGTTATAGCCGCAAGTGGGATTTGCAGGCGGCGCCGTCCATCTGCGTACACTGCGCACAGGGCTGTAATATTTCACCGGGTGAGCGCTACGGTGAATTGCGTCGCGTGGTAAACCGCTACAACAGCGAAATCAATGGCTATTTTCTGTGTGATCGGGGTCGTTTTGGCTACGGCTTCGTCAATCGGGATGATCGGGTACTGCGGGCGGTCAAGAATAACGCCGACAGCGAGGGCGAGTTGGTCCAGGATATCCTGTCGCGTCATGAAACCCGCAACCATCTCAGCGCCGAGATTGTAGCCGACAAGCGGCTGGTGGGGATTGGTTCGCCGCGGGCTTCCCTGGAGGCGAATTTCGCCCTGCAGGAACTGGTCGGTGCAGAGAATTTCTACGCGGGCGCCAGTGACCAGGAAGATAGCCTGGTGAGGCTGGCGCTGCAGATTGTCCAAACGGCACCGGTTCGGGTACCGACCCTCAAGGATGTCGAGGCTGCGGATGCGGTGCTGGTATTGGGCGAGGATGTGACCAATACGTCGCCCCGGCTCGCCCTGAGCCTGCGCCAGGCGGTGCGCAACGCGGCGCTGGATATTGCCGATGAACTGAATATTCCACGTTGGCAGGACGCCGCGGTAAGGGAAGCCGCGCAGGCAGATAAATCGCCACTGTTTAACTTGACCATCGCGGCGACACGCCTGGATGACATAGCGACGCAAACCTTCAACTCCACGCCCGACCAGATCGCGCGGTTGGGCAGCGCGATTGCCCATGCGCTGGATCCACACGCGCCGGCGGTTGACGAACTGCCCGGCGACCAGCAGCAACTGGTTGAGGAGATTGCCCAAACCCTGAAGCAGGCGAAGAATCCCCTGGTCGTGTCGGGCTGCGGCAGCTTCAGCGAGCCGGTACTCATGGCCGCCGCAAATATCGCCAATGCCTTGTCCGCCACCCGCTCCAATGGCGCCCGGGTCAGCACCGACCTGTTCCTGTGTGTCCCCGAAGCGAATAGCCTGGGGTTGGCGATGCTGACCCAGGACCGGCCACAGCAGAACCTTGGTGCGGCTCTGCGGCGGATCGCGGAAGAATCGGCCGATACCCTGGTCGTGCTGGAGAATGACCTGGCGCGGCGAGTCAGTAACGAACAACTGCACCGGCATATGCGGGGCAGCGTTGAGGTGATTCTATTGGACCACCTGTGGCATGAAACCAGCGAGCATGTCGACCTGGCCCTGCCGGCTGCGCCATTTTCGGAATGCGAGGGCACCCTGGTGAGCAGCGAGGGCCGGGCGCAACGGTTTTATCCGGTCTATGCGGCGAAGGACGATGTGCGTGGCAGTTGGGAATGGCTCTCGGACATGATCGCCCTGCGCAACGGCGACAGTGAGCCGCGCTGGCAGCAAATTGATGACCTGACCCGGGATTGCGCGGCTGCGGTGCCTGCGCTGGCCGGTATTGTCGATGCCACGCCTGCGGGGACATTTCGGATCGAGGGCATGAAGATCGCGCGCCAGCCACACCGCTATAGCGGGCGCACCGCCATGCTCGCCGATATCGACGTCTGCGAACCCCGCCAGCCGCAGGATGCGGACTCACCGCTGGGCTTCACGATGGAAGGATTTCCGGGCGAAAAGCCGGCGTCAGTCACTCCGTACTACTGGTCGCCGGGCTGGAATTCGAACCAGGCGGTGGGCAAATTCCAGGCTGAGATTAATGGCCCGCTCAAGGGTGGCGATCCGGGCGTTCGGCTGTTGGCCGGTGGCGATGAGACCATCGCCTACTATGATGTCGATTTGCAAGCAGTTGCGGGCGACGGCTGGTTGCTGCTGCCCCGGCACCATATCTTCGGTAGCGAAGAACTGAGCAATCTCGCCGGGCCGATCCTCGAACGCAGTGCTGAACCCGGC
>CAXMOT010000045.1:0-9713 GCA_964195105.1 uncultured Gemmatimonadales bacterium | reverse complement strand
GAACAACGCGGGTGACCGCTTTTCGGCCCGCCCTACGGGAGCTTGCCAGATGATCCAATACGGCGTTGCAACCCTTGAAAAGGGCTGGCCATTATCTGCGGGCTGCGTCTTGTCTTGAATCATCTGGTAAGCTCTGCATCCCAAGTTATCAAGTGGTCAGAGTACTAGTACTCTGACCACTTGATAATTGCGGATACAGCGTTGCTGTGGTGGTTCGCAACAAGGCACCGAGTGCAGGGAATGGTTACTCCCTTCCCAAACTCTGTAACGCAGTGGCGGGACACCACAGCAGCTCCCTGTAGGTTGGCGTGTCAGCGCTCATGGACCGCGTTGCGCCTCTTGCCAAGGGCATGACCATTGCCGGCGGGTCGCGCCTTGCCATAAGCGCTGACACACCAACTGAATTCGTAATTATCAAGAGGAAGGAGTACGAAGTGGAAAACTCAGTCAATCTCGAATCGGTGGTAACCCAGCTCGGCTTGCAGGGTGATACTGCGATGGCGGTGCAGGTGTTTGTGGTGGTGTTCGTTGCACTGGCGTTGAACTTGATTGTGCTGCGCGTGATGACCCACATCGTCAAACGGGTCAAGGAAACCAAAAACTTCTGGGATGACGTGCTGGTGTTGGCGGCGCGCAAGCCCATCAGTATCCTGATTTGGATGGTGGGTATCAGTTGGGCTGCGGATATTGTCGCGGCGGGATCCGACGCGGCTATATTTGGCGCGATCGCACCGATCCGGGAGATGTCCGTGATCGTGTTGCTGGTCTGGTTTGTCGTCGACTTTATCAAGCGTGCCGAGCAGGAACTCATCAAGCGCGAAGTTGAAAATGAGGAAGACGCGGTCGATGAAACAACGGTGTTCGCAATCGGTAAGCTGCTGCGCCTGTCGGTGATCATTACCGCGTCACTGGTGATGCTGCAAACCCTGGGCTACAGCATATCCGGGGTGCTGGCGTTCGGTGGTATCGGTGGTATTGCGATTGGTTTTGCAGCCAAAGACCTGCTGGCCAACTTTTTCGGCGGCCTGATGGTTTACCTGGATCGGCCGTTCGCGGTGGGTGACTGGGTGCGCTCTTCCGATCGCTCGATCGAGGGTACGGTAGAGCACATTGGCTGGCGACTGACACGCATCCGCACCTTCGATAAGCGGCCGTTATATGTACCTAACGGCATCTTTGCCAACATCACGGTTGAAAACCCGTCGCGAATGACCAACCGACGTATTTATGAAACGATTGGCCTGCGCTACCAGGATTCTGCGCAACTTGAGCCGATTATTAATGACGTCAAGGCGATGCTGCAGGCGCATGATGAGATTGCCAGCGATTTGACGATGATCGTCAACTTCAATGCTTATGGCCCCTCATCGCTGGACTTTTTCGTGTACACCTTTACCAAAACGACGGATTGGGTGTATTTTCATGAGGTAAAGCAGGATGTGCTGTTAAAGATCCTGGCCATCATCGCAGAGCATGGTGCGGATGTGGCCTTCCCGACCTCGACGGTTCATATTCCCGAGGCGGTGCATCTGGAAAGCGAGGCGCTGGCCGTCTCTGCGCCTGGCCCTGCTTAACAAGAGAGTGGCCCATTGCTCGCAAAGGGCGCCTGGTTTAAACGAAAGCAGTAACGGAGCATAAAAATGGATTTGAACACCCCGATTGACCTGGCGGTTATTGGTGGCTCCGGCTTTAGCGAAATCGCCGGGCTGGAAATTGAAGATGAATTGACCCCGCATACGCGCTTTGGCGAAACCTCGGGGCCCCTGGTGATCGGGCGCCTGGCGGGGAAACGAATCGTCTTCCTTGCCCGCCATGGCCTTAAGCACACTCTACCGCCCCATTTGGTCAATTACCGCGCAAATATCTATGCCTTGCGGCAACTGGGGGTCGAATGCGTGATCGCTATGAACGCGGTCGGTGGCATCAATCCGGCGATGGGGCCTCGGCATCTTTGCATACCGGACCAGATTATTGATTACAGCTACGGCCGCGAACACACCTTTGCCGATGGCAGTGAGGAGTCGGTGCTCCACATCGACTTCAGCTATCCCTATGATGAGGAAATGCGAACTCGGCTGATCGCCGCTGCCGAGTCAATCGATATGGATTTCTCGCCTCACGCGACGTACGGTTGCACCCAGGGTCCGCGCCTTGAAACCGCTGCCGAGATAGACCGGATGGAGCGCGACGGCTGTGACATAGTGGGAATGACGGGTATGCCGGAGGCTGCACTGGCCCGCGAATTGGATATGCGCTATGCCAGTATTGCGCTGGTGGCTAACCGTGCCGCCGGGCGCGGTGAAAGCACGATCAGCCTGGATGCTATTTACGCCAACCTGGAGAAGAGCCTGCAGAGCGCATGTTACTTGCTGAGCGAGTTTATCGTTAGTGAGTAGTTGGGCCGCTAGTTCGTAGCCGGGCTTAAGGGCTCGGCAACGCCTTCCACTGCGGTGGGGCCAGGTGTTAACGGAGCCAGCTCAGCAACCGGAAGCGGTTTCTTTTTCGGCAGCGCTTCGATATCAAAATCCCTCATCTCCATTACCGGGTCGGGCAACTCATGGGGCGTCATCTTTACCAGGATGCCGAACAGGGGGTGGTCAATATAGTGCAGTTCTGCGCTTTTTAATCTGCGTGAATCACTTGCGGTGGCAGTGAGGATGCGCTGGAAATCATCGGAGGCATGCTGGTCGAATATGCTCAGGTTCGCGGCATTGAACTCGGTGTTAAAGCTCGATTGGGCGTCGCCCGCCGGGCTGGCGGGGGTCTCATAAAAACTGCTCCAGTCGGTGCTGTCTGCAATCGGCGTGCGTTCAAATCGGGAAAAGTAGAGTGTGCTGTCTACGTGTAAATAACGATTTTCACTCGCGGTCAGGGTGCCTTCCAGTTCAAAATCAAGATCGAACTGGTCTCCGGCCTGCACCAGCACCGGTACCGCGCCGTTCTTTTCGTCCAGCGGTTGGCGCCAGGCAAAGTGGGCCAATAGCCGCAGATCCGAAGCTCTGTCGATGCGCCGCGCCGACTGCCGCATGTTCAGGTGTTTTTTCGGCAGCAGGATAAACGGGTCCCGGTCGAGGTCCATGGGCTTTTCAAGCCTGTCGAGTTTGGCGGGTTGTTCTGCTACCGGGGTTACAGCGTTACTGAGCGGATCCGCAAACACCTGGTCAAACCGGGTGAAGGTGGCGGCTTCTTGCTGCTCCAGTTCCCGTTCCAGCTCCAGTTCCAGTTCCAGTTGCTCGAGCTGTTCACGCTGCTCCGGCGAGATGTACTCGCGTCGTAACGCTGAAAAATCGCTGTCGATTGGTTCCAACTCACCGGGCATTTTGCGCCGCAGCGAGTCGAAATCCGTATCGAATTCCTCGAATTCATACTCCCGGTAAGGTTTGAGTATGACCAGGTTGTCCGGGTAAATTAGCTCGAACTTGTCGCGCCAATGCTCCGATTCCCGCCATTGCTCGGCTACGTTGGCGAACAGGATCACCTCGATTTGAAACCAGTTATGCTCATCGTCCTGGGCATACGCCAAGGGGATTGAGCCGCATAAAGCGGTGGCAACGAGGGCTCCTGCGGCCAGCAAGCTTTTCACCCATTGGTGCGGCCGGTGCGGCAATAGTGGCGAGTTAATCAATGAAAGAGATCCTTTTGAATTGAAGGACGAGTTTAGCGCCAATTAGCTTTAGCATAAAGAGCCACCCGCTTTTAGCTTAAAGCGCCACTCGCTTTGGGGGGCACAATCCAGCTCTCAAATTGGTCGAGCAGGGCATGGGCCCTTGCAATCCGGTCGGCGGGCTCCGGCAGGCTTTCGACCAGCCGTAACTGGCTGGCACCGGTCAGTTTGTAGCGCTGTGGTTGGCTCTGGATGAGGGCAATCAACTTGTCCGGATTGATGCTCATGGTAGGTGCAAAATGCACCTTGCCGCCATGGGCATTCATTTCCAGCTTGGTAATAGCCAATGCCTGCGCCTTGAGTTTGAGTTCGGTGACGGCGATCAGGTTGCGGATCGGGTCGTTGAGCAAGCCAAACCGATCGATCATCTCAACCTGCAATTCGCGCAATTGTTGCGCATCGGCGGCACTCGCAATGCGTTTGTACATCACCAGCCGCGCGTGAACATCGGGCAGGTAGGTTTCCGGAATCAATGCGGCGAGGTGCAGGTTGATCTCGGAGACCTGGGATAACGCCAGGTCCGGGCCCAGGGTTTTGCCCGCTTTAAGTGATGCTACGGCTTGCTCCAGCAGTTCCGCATACAGCGAGAAACCGATCGCGTGAATATGGCCGCTCTGGTTTTCACCCAATAGTTCGCCGGCGCCGCGAATCTCCAGGTCATGGGATGCGAGGGTGAAGCCGGCACCCAGTTCCTGGGCTTCCTGGATGGCCTCCAGCCGCTTGATGGCATCTGCCGTGACGGACTTGCGATTAGGAATCAGCAGGTAGGCATAGGCCTGGTGGTGGGAACGACCAACCCGCCCGCGTAGCTGGTGAAGTTGCGCCAGGCCAAAGCGGTCGGCGCGCTCGATAATAATGGTATTGGCGGCCGGAATGTCGATGCCGGTTTCAATAATGGTGCTGCAGATCAGCACGTTAAAGCGTTTGTGGTAGAAGTCCGCCATGACCTTTTCCAGGTCACGCTCGCGCATCTGGCCGTGGGCGAAAGCGACGCGCGCTTCCGGCATGAGTTCCTTGATGGCGTCGGTCTTGCGCTCAATACTCTCGACCTCGTTGTGCAACAGGTAGACCTGCCCGCCACGTAGCAACTCGCGGCTGATCGCTTCCCGGCGCACGCTGTCTTCCTGGCGCTGGATGAAGGTCTTGATTGATAGTCGCTTGGCCGGTGGAGAGACGATAATCGAAATGTCGCGCATCCCGGACATCGCCATATTGAGGGAGCGCGGTATCGGGGTGGCGGTCAGGTTCAGGATGTCCACATCCGCGCGCAAACGCTTGATCTTTTCTTTCTGCTGGACCCCGAAGCGATGTTCCTCATCGATGACCAACAGGCCCAGGTCTTTAAACTTGATCTTGCCGAGAATAAGTTTATGGGTGCCAATCACAATATCGAGACGGCCATCGGCAAGGCGCTTTAACACGCTGTCCTGTTGCTCGCGGGAGCGAAACCTGGACAGTACATCGATCGTGATCGGCCAGTCGGCAAATCGATCGATAAAGGATTCGTAGTGCTGTTGCGCGAGCAGGGTGGTGGGAACGAGGATCGCAACCTGCTTGCCGTTGCTCGCCGCGACAAAGGCTGCGCGCATGGCGACTTCGGTTTTACCGAACCCGACATCGCCGCAAATCAGGCGGTCCATGGCGGTCCTGGCATGCATGTCCTTGAGGGTCTGGGCAATCGCCGCGGCCTGGTCGGGGGTTTCCTCAAACGGGAAGGCGGCGGCGAAACGCTGGTATTGATCTTCGTCGATAGCAAACGAGGTGCCGTTGCGGGCTGCGCGCTGGGCATGAATATCCAGTAACTCCGCGGCGGTATCGCGAATCTGCTCGATCGCCTTGCGCTTGGCTTTTTGCCACTTTTCGCTGCCCAGTCGGTGCAGCGGCGCAGTATCGGCATCTGCCCCGGCATAGCGGGAAATCAGGTGCAGTGACGCAATAGGCACGAACAATTTGGCGCCCGCGGCATACTCGAGCGTCAGGAATTCATCGGCACGGCGATCGACTTCGATGGTCTGCAACCCACGATAGCGGCCAACGCCGTGTTCAAGATGGACCACGGGAGCATTCAGGTTTAGCTCGGCGAGGTTCTTGATGACCTGGTCGCTGGTATCGCTGGCCTTACCGCGACGCCGTCGCTGCAATACTTGCTGGCCAAACAGCTGCGATTCGCTGATAAGCAGCAACGCCGGCTCTGCCAGTAACAGGCCGCGGTCGAGTGCCGCTACGGTGATTCCGGTCGGGGTGTCCGCGCTGACAAAGTCCTGCCAGCCGGAAAACTCGGTTGGGTGAATGCCGATGTGCGCCAGTAATTCCAGCAATGCTTCACGGCGCCCCGGCGATTCGGCACAAAACAGCACTCGAGCGGAGGTGGCGGACAGATAGTCCTGCAGTTCAAGCAGCGGCTGCTCGGCTTGCTGCTGCAGTTTGAAGGTTGGCGCAGGCTGGGTTTCAAGGTCCAGCGTGTCCGCGCCGCCTGTCTTTGTCACCAGGGTCTTGACGGCAAACCGGTTGATCGCACCGAATACCTCATCGGTCGCCAACCAGAGCTCTTCCGGCGCGAGCAGTGGCCGCTCGGTATCGTGGCGACGGTCTTCATAGCGACGCTTGATCTCCGTCCAGAAGGATGCGGAAGTTGTCTCTACGCCCGCATGGCTCAGGATCAGGCAGTTTTCCGGAAGATAATCAAAAAGCGTCGCGGTTTCGCTGAAAAATAACGGTTGGTAATACTCGACGCCCGCCGGTGCGATGCCGGACGTGACATCCTGGTAGACCGGGCTGGCATTGGGGTTTGCCTCAAAGCGGGCTCGCCAGTTCTGGCGAAACAGCGCAATCGCCTCCGCGTTAACCGGAAATTCCTTGGCTGGCAGAATGTCGAGATGTTCGAAACGCTCGATGGTGCGTTGTGATTCGGGATCGAAGCTGCGCAGTTGCTCGATCTCTTCATCGAACAGTTCAATTCGATAGGGAACCTTGCTGCCCATCGGGAACAGGTCGAGGATGGCTCCGCGGACAGCAAATTCGCCGTGCTCGTAAACCGTATCAACTTGATGATAACCGGCGGACACCAGGGTGTGGCGCATCGGCTGCAGTTCAATCGTCTGGCCCCGCTTGAGTAGCAGGCTGTTGCCCAGCACGAATTGGCGGGGCGCGACTCGTTGCATCAGGGTCGTTACCGGTACCACCAGAATGCCGCGTCGCAGCGAAGGCAGGTGGTAGAGGGCCTTGAGGCGCTCGGATATAATATCCTGGTGGGGCGAAAAACTGTCGTAGGGCAGGGTTTCCCAATCCGGAAAGGTGTAAATCGGGGTGTCGGCGTCGCAGAAGAATGCCAACTCCTCAACGATCTGGTCGGCGCTGCGGGTGTCTTCGGCTATTACCAGCAACGGGCCCTGGTGATGGCGGCTGGCGTTTTCGATGGCCAGGCTGGCGGCAGCGTCATGCGCACCACTCCAGCGTCGCGCCGCCGTGAGGTCTGAACTGGGATCCGGGGTAAAGAGATTGACTGCCACTAAAGGAGTATTACTGGGTTGTTCAAGGAACGCAGCAGTTTACTTCCAATAGGTGTGGCGGGGCAATTTGAAAATACTCGATATGCCAAAAAATAGCAGCTTATCGTCCGGTCTAGGAGACTGTCTGACTTAGGTGATCGTAGCGAGGGAAAGATCGATTTGAGGCGGATTTTTCGATTATTTGAGGAGAATAGCCCGCTATTTGACGAGGATAATTGGAAAATCTGACCAAATTCGGCTTTTCCGCAGTAGATTAACCCTAAGTCCGACAGCCTCCTAGGCGGTGAGCTATTAGGACAGGCGATCTGATTGGGAGCAGGCAGCCATTTTTTGACGCATTAGCCGCAATTGTTAATGGAAATCGGGGCGCACTTTCTATATGGTATGTTAGTTAATTACGCCGTGTATGTTAGCTGTATCTGTGTTGCGAAAGATGACCCATCCAGCAGCAGCAGCGGAAGGAGCAATCAGCGAACAGGATGGTTCCTGCTATAAATGAGATCAAGGTTGGACTTGGCGGAATAAAAAAACAGGTGGGATGCGTTATGCTAGATCGAAGAATTTGGGCCAGGCGGTGTTCCACCGTTTGGAAAGAAGTTCAGTTGTGATATAAAATTTGCGTCGTTCAGGAAACCTCCTGAAGGGCGAAGCTGTATGGTTTTAAACTGTATTATGGGTATTTGGCGAACGTTATGATCAAGATAAAAAAAGGTCTGGATGTACCAATTTCCGGCGCTCCGGAACAAGTTATAAGTGATGGTCCGAGTATTAGAACCGTTGCCGTTGTCGGCCAGGATTACGTGGGCATGAAGCCCACTATGTCGGTTGCCGTTGGTGACCGGGTCAAGAAGGGCCAGTTATTATTCTGCGACAAGAAGACTGAGGGCGTGCGTTACACCGCACCTGCCGCCGGAACGATTTCGGCGATTAACCGCGGTACCAAGCGGGTGCTGCTGTCTGTCGTGATCGATGTTGACGGTGACGAGGCGGAGAGTTTCGAACGTTACGATGCCGCTGCTTTGTCTGGTTTGTCCCGTGAGCAGGTAACGGACAACCTGGTGAGTTCGGGGCAGTGGGCCGCACTGCGCACTCGCCCGTTCAGCAAAGTCCCCCAGCCGGGAACTGAACCAACCAGTATTTTTGTTACCGCGATGGATACCAACCCGCTCGCGGCTGATCCGGCGCTCGTGATTGGCGAGCAAAAGGAAGCCTTTGCGGCCGGCGTCGATCTGCTGGCGAAATTAACCTCTGGCCCGGTGTATGTATGCAAGGCGCCCGGTGCCGATATTCCTGCGGGCAATGCGGAAGCTGTGAGGGTCGAAGAGTTTGCCGGACCGCATCCGGCCGGCCTGGTAGGCACCCACATTCATATGCTGGCCATCGCCTCGGAATCCAAAACCGTATGGCACATCGGTTACCAGGATGTGATTGGCATCGCCAAACTGTTCACTAGCGGTGAGTTATATGTCGATCGCGTTATCTCTCTGGCCGGTCCAAGGGTAACGTCACCACGCCTGCTGCGGACTCGCGTTGGCGCCAGCACCGATGAGTTGGTCGCCGGACAGGTGGATACCGAAGGCCAGGAAAACCGGGTGATTTCAGGATCCATTCTGGGCGGCAATACGGCTCGCAGCGCGTCTGCATTCCTCGGTCGTTACCATAACCAGATATCGGTGGTGCAGGAAGATCGTACCAGGGAAATTCTGGGTTACCTGAATCCGGGTATCAATAAGCATTCGGCGATGAATGTATTCCTCTCAAAGTTCACCCCTGGGAAGCGGTTTGCGTTTAAGACCAATACCCATGGCAGCCCTCGGGCGATTGTGCCGGTCGGCGCTTATGAGTCGATCATGCCACTCGATATCCTGCCTACCCAGTTGCTCAAATCATTGGTAATTGGTGACGTAATCGCGGCGCAGGAATTGGGTTGCCTGGAACTGGACGAAGAAGATTTGGCGCTGTGCAGTTATGTGTGTGCGGGCAAATATGAGTATGGTCCGATATTGCGTAGTAATCTGGACCGCATTGAGAAAGAGGGTTAGAGAATGGGTTTGAGGAAAATTCTGGATAATATCGAGCCGCACGTCTCCAAAGGCGGCCGCTACGAGAAGTGGTATGCGCTCTATGAAGCCGCAGATACATTTATCTACACGCCGCCGACCATTACCAAGGGCGCCTCTCATGTGCGGGATTCGATTGACCTGAAGCGCATCATGATTACGGTCTGGATATGCACGTTCCCGGCGATGTTCTTCGGCATGTATAACGTCGGCCTGCAGGCGAACGAGGCGATGGCGAGTATCGGCATGTCCGAACTCGATACCTGGCGTGGCTGGCTAATTGAGCTGGTTGCCGGTTACAGTGCCGCCAGTTGGTGGGATTGCATGGTGCATGGTGCCGTGTATTTCGTGCCTATTTATGTAGTGACCTTTTTAGTCGGCGGCTTCTGGGAAGTCCTGTTCGCCATGGTGCGCGGCCATGAGGTTAACGAAGGATTCTTCGTTACGTCTGTACTGTTTGCATTGATCTGCCCGCCGGAT
>CAXMOT010000044.1:0-8795 GCA_964195105.1 uncultured Gemmatimonadales bacterium | reverse complement strand
CAATCCACCAGACACTTCCAGTAATGCAGAACCAGCTACCACTAAATCCTCAGTATCTGCATAGGCTTGGGTCAATGCTCCGACTAACAATACGGAACCACCAAACCTTACCCGGCGCCCCTATCCCGCTTCGCCAAAAGCCGATCCAACCCATTAGCAAACTTCATCCGATCCGCATGGTTCAAAGCCGGCGGCCCACCAGTCTGGACTCCACTACTCCTCATGGTATCCAAAAAGTCCCGCATATTAAGCCGCGCCTTGATATTGGCTTTCGTAAATAGCTCTCCCCGCGGGCTCAGGCCCAGGGCGCCTTTTTCAATGATTTCATCGGCCAGGGGAATGTCGCTGGTAATCACCAGGTCGCCGGATTGCGCTCGCTGCACGATCTCGTTATCGGCAACATCAAAACCGGAACTGACCTGGATGGCATTGATGTATTTCGATTGCGGCACGGCCAGCGGCTGGTTGGCAACCAGGGTCACCATGACCCGTTCTCGGGTCGCGGCGCGGAACAGGATTTCCTTAATCACCTTCGGACAGGCGTCCGCGTCAATCCAGATATGCATGTTGGTTAACCTTTGTAATTATCTTTGCTCGCTAAAGGGCTTCGCCGAGTGTTGAGCAGCGCAGCTGGTTGTCAGGGGTTAGCTGCGATCAGCTTGCGCGTGTTGGCAAACGCGACGCTGTTTTCAAGCGAGTGCAGGTCCGCGGCATCCGGCAGGCAATCCGGTTCCGTATATTTCAGCAGGTCTGGATCCATATCGCAAAACAGGATGTCCAACGCGAAGCGATCCAGCCCATACAAGCCGCGGTGTATCATGTTGGCCGAAAATACCAGCAAATCACCGGGCTGGAGGGCAACTGCCTGGCCGCTCGCAAGGTCCTCAAAGCATTTGCGTCCATCTTGCTCCGTTCTCACCGCGAATTCTTCTTCGCAATCCCAGGCTCGATGTGACCCCGGTACCAGTTCAAGGCCGAGCTCGGGCGTCAGTGGAATCCGCAAATGAACGACGTTGCTGCTGCTGAGGACCAGCTTCTGTTCAGCGACGCTGAGACCGGTATATTGAACATCCCGATGCCAGTAATTGCGCTGTTGTGGATTCGACGGATTAAAGAACAGCTGCGTATTCATGAAGGCCGGGTTGTCAGGAATGACAGTGGTCAACACGTCCATTAGTCGCCGCCTGGCGATGAATTGAAACAGTAACAGCCGTTGTTCGGGGCCAAGATACCTGGGGCCGGTCAAGTACGCGCTATTCAAGACACCGTTTTGATACGCTTCAGTGTTGCCGCGCAGCCATGCCGAGTGAAAGTCCTGCAGTACGCTGTGCAAGCTGCACAGCTCGGCCGGACTGAACAGGCTTTTAAGGACAAAGTAGCCGCGCTCCTGGTACTCGGGATTCATTGAGCGGCTCAGCGCAGCGCTAATCTAGCTGCTAGCGCCGTGATGATCCAATGCGTCGAGGTAATCCTGTGACTCTGCATGCGTGGCAACAATTTGGCGCAGTGTTTTGTCCGCCGGGTTGGTGGCATCAATATTGCGCCCGGCCGCGATGAAGAAGTCGAGGAAAGTACCAAAGTATTCCGCCGGCATGCCCCGATAGGCTTTCTCCAGCACGTTAAAGTCTTCATCCACACCGGTCGGTGATTTGATGTCCAGGAAGGACTGGATGCGCTGCTCGTCAAGGACCTCGTCGAGGACTTTTGCTTTGTCTTTTTTTAGTGCCATAGGATTCTTCTAGATCAATTAGTTAAGTTTTTTGAGCAGAATTTCATTCACCTGCTTTGGGTTGGCCTGGCCTTTCGAGGCTTTCATGACCTGGCCGACAAAATAACCCAGCATTTTGGGCCGTTTGCTTTCGTCCGCGCTGCGATAGTTTTCGACCTGCG
This sequence comes from uncultured Gemmatimonadales bacterium, assembly GCA_964195105.1. Classification (GTDB taxonomy): domain Bacteria; phylum Pseudomonadota; class Gammaproteobacteria; order Pseudomonadales; family IMCC2047; genus CAMYKE01. Next base: position 6,905 of record CAXMOT010000044.1, on the reverse strand, counting down.
CCGCGCTGTTGCCAATCACAGTGTCTATCATGGCTTCAATCGCGCCACTGTCAGACACTTGCTTGAGGCCGCGGGACTCGATGATGTTGTCCGCATCCTCACTAGTCTCCCACATGGCTTCGAAGACCGTCTTGGCGATTTTTCCGGAAATGGTATTGTCCTGGATGCGCTGCAGTAGTAGCGCGAGTTGCGCGGCGTTGACCGGGCTCTGGCGGATATCTGTATTGCCCTTGTTCAGTGCGCCGGACAGCTCGCCCATGACCCAGTTGGCGGCCAGTTTGGCATCGCCACCGGCAACCACCACGGCTTCATAATACTCTGCGATTTCCCGCGCGCTCGAAAGCAGGTCGGCGTCATAGGCGCTCAGCCCGAACTGCTCGATGAAACGATGCCGTTTCTGGTAGGGTAATTCGGGCAGTGATGCCTTGATTACTTCAATATACTCTTCGTCCAGCTCGATCGGCAGCAAATCCGGATCCGGGAAGTAGCGATAGTCGTTGGCTTCCTCCTTGCTGCGCATTGGGCGCGTTTCATTCTTGTTGGAATCGTACAGACGGGTTTCCTGCACCACCCTGCCACCGCCCTCTAGCACATCGACCTGGCGCTCAACTTCGTAATTGATGGCCTTTTCCACGAAGCGGAAGGAGTTGATGTTCTTGATCTCGGCGCGGGTACCATATTCGGCCTGGCCCATGGGGCGCATTGAAACGTTGGCGTCGCAGCGCATCGAGCCTTCGGCCATGTTGCCGTCGGAAATGCCCAGGTAGCGGATCAGTGAATGAACCTGCCTGAGGTAGGCCACCGCTTCCTTTGCCGAGCGAAGATCCGGTTCAGACACGATTTCCAGCAGTGGTGTGCCGGCACGGTTCAGGTCGATACCCGTCATCCCCTGGAAATCCTCATGCAGGGATTTTCCGGCATCTTCCTCCAGGTGCGCACGCGTCACACCGATCTCACGGGTGGTGCCGTCTTCCATGGTGATTTCGAGGTTACCGGGGCCAACGATCGGTAACTCCATCTGGCTGATCTGGTAGCCTTTGGGCAAATCCGGGTAGAAATAGTTTTTTCGCGCAAATACCGAGCGCCGACCGATCTGCGCATCGATGGCCAAACCAAAGGTGACCGCCATCCGCACCGCTTCCTCGTTCACCACCGGCAGCACGCCGGGCAGGCCCAGATCGACCGCGCAGGCCTGGGTGTTGGGCTGAGCGCCAAATGCCGTGCTGGCCCCGGAAAAAATCTTGGACCGGGTGGCGAGCTGGACATGAATTTCGAGCCCGATCACTGTTTCCCATTGCATACTGTATAACCTCTTTAATTACGGCTGCGATAACTTGCTGTTTGGCAGCGCGCCTTTTTCTCTAATAACAGCTATTCGATGTTTTCTATTCGATGCCTGCGGGGGCCTGTTGGTGCCAGTCTGTCGCTTGCTGGAAGCTATGCGCCACCCCGAGCAGGCGGGCTTCGTCGAAGTAATTGCCGATCAGGTGCAAGCCCACCGGCTTATTATCCACCAGTCCGCAGGGAATGGACATGCCCGGCAACCCCGCCAGGTTGGTTGAGATGGTAAAGATATCCGCCAGGTACATGCTGACCGGGTCATCCACCTTTTCACCGATCTTAAAGGCCGGGGTGGGCGATGTCGGCCCCATAATGACGTCAACTTCATTAAATGCGCTGACGAAATCTTCCTTGATAAGGCGCCGTAATTTCTGGGCCTTCAGATAGTAGGCATCATAATAACCCGCGGACAGCGCGTAGGTTCCGATCAGGATGCGGCGTTTGACTTCCGTGCCGAAACCCTCACTGCGGGAGCGTTTGTAGAGGTCCTCAAGATTGTCGGGATTTTCACAGCGGTAACCGAAACGCACCCCGTCAAAACGTGACAGGTTGGAGGAACATTCAGCCGGCGCGATCACATAGTAAACAGGCACCGACAGGTTGGTGTGGGGAAGGGAGATTTCCTTGACCGTCGCGCCCAGCTTTTCATATTCCCTGATTGCGCCTTGCACGACTTCGGCAACCCGGGGATCCAGGGCGTCGCTAAAAAATTCTGTGGGCAGTCCGATGCGCAGCCCCTCGATCGATTGCCCAAGATTGGCAGAGTAATTCGGCACCTCCCGATCGATGCTGGTGGAATCTTTGGTATCGAATCCAGCCATTGCCTGCAGGGTGAGGGCGCAATCCTCCGCCGTTCTGGCGATGGGTCCGCCCTGGTCCAGGCTGGAGGCGAAAGCGATCATGCCCCAGCGTGATACGCGGCCATAGGTCGGTTTCAGTCCTGTGACGCCGCACAGGGCAGCCGGCTGGCGAATGGAGCCGCCGGTGTCGGTTGCGGTGGCCATGGGGACCAGACGCGCAGCCACGGCCGCGGCAGAGCCGCCTGAAGAGCCGCCAGGTACGCACTCGGTATCCCAGGGGTTGCTTACCGGACCATAAAAGCTGGTTTCGGTGGACGACCCCATGGCGAATTCATCCATATTGGTTTTGCCGATGCAAACCGCACCTGCAGCATTAAACTTGTCCACCACAGTCGCGTCGTATGGCGCGATAAAGTTATCCAGCATTTTTGATCCGCAGCTGGTGCGGGTGCCGTTGGTGCAAAAAATATCTTTATGGGCAATGGGGATACCAGTGAGCGGGGTAGCCGTGCCCGCAGCGCGGTTGGCATCTGCCAGTCTAGCGCTTGCCAGGGCGCTGTCGCGGGTAACGCTAATAAATGCGTTGTATGTTGGGTCGAGACGCTCGATTCGATCCAGAAAATGCTCGCTGAGTTCGACGCTGGAAAACTCTCCGGATGCCAATCCGCGACTTAATTCGGCCAGGGTTTTGTTGTGCATGTGCGTTAGCCTCTGTTAGTCGATAACCTTGGGAACAAGATACAGGCCGGCCTCGGTTGCCACGGCGATCTGCTGGAAGTGCTCACGCTGGTCGGTCTCGGTGACCTGGTCCGGGCGGAGTCGTTGCAGGGCGTCCATGGGATGCGCCATCGGTTCGATGGCGTCCGTATTTACCGCCTGCATCTGGTCGACCAGGTTCAGGATGTTGGCAAGGTCGCGGGTATAGCCTTCGATACTTTTCTCATCAATTTCGATGCGGGCCAGGTGGGCTACTTTTTCTATGTCTGTTCGTTCAATTGTCATGCTGCGTCTCGCAAGTTTCAGCTAAGGTTAGCAACCCCCGGCGTCTTATTGTCGCCGCTCGAAACGGCGCATTAGCAGGGGACGCTAAAAAGAGGGAGAACTTATCACATTTCTTCCTTGCTCAAAAACCCCTGCGTTGATACATTTGCGCATTTACTCCGGTCAGGCGCTTCTCAGGGCAAGAATTAATGTCGATTTTCAAGAAAATACGTGGATTGTTCTCTTCAGACCTATCCATCGATCTAGGTACAGCAAACACACTGATCTATGTGCGCGATAAGGAAATTGTGCTAAACGAGCCTTCCGTAGTCGCAATCAGGCAAATGGGTAGCCAGAAAACCGTCGCGGCGGTGGGTATGGATGCGAAGCGAATGCTCGGTCGCACACCAGGTAATATTACCGCAATTCGTCCCCTCAAGGACGGCGTTATTGCGGACTTCCTGGTCACCGAAAAAATGTTACAGCACTTTATCAGCAAGGTGCATGAAAACAATTTTATCAAACCCAGTCCCCGTGTATTGATCTGTGTGCCATGCAAGTCCACCCAGGTGGAACGGCGTGCGATCAGGGAGTCGGCGTTGGGTGCGGGAGCCCGCGAAGTGCATTTGATCGACGAGCCGATGGCAGCGGCGATTGGTGCGGGCCTGCCGGTTGAAGAAGCAACCGGTTCCATGGTTATCGATATCGGTGGCGGAACGACCGAGATCGCGATCATTTCCCTGAGTGGCATCGTCTATGCGGAATCCGTGCGCGTAGGTGGTGACCGTTTCGATGAGGCGATCGTTTCCTATGTGCGCCGCAATTACGGCAGCCTGATTGGTGACGCGACAGCCGAGCGCATCAAACATGAAATTGGTTGCGCCTACCCGGGTGATGAAATCCGCGAAATCGACGTGCGGGGTCGTAACCTGGCAGAGGGTATTCCGCGTAGCTTTACCCTGAATAGCAACGAAGTCCTGGAATCCCTTCAAGAGCCTTTGAGTGCGATTGTCAGTGCAGTCAAGAGCGCGCTGGAACAGTCGCCACCCGAACTGGCTTCGGATATTGCCGAGACCGGCCTGGTGTTGACCGGCGGCGGTGCGCTGCTGCGCGACATCGACCGCCTGATCAGCGAAGAAACCGGGCTGCCGGTTATTATTGCGGATGATCCGTTGACCTGCGTCGCGCGTGGCGGTGGCAAAGCCCTGGAATGGGTCGATCACGGTCTCGACCTGTCCTCGATGGATTAGCCCTGACTGAAGTTCAGGTTTAGAACCGCTTTCTTCGGGAGGCGGTTTTTTTGTTTTTAGGGCACTACACTTGGTTGGGCGGGCAGCGGCTGTTGCTGGTGGATTCGGTAATCTAGTCCCAGTCATCTGTTTTTGCTGTAAAAAATCACCTTAGTGGTACAATCTGGCTGGTGTTGAAGCGGGACTTGAAAACCTCGGCGGAGTATTAAAATAAAGCCCCTATTTACCAAGGATACTGACATTGGCTTCAGGATGTTTTTCCTGGCCATTCTGTCGATTGCACTGCTGGTTGCCGATTACCGCTTCAAGCAGATGGAGTCGGTCAGATCGGCATTGAGTACCCTCGTAGCACCCATTCAAATTGTCGTGGATATGCCGACCCGGGTGTGGAATTGGGCAAATCGGATTAGCACGGATTATGAGGACCTGCATGAGGAAAACGCGGAACTCAAAGCCCAGTCGCTCATACTGCAACGCAAACTGCAGAAGATGGAGGCCCTCACGGCGGAGAATATCCGGCTGCGCGAACTATTGCGTAGTTCAGCGGTTCTCGATGAGGCGGTGATGGTTGCCGAAGTTATCGGGGTCGACCCCGAGCCTTTCACTCATGAATTGATTATCAACAAAGGTCGCGCCGATGGCGCTTTTGTCGGCCAGCCCCTGTTGGACGCCTATGGTGTGATGGGTCAAATCGTCACCGTCAACCGTTATACCAGCCGTGCGTTATTAATTACCGATTCGCGGCACGCCACCCCCGTGCAGGTTAACCGCACCGGGGTAAGGGCAATCGCGGCCGGTAACAGCATCTTCGATGAACTCGAATTACTTCACCTGCCCGATACTGCAGACATCAAAAAAGGTGACGTCCTGTTAACTTCGGCGCTGGGCGAACGGTTCCCCTATGGCTATCCGGTCGCCGTGGTGGATAGCGTGCGGCGTGATCCGGGTCAGCCCTTTGCTGTGGTGACAGCATTGCCAACCGCACAATTGACCCGTAGCCGGGAGGTTATCCTGATACTGGCGCGGGCCAAGCCGGACGAGGGTGACGCGGCCGGGGTAATTACCGCACAGCCGACGGATGATACGACAGGGGCAGGCGACTGATGGCATATCGAGCGCGCGGTACCTGGGTAATCATCCTGTCGTTTTTGCTGGCGCTGATGCTAAGCGCGTTGCCGTTGCCGGAGGGCCTGCAGTGGTGGCGTCCGGAATGGGTCGTGCTGGTTTTGCTGTATTGGATAGTCGCTATTCCGGAGCGTATTGGCCTCGGTACGGCGTGGGTGATGGGTATTCTGCTCGATGTGCTGGAGGGCAGTATGCTGGGCCTGAATGCGCTCGCCCTGACGTTGGTCGCCTATATTATGTTGTTGCTGTATCGGCGGGTGCGAATGTTCACCTGGCTTCAGCAAGCGATGTTCGTATTCCTGTTGGTGGCGATTAACCAGATTGTCTCGCATTGGATCAAGGGCATCCTGGGTGGATCCGTACAAACGCTGATGTTCCTGGTGCCGGCATTTATGAGCGCCTTGTTGTGGCCCTGGATATTCGTATTGCTGCGCGGTGTGCGCCGTTCCTATTCGGTCCAGTAGTGAGGATATCGTTGTGATGGTCGGGAACCGAATGGTCGCCACGACCGCACACGGCCCCGCGCCCGAGCTGTATTTAGCATCGGCATCGCCGCGTCGGCGTGAACTTCTTGGTCAGTTAGGGGTATTGTATAGAGTCCTCTCGATTAACATCGACGAAGCGGTCGACGGGGCGGAAACCGCCGCTGCTTATGTGGTGCGGATTGCTCGAGCCAAGGCGCTGTCCGGTTGGGAGCAATCGGAGCATGCCTTGGCATTGCCGGTGCTGGGGGCGGATACGGCGGTCGTTATTGGCGATGAGATCCTCGGCAAGCCGGAAGGGCAACAGGAAGCGTTGCAGATGTTGAAAAAACTTTCCGGCTCAATTCACCAGGTATATTCTGCTGTGGCGGTACGACGGGGCCAGTTAGAGGAGTATTGCCTGGTCAAAACGCGGGTCGGGTTTCGGGCATTATCGACCCGGGAGTGCGAAGTCTATTGGCAAACCGGCGAGCCTCGCGATAAAGCGGGAGGTTATGGGATACAGGGTTTTGGAGCAGCGTTTGTCGCGCACCTGGAAGGTAGTTACTCCGGGGTGGTAGGGTTGCCCCTGCTGGAGACCGCCGGTTTGCTTGAGAGTTTCGGGGTAACTATTTGGAATCACTGACTTGTGGGGCAATGCATCGCGGGCAGCGGTGAACGGGTCATCACATCGGGAAGGATAGGTTAGCGGCCTTTCCGGTTGGTTTGATGCATGTCAGAACGCCAAGGGCGTGCCCTACAAGGCTTCTGGCGGTGTTCCCCTCGCTTGCCAAGGACTTGGGTCATTGTCTGCGCGTGGCGTCTGGCCAGAAACCTTGTATGACACGCTGACATTAAACAAACTAATCAGAGAGGACGCCGTGTGAGTGAAGAAATATTGATTAACGTGTCCCCCATGGAAACCCGCGTAGGTATTCTGGAGAACG
>CAXMOT010000043.1:0-9883 GCA_964195105.1 uncultured Gemmatimonadales bacterium | reverse complement strand
TTGCTTGCTTTGAATAATGGCGCGATTGATTAACGTCGCAGATTCAAGCTGCTTGCTGAGGTATTTGCTGCTCAACACACGGTCACATGACTTTACGCTAAGGGTGTCGGCATCGGCGCCTTCATTGGCAGCGACAGTCTGTTGATAACAGGTCTCGGCGTTTTCGTTAATCGCACCAATGCTCATATGGGTTGATCCGGCAAATGCACCCGTTGCGTGCAGTGGCAGAGTGAGGGCAAGTAACATCATGGTTTTGTTTAATTTAGTCATTTCGTTCTCCAGGTGTAAGTAAGTTTAAGTGTTACACAGAAGGTATTGCAAGGGGCGTGCCAGAAATGAAAAAATATCTTAAGGTGTTGTTATTAAAGGGTATATCAGTTTTTTGGGCTGCGCGCGTAGTATCACTGACGTCCGGTAATTCTGTCCGGTTCTCAAAATTTTGGGACAATAATTGGGTCAGAGTAAAAATCATGTTCTCCAACCATTAGGCGCAATTTAATTTTTACACTGAGCTTCCCCCAAATATCGTATCGTTGATTGCTGCAGCTCAAGGAAGCGGAAAGGGCACGCTTACCACGGCAGTAAAATGGTTAGGCGGGGGAAGTCGGGGCGGTTAACGGTCGAAGCTGAAAGCGAAGCTAGTGGGTTGGGGATAGGGCGTCATAGTTATTTCCCCTGGAATCGAGAGACTCTAACTCCTTGATCCTCCGATAGGCAGATTGGCATATATTGCCAATGGTGCTACTATCTGAAAAGTAACGAATGAGGTGATCTATGCCAACACGAAATGTTGTTCTAACTGACAAACAAGAGGCCTTTATAGGCGAGCTGGTAGCCGCTGGCCGCTACCAGAATGCGAGTGAGGTGCTGCGCGAAGGTTTGCGCCTGCTGGAAGATCAAGTCCAGCGTCGTCAGGCCGAGTTGGCTGATATACAGACAGGTGTTATCACAGGTTTTGACCAGGTCGAACGCGGAGAATTTGCCGAAGGTACGGGTCAAGAAGCGATTGAACGGGCATTTAAACGCACTGTTAAAAAGCGTGGTTTATGAGGAGTTACCGCTTATCCCCACAGGCGGAGCAGAGATTAGAAGAAGTCATTGGCTGGACGATTGATCTTTTCGGTATTGATCCGGCGATTAAATATAAAGATCAGCTGATAGCTCGGCTATTCTCTCTTGCCGTAGACGAAGTGCCCCACGGTCGACCTTGTAATACCCTGCTTTGCGGTAAACCTGATGTCAGCGATCTTGAGTACTATCGCGAACGCCGTCATTACATCATTTACCGTAATACTGCTGATGGTATTTTAGTGCTGGATTTCATCCATGGCTCCCGTAATCTGGAGGCCCTTATCGAAGACCTGTCTAAATTGGGCTAAGAATAATTGGGCTCAAAGTAATAATTATTTCTCGAACCATTAGGCGCTATTTTATTTTTACGCTGGCCCCAAATATCCAAGTGCTCAGCCCATAGCAACCAGCCGACTTCGATATGACTCATTCACATAGCCAACCAGGTGGTCGCTCAGGTCCCGCGCATCGTCTGTGGCTCCGTAGATAAAACTTGATTTACGGCGTCGCAAAAATGGCAGTCCCATGACATACATGCCGGGGGCGCTTACCACGCCGCCGTCATGGCATAGCATACCCTTTCTATCCAGTACCGGTACCTTGAGCCAGGAGTAATCCGGCCGGAACCCGGTCGCCCAGAGGACGGTTTTTATCTCGCCGCTGGCCAGCTTCATTTCCAGGGTTGGCGAGGTGTCTAGGCGGGTAGGGGCAGGGCGATCGGGTGCCTCGACATCGCCGGACCAGCCATTGTCATTTATCCACTCGTCAATGCCGCCCAACAGACGACCCACTTTCAGGTCGGCGAGCTTGGCATTGTTCGCCAATGATCCGGAGAACTGGGCGGTGTTGTTATGAACACCTGCCAAACGACCTACCAGTTTCACACCGCGATCGGTCAGCGTATTTAAATCCAGGGTGACACCTTCGGAAGTCCCGACAAGCTGGGAAGAAGATACCCGCCTGGCACGTTTGATATCGTCTACTTCGTCAAAGCGCTCATCGAGCAGGCCCGTTAGCGCCATCCACCACAAGATGTCCCTGCCACGGTAGCTGCGGGGCATCCGCACATGCTCCCCGACGGCGAGGGTAACAGGGCGTCCCGATCGCTGTATTTCATCAGCGATTTGCAAGCCGCTTGCGGCGGCGCCGACGACCAGCACGCCACCGTCGGCCAATTGTTGTGGATTTCGATATTGGTTTGGCGTCAGGGTTTGTATCTCCGGCGGTAAAGCGGCATTAACGGCCGGTACAACCGGAGTATTAAATGCGCCACTGGCTATTACCAGCGTTTGGCAGTGCCACTCGCCACGGTTGGTCGAGACGCTGTAGCCGTTGTCTCGCGGGTAAACCGCGGTGACCGAGGTATGCGTATAGATCGCCGCTGAGCTGGTGCCGGCGTAGTCGCTGATAAAATCTACTACCTGGGACATGGACATAAAGCCGTTGGGGTCCATGCCTTCGTAGTGATGTCCAGGCAATTGGCTTTGCCAGTTGGGCGTCAAGAGTCGCAGCGAGTCCCAGCGCTCGTGGCGCCAGGAGTTCGCTACTTCGCCACGCTCCAGGACCACATGGTCGATGGAGCGCTGGGTCAGGCAATGGCTCATTGCCAGTCCCGCGTGGCCAGCACCGATGATAACGGTGGTGACCTCGCGGGCGGCTTTATGGTTGCCGAGTTGTTTCACCTTCTTGTCTCGACGGTGACGTGGGTTGGGTTGGTAATGAGGTCGTAAACCGCAGAACGCTTCTGGGATTGTGCGACCACGGCTTCGATGTCTTCGGGTGAGGCATCCGCATCGATCTCGAAGATAACCTTAATCCCCTGGAAGCCGTTACGAACATCGCTGTCAACGCCCAGGATGCCCTGGATATCCATATCGCCTGTTATTGTGGCCCTAACCGAGTTGAGCTGGATGTTGCGGTGTTGAGCGACAGAGGCGACGCCGGCGGTCAGGCAACTGGCCAGGCCCACGAGAACGTATTCTACCGGGGTGGCGCCATTGTCCTCGGAAGCAAAAATTTCCGGATGGTCGGCATCGAATTTGAAGCAACGTTTATGCGACTGTCCTTCTCCCAGGCCAAAAAACTGTTCCACTTCCGAGTGACTGTGGGTGCCATTGATCCATTCGCAGGTAGCGCGCCATTCAAATTGTGCAGCCTCCGGTGCTTCGGTCAAAGCTGCACGGGCGTCCAACAGTGCGTCGACGTTCACGCCGTTGTTAACAATCTTGGTGTAAGGACTCATGTTTGCTTGCATATTCATGGTTGTGCTCCAAAGTTGGTTTGGTTGTCTGGCGCGGCGGTATTGCCTGTGCCAGTGGAACCATCTTCGGGCCCGGGCGTGGAAACATGCGTGGAAGTCCGCGTGGTAATTGCGGTTTTTTCGTGGTCTGGGGTGGTCTAGCGTGGTTTTATTGGATTATTAAGGGAAGAACGGCGCCCGTTTAGCTGTCTGCGTGATGGGCTGGCGAGTAGTGCCGGCAGGCCCAAACACGCTCGACGGGCATTTTGGCCTGCCGTTGGGCCAAGCGGACCGATTCGGCGTCGGGGGCTTGATACAGGCAGATCATGCGCTTTCGATCAGTTGAGAAATAGGTGCGCAGGAAGGTGACATTGTGTAGGTCCATACACCAGGCGCCGGCATCTTCCAGCGCCTGCACTTCTTCAACAGTCACGGGCTCGTCGAAGCGTCTCTCAACGACCACATTAGGGCCCCGGGCCGCGTCGATGTCGTGCAGGGTGCCCTGCCAGGCAACCTTATACTGCGCGCCATCGTTGCGTGAGACCATCCGTATCGATTCGGCATCGGGTGCCTCGAAGACACACAGCAGGTTGCCGTCATCGTATCCCAACAGGCTTTCGTGCCAGGTGGCGCGATACAGTGGCAAGCAATCGACCATTCCCATTGCCATCTTGTCAAAATCAGCCGGGGTCATTGCGGTGGTGAATTTACGTTCCAGTACAACGTGGACCATGGGTAGTACTCCAACCATTTGATAATTACGAATTCAGTATCTGCTCAGCGCGCTCACGCGCCCACCTGGCGACGGGTCCTGCCGCTAACTCGCGCGCTGCCTTGATGTGTTCCGCCTCCGCATCCTGGTTTAAATTGCGCTGGACTGTGGCCAGGGTGATATGCGCCTGTAATATCTCGGAGGGACGTTCCATTAGCTGTGCAATTTGCAGTGCCTCGGTGGCGCGGGCCAGCGCGATTTCCTGCCGCTGGTGTCGGAGATCCAGAATGGCGGACCGGTTCAGCACGTAGGCCAGGCGTTGTTTGGCATCGGCGACGCGCAACTCCTCCATCACGGCATCGAGGCCCGGGTCCTCGGCATCAAGGCCATATTGACACAGGGCATCCAGCGCTACCGCGAAGGGACGCTCGCTCCCTTCGCGTATCCGCGTGCCGATGTCGATTAATGTGTTGCAGTGAATTTTTGCCGCGGCATAATCGCCACGTTCGATCTCTATCATGGTCAAATACTCATTTACCATGTACTCGCTGAGCCGGTCTCCCTGGGCCTTGCATATCGTGCGAGCGTCTTCCAGGTGTTCCACAGCATCATCGACCTGGTTTTCATAATAGCGCAGAATTCCCAGGCAAACCGGGATGGCGGCACAGTTGATGCGATTGCGTTCAGCCAGCGATCGGGCTTCCATCACCAGGGCGTCCGCCTGGGATAAATCCCGTTCCAGCAGGGCAAGGCATTTGGCGGCTTCCGCCATTCCGATGATCTGTTGTTCGTCTGTCCCCGTGCGGGTCACCCGTTCGGCCTGCAAAGAGTTGCGCCGGGCGTCCGACCATTGTCCATGCGCCCAGCGCACATAGCTGGCCATTTGATAGCCGAGACGGGCATGCGGCAACGCACCGTGATCGAGGGCTTGCTCTGCGAGGTCGATATATTCTTTCGCGGCGGTTTCCCAGTCTTCGAGCGGAGCTGCGCTGAGGCGGACATCGCAAAGTTCCAGGGTTCGGCACACGCGATCCGCAGTGCCGAGTTGGGTAGCGAAATCCAGCCCGCGCTGATAGAGGGCGAGGGCGTCTTCGTTCGCATAAAAACGCAGGCATAGCCTGCCCGCAAATACCATGGCCTTGGCAGCCAGGGCCGGATCACCGCTTTTGGGGGCATGGTGGGCGAGGTCGGCGGCAAGCTCCAGATCCAGGGCTGCATCGACCTCCAGCAACTCCGCCGCTCGCCGATGCATCATCTGTAACCGGGCCGGGGAAATCTCTGCGTAGACAGCCTTTGCAATCAGGTCGTGGGAAAAGCGCAACCCTCGCTCTCCCGGATGCAAGATGCCCTGTTGCTCGGCCGCCTCCACGGAGGCATCGATACGGTCACGTTCCAGGCCAGTGATCTGCTCCAGGTATTTAATGTTAATACGTGGCGCCAAAACCGCTGCCCATAACAGGACCGCAACGGCGTCTTCATCCAGGCGCGACATCCTCTCGCGGAACAACTCCTTTAGCGAGCTGCCAGTGTCACCTTCCGCTTCGGCACGTGCCAACTCAATTGCCAGGAGCGGGTTTCCGGCGCACTCTTTGCTGAGCTTGCCCGCGTCGACTTGAGGCGCCTGGTTGACAATGAGTTCATGGATGGCGCTCGCGGACAGGGGCTCCAGCTTCATTTCCTGCAACAGGTTGTCATGGCGCAAGCCCCGGATGACCTGCTGTACGGCGGCATTGTCCCGCAATTCGGTCTCCCTGGCGGCGGCCACGATCAGTATCGGGCGCCTGGGGTTAATCCGTAGCACGTGGTGCAGGGCGCCGGCGCTGGATTCATCACACCATTGCACATCATCAAACAGGACGACGGCCGGGCGTTTTTCAGTCTGTTCACACATCAGGTCGCTGAGGCTGGCAAATACCTGGTCCCGGGTAATGCGTTCACCGCTACCCAACAGAGCGCTGGTAGAATTACCAGGCAGGGAACGGCGCAAGGCATCATTCCAAACGGCAAAGGGCCGGATGAGCTCAGACTCGAAGGCATCAGCTTTGAGAATACCGGCCCGATGTTCCCGTGCCAGGGCGGCCGCAGCATGCAGCAAGCGGCTTTTACCAATGCCTGGATCGCCGCGAATCAGTAGTACCCTCGCAACACTGGTTTCGGCAACTTCATTAAACAGCGCCGTGAGGATTTCAAGTTCCCGGTCGCGCCCTACCAGCGTTTTATCCATCGATGGGGCGGCGCCAAACGCTTTGGCAGGTTTCCTTTTGACCTCGGCGGTATCAATTCCAGATTCTGTAGCCCCTGGCTTTTTCGCCGCTGCGCCGGGGGTACCCCGCCAGGCGCGGTACAGGATACCGGAATCTTCCACTCCCAGTTCCTCCAGCAGGCGCAGGCCCATGCGGTACTGCTGTTCCGCCTCCTGCATACGGTCGAGTTGCACCAGCAACTGTATTAAGGAGACTCTTGCTGCTTCGTCGTAGGGCAGCAGGCTGACTAGCCGGTTGCTGTAGTCGAGCGCCTGTTCAGGTTGATGGCCCAGGCGCAGCAACAATGCTTTTAACAGCGTCGTCTGCGAGCGCAGCACGTGTTCACGCTGCCCAATACACCAGGTGTAAAAGTCATGAAAGTTAGGTAGATCCAGGCCTTCAAGGAAGCCGCCCTGGTAAGTATCCGCCGCTTGTTGAATAGCGTCCGTGCCCATGTCGTCCAGCTTGCCTTCGGCTAGCGCATGGAGCGAACAAGCATCTATATCCACATTGCTGGCATCAAAGGAGACGTTGGTGCGGTTGGCAATAATGCGTGGCTGTTGTTCGTGGTCCACCAGTTTCCTGATTTTGGATAAGCTCCAGCGCAGCGAGCCGCGCGGATCATCCGGGATTTCCCACAATAGCTCACACAACTGCTCTCGGCGGAAGGAGCGCTGGTTCAGGGCCAGGTAGGCCAGCAGCCCGCGCGTTTTTTTGGATGGCGGCAGGTTAAGCACGTCTCCGCCTCGAATGACTTCGAGATCACCAAGTACACGTATCTTCAGTTCCGTCATGACGTGCCTGCAAGCTGTGGGATGAGGTTAATTCCAAGAACTCACTATTTCCCGGTCGAATGCGGGTAAGTGCACCAAAAAGCAATTTGCGTAAAAACCATGCCATTCGGTGAAAAACCACGGTAGTTCTAACGGTCACTACGTCGCAAAGTGACCAGACTGTGCTGCATCGGTAACGAGTTTATCAAACCACTAACGTAATACATACCGGGAGATTGTTATGTCACGCTACGACAATATATTGGACACCATCGGCAACACACCATTGGTAAAATTACAGAAGCTGGCACCGCAGGGCGTGAACGTCTATGTGAAGGTCGAGTCCTTCAATCCCATGGGCTCTGTCAAGGACCGCATGGCCCGAGCCATCATTGAGCGCGCAGAGCAGAGCGGTGCCCTCCAGCCCGGCCAGACCGTTGTGGAAGCCACCAGCGGGAACACCGGCATCGGCCTCGCGATGGTGTGTGCACAAAAGGACTACCCCCTGGTGGTCACCATGGCGGAGAATTTCAGTGTCGAGCGGCGCAAGCTGCTGCGTTTTCTCGGCGCTAAAGTCGTCCTGACGCCAGCGTCGGAAAAGGGCACCGGTATGCTCAACAAGGCCGTTGAGCTCGCCAATACCCATGGCTACTACCTGTGTCGACAGTTTGAAAACGAGGCCAATGCGGATATCCATACCGAGACTACCGCCCAGGAAATCATTGCCGATTTTGAGGGAGAGAAGCTGGATTATTGGGTTTCCGGCTTTGGCACTGGTGGTACGTTAAAGGGAGTGGCACGGGGCCTAAAGGCAGCCGACCCGGACACCCAAATTGTCGCAGTCGAGCCTGATAATGCACAGCTCCTTGGCAGCGGCATACCACAACTGCGCGAACCTGATGGCAGCCTGACACAAAGCCATCCGAGTTTCAGGCCCCACCTGATGCAGGGCTGGAGTCCGGACTTTGTCTCTCGCCTCGCCGAGGATGCGCTGCTGGGTGAACTCATCGACGAGATCGTCCCCGTAGCCGGTGATGATGCACTGCGGCTTTCCAAAGACCTGGCCCGTAAGGAAGGGATTTTCGTCGGCATATCCAGTGGCGCCACCCTCGCAGCCGCCCTGCAGGTGGCCGAGCGGTCCGCCGCCGGCACTAATATTGTGTGTATGTTGCCGGATACAGGCGAGAGATACTTATCCACTCCCTTGTTTGGCGATATCTGCGAGGATATGAGCGGTGAAGAAGTGATGCTTTCGAGATCTACCCCCGGCTATCAGTTTGCGCCGCCGGCCCCTGTAGCGCCTGTGGCACTGCCCACGGCTAACCTGACGCTGGATGCCGAGGCGAGTTCCCTCGTAGAGGATGCCATCGCCCAGGAGCCCGTATTGATGTACGCCCTGGAATGGTGTGAGTTCTGCTGGTCGGTGCGCAAGCTATTCAAGGTGCTGGGTGTGTCCTACCAGAGTGTCGACCTCGATTCGGTGGCGTACCAGCAGGACAATCGCGGCGGCAAGATTCGCGAAGTACTGGCCCAGCGCCTGGGAACACCGACCATCCTTCAGATGTTTGTGGGGGGAGAACATATTGGTGGCGGCACCGACCTTTTTGAAGCCTACCAGTACGGCAGCTTGCAGCGTCGCCTGAAGGCGCTGGGTATCGAATACAACGATGCTGTCCGTATAGACCCCGCGGCGTTGTTGCCCCAGTGGTTACATCCGCGCAAGAGCGTCTGAGGAAACCAGGATGCAGACAACCCAAACCAGCAATTACCAACCTTAATAGGACATAACGCAATGGCATTTATCGATACGACTCCGGCAAGCGAAGCCACAGGGGAAGTCCGCGAACTCTACGAGCGCCAGCAGGGTGCCCTGGGCTTCCTTCCCAACTACGCCAAGGTGTTCTGCCACCGTCCCGACGTGATGCAAGCCTGGGCGAGTTTGCAGGTGGCCATCCGCCAGAATATTGATACTAAATCCTATGGCTTGATTACCATTGCCGCCGCCATGGCGATCAATAGCTCCTACTGTTCCCTGGCCCACGGCAAGAAGCTGATTGGGAAGTATTATACCCCGGAAGAGCTGTCGGCCATCATCACGGGAGATGACAACAGCCCCCTTACCCCGGCCGAAAAAGCCATGATGCGGTTAGCCGGAAAGGTTGCGCAGGATTCCTCTACCGTAATCGATGCCGACATACAGGAACTGCAGGGGTTGGGTTTTTCTGATGGGGAGATATTCGATATCGTCGCCGCTGCTGCGGGTCGCTGCTTTTTCGCCAAGGTTCCAGATGCGCTGGGAGCCCAACCCGATTCATCCTTTAATGAAATGGCCGAGCCGTTGCGGGAACTGCTGACGGTAGGCCGACCCATATCAGCGGAACAGCCTGAACTGATGACGTGTTAAAGGGGATGCAATTAATACAATTAAAGGGGACGGAGGGATTATTTTTTAACCAACCTAACCTGTCCAAAATTTAATCCCGCCGTTTGCTTCATACAAAAATTCATGGCTCGAGCCCATAATGCAGGGGATCGATGACAAATGTAGATATTCCCAACTGTCACCGACCCCGTTCATTTTCATTATTAAATTTGCTTCGCAGTAACGTCTGTTTCGGCGGCCTGGTGCGATGCATGTTGATTAGCGTTCGCAGAGAGACGCTCGATTTGGCTCAACAACACTTCCGCATTTTCTAAACCAGGCGAAACCTGCAAAGCGCGTGTCACACTTTCTTCAGCGCCGGTATAGTCAGCTTGCTTGCTTTGAATAATGGCGCGATTGATTAACGTCGCAGATTCAAGCTGCTTGCTGAGGTATTTGCTGCTCAACACACGGTCACATGAC
>CAXMOT010000042.1:0-12933 GCA_964195105.1 uncultured Gemmatimonadales bacterium | reverse complement strand
CTAGCCGACTTCGGCCATCAGGCGCCGATATTTCACCAATAGTTCTTCCTTGCTTTCTGCATATTCCGGATTCAGCGGTATGCAATCAACAGGGCACACTTCACGGCACTGGGGAATGTCAAAATGCCCCTCGCACTCGGTGCAGCGTTGCGGGTCAATCTCGTAGATCAGCTCTCCCGGATAAATCGCCTCATTGGGGCATTCGGGCTCACAGACATCACAATTGATGCATTCATCGGTAATCATTAACGCCATGGTGTGTTCCGGTTTCAGGAAGGCTGGTTAGTCGAGTTGCTCGGCAAGCGCCTTGGCAACGGCCGGATGCACAAACTGGGAAACCGCCCCGCCGAGGGTCGCGATTTCCCTGATCAGGGTGGACGAAATATATGAGTATTGCTCGGAGGGCGTCAGGAACACCGTTTCTATATCGGGATACTGGGCGCGATTCATGAGGGCCAACTGAAACTCGTATTCAAAATCAGAAACTGCCCGCAAGCCGCGAATAATAATTGAGGCGCCCTGCTCCTGGGCAAACCGGGTCAGCAGGGTGTCAAAGCCGACAACCCTGACATTCTCCAGATGCCCTAATACTTCCCTGACCAGCTCCGTGCGCTGCCCAAGCTCCAGTAATGTGCCTTTCTTGGGGCTACTGGCGATCGCGACGATTACTTCATCGAACAGGCGCGCGGCGCGCTCCACAAGATCCGTATGACCATTGGTTATAGGGTCAAAGGTGCCTGGATATATTGCGGTCTTGATTGTGCTCATGTATCGCTGTTCCGGGATCGGGTTCTAGGGCTTCCCCAGCAGCGATAGTACTGAATTCGTAGCTGTTCCTCAATCATCATTACGCCGCACCTGATACGCGATACAGCGCATAGGCCACCTGTCCCGCCTTGCTCGAGCGGTGTAATTCCCAGCGGGGAGGTAGAGTTGGCTGCAATGAAATCTCGTATTCGATGTAGATAAAGCTGCCTGGATGCAGTAACCCGCTTTTTTCCAGTAGTTGGCAGCAAGAGGGCAATAGGTCGCTATGGAACGGTGGGTCCAGGAATACGATGTCATAGGGGCCGGTCTGCTGTTCCTCCGCGCGGCTCAGCCACTGCAGCGCATCGGCAGTGATTACCTGTGCATTTTTAGCATCGAGTGTCGCCAAATGCTGCTGCAATTGCCCGGTTACCATACGTGATCGATCCAGCATGACTACCTCACCGGCGCCTCGTGATACTGCCTCCAGGGAGAGTGCGCCGCTGCCGGCAAACAAATCAAGGCAGCGAGCCTGTGCAATGGTTGGTGCAAGCCAGTTGAACAGCGTTTCCCGCACTCGGTCCGCAGTCGGGCGCAATCCCTCTACTGCAGGAAAGTCGAGCTTGCGGCCGCGGTATTTGCCACCGATGATACGCAGCTTGTTTTCTGATCGGCGGACGCCGCGCTTGGGACCGCTGCGGTGGGATGGTTTGGCGGGCATTGGTTCAGGGCCCGGGCTCGGTATTCGGGGTGACGGGCTGGTCGGGCGCAATATCGAGCGCGGGAGCCGAGGCCTCAGGCAGGTCGGGGGGCGCAGGTTCGGCATCGTTGGCGGAGCGATCTTCCAGTCGCGTCAGCAGCGCTATCGCCATGCTGGTGACCAGTATTAGTATGGTCAAAAAACGCCGGCTAAAGCGAGGTTCTTGTGTGGCCAAAATTTTGATCCTTTCCGCCGCTACGGATTTCGCTGCATACTCACCGATGATGCTACAGCATCTCTGGCACAAATGTTAGGATACCCGATTTTGCGGGACAACAGCGTGCCCGCCATGCAGCCAAATTAAGCTGGAGTCATTGCAATTCTATGGATTCAATCCTGTTAACTGATACGGCTGGCCTGATTGGCCTGGCCATTCTTGTTATTTCCGCGCTTGCCATGGTGTTTGACCTGGCGTCGCGCAAGGCTTCCAGGCCACCAACCCTCACCCGGCGACCAGTCCCGCTGGCACAACCTTTTGAGCCAGCGCCTGAAGCACTTGAGGTTGAGTTGGCTAAAGATGCCGCTGAACCTGAAACGGTGGAAGTCGACTTGGTTGTCGAGCCAGGGCTACCCGGGGCCGAGCCAGCCCTGGCAGTTTCCGAGTCTGCACAGGAGGCCGCCGACGCTGTTGTCGAAAGCCAATCCGTGCTTACACGCGTGCGCCAGGGGCTGGCGAAAACACGTTCAAATTTCTCGGATGGCCTGAGTGGTTTGTTCCAGGGCCGCAAGGCGATCGATGAGGAGTTGCTGGAGGACATAGAGTCGCAACTGCTGATGGCGGATGTGGGCATCGATGCGACCCAATATATTGTTGATCGCTTAACCGAGCAATTGCGCAAAGACGAACTTAAGGATCCAGAGCGCCTGTTTGCCCGCCTTAAACATGAACTGCAGGCGTTGCTGGAGCCCTGTTCCCGGCATCTTGAGGTCAAGGCAAACGAGACTTTCGTGATCCTGATGGTTGGCGTCAATGGTGCTGGCAAGACCACCACCATAGGCAAACTTGCCAAATACCTGCAGGCGCAAGGGCGCAGCGTGATGCTGGCGGCCGGCGATACCTTCCGGGCGGCGGCGGTAGAGCAGCTGCAGGAGTGGGGCAACCGTAACGATGTTCCAGTGGTGGCGCAGCACACCGGCGCGGACAGTGCCTCGGTGATTTATGATGCATTGGAGTCGGCGCGGGCGCGGGGTGTGGATGTATTGATCGCGGATACAGCGGGTCGATTGCAGAACAAAGATCATTTGATGGCGGAGCTGACCAAGATTAAACGAGTAATGGCGAAGCTCGACGGTGCCGCGCCCCATGAGGTGATGCTGGTATTGGACGCCGGTACCGGGCAGAATGCGATAAGCCAGGCGCGTTTGTTTAATGACGCGGTAGGCGTCACGGGCATAACAATGACCAAGCTCGATGGCACGGCCAAAGGTGGCGTGATCTTCGCCGTCGCCCGGCAAATGCACATGCCGATCCGCTTTATCGGAGTCGGTGAAAAGATTGATGATTTGAAACCCTTTGATGCCGAGCAGTTTGTGGAAGCGCTGTTTGAATGATAAATTCTTGCGACCGGATAAATAACACGCCTGCCCACGATGATTAACTTCGAGAACGTCAGTAAGCGCTATGCCAGCGGCTACGAGGCCCTGAGCCAGGTTAACTTCAGCCTGGATGATGGCGAGATGGCGTTTCTTACCGGGCATTCCGGCGCCGGCAAGAGTACCCTGCTGAAGCTGATCATGCTGATCGAGCGCGCGTCCCGTGGCCAGGTGATGGTGTCGGGCAAAAACCTAAACCGGATTCGGCGCCGCCAGATACCCTACTACCGGCGTCACATCGGGCTGGTATTCCAGGATCACCAGTTGCTTTTCGACCGTAACGTTTACGACAATGTTGCCCTGCCGCTGATTATCGCAGGCGCCCAGCCGCGTGATATCGGTCGGCGTGTGCGGGCCGCGCTGGATAAGGTGGGCCTGCTGAGCAAGGAAAACCTGAATCCGCTGGCACTGTCCGGTGGTGAGCAGCAGCGGGTCGGGATCGCCCGGGCCGTGGTTAATAAACCCGCCCTGCTGCTTGCGGATGAGCCGACGGGCAACCTGGATCCGCAACTGTCGGCGGAAATCATGAACCTGTTTGAGCAATTCAGCCAGGTCGGTGTGTCGGTATTGGTTGCAACCCACGATTTGTCACTGATTGCGCGCATGAACCGTCGTATAATGACCCTGAAAGATGGGCGGATGATTACCGATGGTCGCTAGCTCCCTTTATTTGCAGGTGGTCTGCCGAGATTGTGCGGGCCTGTTCGCAGGAGGATTACACTATGCGATCTAGGCTCGAGCAGGATCGGCGCGCGGGCTCGCAGTCCGCACTGCCCAAATATATGGAACGGCGCAAGGATAGCGGTGCGCAGCAGTCGCGGATTAAATTCACCGATCGCCTGCGCAGCTATATTGCAAACCATCGCCTGATGGCAATGGTCAGCCTGCGTCGGTTGCTACAGACCCCGATTCCCAGCCTGATGACCTGGATGGTGATTGCCATCGCACTCGCCCTGCCAGCCGGCTTGTTTGTGTTCCTGCAAAACGCCCAGCAACTCAGCGCCGGTTGGGATCGCGCGGTACAAATATCGGTTTACGTGCGGATGGATATTAGCGAGGAAGATGGCCGTGCATTAGCGCAGCGGCTGCATCGGCGCCCGGATGTGCAGTCGGCCGAATATATATCCCGTGACGCCGCGCTAGCGGAATTTCGCGAGCTCTCCGGGTTTGGTGAAGCGCTGGAGTACCTCGACGACAACCCATTGCCAGCCGTGATTATCGTGCAACCGGATACCGTCACGCCGGATATCGTCGTCGCCCGGAAACTGCTGGAGGAACTGCGCCAGATCGCAGGGATTGAACAGGCGCAGTTGGATCTTGAGTGGGTGCAGCGGCTCTACAGCTTGATGGAGCTGGGGCAGCGCGCGGTGCTGATGCTGGGTCTATTGTTGTCCCTGGCGGTGCTGCTGGTGATTGGCAACACCATCCGGTTGTCGATCGAATCCAGGCGCGAGGAAATCGTTGTGATCAAGTTGGTCGGCGGCACCAATGCATTTGTGCGCAGGCCTTTTCTGTATTCCGGCATATGGTACGGACTCGGTGGCGGCATCATGGCCTGGGTGCTTATTAGCCTGGTACTGGTGTTGTTGAGCGGGCCGGTAGACCGTTTAGTGCAAGCATATCGGGGTGATTTTGATCTGTCGGGGTTGGGTTTTACGTATACGGCACTATTATTGTTAGTTAGCGGGCTTTTGGGTGTGATCGGAGCCTGGCTCGCGGTTGGACGGCATTTGGCGGCGATTGAACCTCGCTAAATCGGGCTAACTGCAGGTTATTACAAACTTTTTAGAGTATTGGCAGTCGTAGTAAAGAATGTTAATATCGATCCCCGATTTTTATGGAGTAACTGAATGAACTACTTGCAAACTGTGGATAACATGGCACCTGGCGGCAATGTTGCTGCATATATTACGACGGTGTCCAGTATCCCCATTTTAACAGTGGAGCAGGAGCGCGAGCTGGGCGAGAAACTCTATTACAATGAGGATCTTGATGCTGCCCGGCAGCTAGTCATGTCGCACCTGCGTTTTGTCGTACACATCGCTAAAAGCTATTCCGGTTATGGCCTGTCCCAGTCGGATTTGATCCAGGAAGGTAACGTCGGCTTGATGAAAGCAGTCAAACGCTTTAACCCGGAAAAAGGCGTGCGCCTGGTGTCCTTTGCTGTGCATTGGATCAAGGCCGAAATGCATGAGTTTATTCTACGCAACTGGCGTATCGTCAAGATTGCGACGACCAAGGCACAGCGCAAGATGTTTTTTAACCTGCGTGGCGCCAAGAAAAGCCTGGCCTGGTTGACCAATGATGAGGTCGATACTATCGCCGAGGACCTGGGTGTTGAAGCCCGGGTAGTGCGGGAGATGGAAGGTCGGCTCAGCGCTCATGATGCATCTTTTGATATGGGCGTCGATGACGACGATGACAAGGCGTTCCAGGCCCCGGTGAATTACCTCGAGGACACCAGGCTTAATGACCCGGTACTGTTGCTGGAAAAACAGGATTGGACAGAATCTTCAAACCGGCGCTTGGGTTCTGCGATGGAGCAACTGGACGACCGCAGCCAGGATATTCTCAAACAGCGTTGGTTAAGCGAGGGCAAAGCGACCTTGCACCAGTTGGCTGCCAAGTACGAGGTGTCCGCCGAGCGTATTCGCCAGTTGGAAAAGAATGCCATGAAGAAAATCAGGGTG
Organism: uncultured Gemmatimonadales bacterium; assembly: GCA_964195105.1. Classification (GTDB taxonomy): domain Bacteria; phylum Pseudomonadota; class Gammaproteobacteria; order Pseudomonadales; family IMCC2047; genus CAMYKE01. The sequence continues at coordinate 7,143 of CAXMOT010000042.1, read as the reverse complement.
GCGATGGAAGCCTGATTTTACTGGAGTATTGTTAAAAGCCGTTGGCATCCGTGCCAGCGGCTTTTTTTATTGATGGTTATCATCAGGAGGCTGTCGGACTTTGGGATAATCTACTGCGGAAAGGCCGAATTTGGCCATATTTCCCGATCATTCTCGTTAAATAGCTGGCTATTCGCCTCAAATGATCGAAAAATCTGTCTCAAATCGGACTTGCCCTCGCTACGATTACCTAAGTCCGACAGTCTCCTAGACGAGTTTATAGGTACAGTGAGTCGAACTTTTTTATTAGCGGGTGCGGTATTCGGGTTTCTGGCAGTAATGTTGGGAGCCTTTGGCGCGCACGCACTGCGTGACCGATTGACGGAGTCGCTGTTGGCGGCTTTCCAGACCGGTGTCCAATACCAGTTTTACCATGCCCTTGGCCTGATGCTGGTAGGCATGCTGGTGCATCTGTATCCGGATAACACGCTGCTGAAATGGGGCGGTTACCTGTTTATTGCCGGCGTCCTGCTGTTCAGCGGCAGCCTCTACCTGCTGGCCATTACCGAGTTGCGGTTTTTTGGTCCCATCACGCCGCTCGGCGGGATTGCGTTTATAGGTGGCTGGCTGGCATTGATTGTCGCCTTTGCCAGGCAATGAGCCAGCCCGATAAAATGATTGCCTGATATGGCCAAGACTATGACCGATACCCCGATTGATAGCGCCACCGATAAAGCGCCCGAGGATCGCCCTCGGCGCGATATTCGCAGCTATGTGTTGCGTGGTGGCCGCATGACGCCGAGCCAGCAGCGCGCGCATTCTGATTTATGGCCGGCCTATGGGCTTGAGCCGGAAGCCGGGCAGATCGATCTGCAGCAGGTGTTTGGGCGCGAGACGCCGACGGTACTGGAAATCGGTTTTGGGATGGGCGACTCTTTAGTGACCATGGCAAGTGCTGCGCCCGAATTGAATTTTATCGGGGTCGAGGTGCACAAGCCGGGCGTCGGGAGACTGCTGCACCTGGCCGAATCTGCGGGGCTGGAAAATCTTCGCGTGTACTGCGCCGATGCCGTAGGCGTGCTGAAAGACTGCGTCCCGGACAATAGCCTGCATCGGGTTCAATTGTTCTTCCCCGACCCCTGGCACAAGAAGCGACACCACAAACGGCGCATCATGCAGGCATCCTTTATCGAGATGGTGCTGCGCAAATTGCAGTCGGGCGGGCAGTTCCATGCCGCGACGGATTGGGAAAATTATGCCGAGCACATGCTTGAGGAATTGGGTGAAACCGACGGCATGGTTAATGCTGCGGGAGCGGGAAATTACGCGGAAAAACCCGACTATCGTCCGCCGACCAAATTTGAGCGGCGCGGCGAACGGTTAGGACACGGAGTGTGGGACCTGGTGTTTAGCAAAGAATAGTTCCCTCGCGACGAATACTTAAATCCGACAGACTCCTGGCAGGTTGTTGAAAAACGTTTTCGAGGCAGCGGAGACAAGGCAAAAATTGCTGAATAAGCGCAGTTTATATGAATAAATGAGCATTTTGAGGCTATTTTTAACGCCGTATCAGCAACGCAGATAGTTTTTCAACAGCCTGCTAGGCGGTACGCACCACAATGGCTTCTGCCAGTACCTCCCCGATATAGGAAAGCATGCTGGTGCTCATGCTGTCACGGTAGTAGTCACGATCCTCGTTGGCAATCGCCAGCGCCGCAATCAGATTTTCACCATTGCGCAACATCAATACGGCGGCTGAGCCTACCTGGTTTGCCTGTTCACCAAACAGCAATTCGCTTTCGTCTTCCTTGAGCAGCCCACAGAAGACGTCCGTTTGCGCCACCAGTCGACCAAGCTTGTCACTGACATCCTGTGCCTCTAGCACAGGCGAGGGACCGTTGTCTGTGCCCAGCCACCAAAGCCGGCACACCGTGGCGTTAAATTCATCGACCATTGCTTTTTCAATGCACTCGCGCAGTTGCGTATAATCCTGTGCTCGAATTATGTCGAGGGTCAGCGCCTTGGTTTTTGCAAACAGGTTGTCGTTATCATGGGCGTGATTGATCAGGGTAGTTAATTGCCGTTTAAGTTGGGTATTTTCGTTGCGCAATGCGACGACTTGTCGCTCGATGAGCGACACGCTGCCACCCGACTCATGGGGAATATCGAGCGCGCCCAACAGTTCCTGGTTTTCCTCAAAGAACCGGGTATTGTTCTCCAGGAATGCCACCACCTGGGAACTGTCCAATGGGGACTTCGCCTGGTTTTCCTCTACAGATTCCGGCGCATCATTCATAGGTATACTCTTCCTTCAAAGACTTTTATACAGGGGCCGGTCATAGTCACCGATTGGCCTTCGCCGGGCCATTTAACGGTGACAGTACCACCGCGTAAATGCACTTTCACTTCCTCATCCAACAGGCCGCGCATGCGACCTGCCACAACGGCCGCACAGGCGCCCGTGCCACAGGCGAGGGTTTCACCCACGCCGCGCTCAAACACCCGCAGCCGGATTTCACCGGGAGACTGGATCTGCATAAAACCTGCATTTACGTGCTTGGGAAACCGCTCGTGCTTTTCCAGTTCCGGCCCCAGGATTTCAACCGGTGCCTGGTCGACATCCTCGATAATCGTAACGACATGTGGGTTGCCCATCGACACGATACTCACGTCGAGCTTCTGGTCAGCAACCGCCAGGTCATAACTGATAGCCCGGTTATCGGCAACAAACGGGATTCTTGAAGGCTCCAGTTCGGGCACGCCCATGTCAACCCGAACCAGTTGTCTATCGAGGATATCCAGCGTGATATTGCCCGCCTTGGTCTCGACGATCAAACGGTCCTTGGTGGACAGGTTTTTGTCCTGCACGAAGCGGGCGAAACAGCGCGCGCCGTTACCGCACTGCTCAACTTCGTTGCCGTCGGCATTGTAGATGCGATAGCGAAAATCCGCTTCTGGATTGTGCGGCGGTTCGACGACCAGAAACTGGTCGAAGCCGATCCCGAAGTTACGATCGCTCCATTTGCGGATCAATTGCGGGCGCAGTTTGACATATTGGCTGACCATATCGACCATCATAAAGTCGTTGCCGCAACCGTGCATTTTAGTGAACTTTAGAAACATAATCTTAACGTGTTATGGGGGTTATCAATTAGTCGAACAATTAATGCTCTGCTGTTCTATATAGGCAGCAAGCTCTCCAGCGCGAGTTGGTCGGCGATGTTTTCACGCAGCCGGATGGTATAAAACCGGTCACCATCGACCATGACTTCCGCCGCTCGATCGCGCGAATTGTAGTTGGAACTCATGCTGAACCCGTAGGCACCGGCGGAACGCACCGCGAGCAAGTCACCGGCCTCCAGGCACAACGGCCGGTCCTTGCCCAGGAAGTCGCCGGTTTCACAGACCGGGCCGACCACATCATAGTTGCTGGTCTCGCCATCGCGCGGGCGCACGGGAATTATCGCCTGCCATGCGCTATAAAGCGCCGGGCGCAGCAGGTCATTCATGGCTGCATCGACGACCGCGAAGTCCTTGTCCTGATTAGTCTTTAACAGCTCGACACGGGTCACCAATATACCGGCATTTGCCGCGATTGACCTGCCGGGTTCGAAGATAAGTTTCAGGTCATGGTGTGCAATCCGCGCAACGATAGCGGCGGCATATTCACTTGGGTGCGGTGGCGTTTCGCCGTCGTAGGGCACACCCAGGCCGCCACCCAGATCAAGGTGCTCCAAGTGGATACCGTCCTCCGCCAGGGTGGCGCATAACGCGAGTACCCGATCGAGGGCATCGAGGAACGGGTCGAGTTCGGTGAGCTGGCTGCCAATATGACAATCGACACCTTTGATATGCAGGTGTTCCAGTTGTGCCGCGCGGCGATACAGTGTCGGGGCAATGCCGATATCGACGCCGAACTTGTTTTCCTTCAGGCCGGTCGAGATATAGGGGTGCGTGCCCGCATCCACGTCGGGATTCACCCGAATCGAAATCGGCGCGACCTTGCCAAGTTCAGCGGCGACTGCATTGATGGTTTCCAGCTCCGCGGCAGATTCGACGTTAAAGCAATGTACGCCAATTTCCAGCGCGCGGGCGATTTCGTCGCGGCGTTTGCCGACGCCGGAAAACACCACTTTAGCGGGATCGCCGCCAGCGGCCAGTACGCGCTCGAGTTCGCCACCCGAGACAATATCGAAGCCCGCGCCGAGTCGCGCCAGGATGTTAAGGACCGCGATGTTGGAATTCGCCTTTACCGCATAGCAGATCAGGTGCTCATGATCCGCGCAGGCGCTGACATAGGCGTTATAGTGACGCTCGAATGTGGCCCGCGAATAGATATAGCAGGGCGAACCTACCGCTGCGACAATAGTCGTAACAGGCACATCTTCGGCGAACAGCTCGCCGTCGCGATATTCAAAAAAGTCCATTCCGCTATCCCGGGTACACGCTATTGACTAATGATGCTGGAGGCAGGGGCTGGCAGATAAAGCGGGCCTTTTTGTCCACATGAGCTGAGTGCAGCTAGGCTAATCAATACAATTGCAATTATTCGATACATTTTGGTCATACTTACACACCACGTTGCAGCGCAGTATAACGTGAGAAAATAGGGTTGCCTATGTTGCCGCAGTGTTTCATATTTAATACACCAGCTGGGCGTAACGAGGATGTAATTAATGAACGACGATTTAGGGTTATTTAAATCGGAAATGGGCGATGATGTTGAGCCGCTCAAGCCAGCGGCAAAGGTGCGCCTAAAAAAGCAGCCCGACGATTCGCCCGGTGTTGAAGCGCGCCGCCGGGCTGCCGCAGCAGATGCCTCGGGCGAGCAAAAGACGGGGCTGTCGCTGGAATATATTGAGCAGGTCGAGCCGCACACTATTCTCAGCTATGTGCGCCCCGGCATCCAGCACGGTGTATTCAAGAAGCTGCGCCTCGGCAAGTATCAACTCGATGCCCGCCTCGATCTGCACCGCATGACGATGGAGCAGGCGCGCGCTGCAATCCTGCAATTTGTGCGTGACTGTATCGAGCATGATGTCAGGTGTGCGCTGATTACCCACGGCAAAGGCCAGGGGCGTGTGCAACCGGCGCTATTGAAGAGCTGCGTCGCAACCTGGCTTCCGCAACTGGAAGAGGTGTTGGCGATGCATTCAGCGCAGCCCCAGCATGGCGGCACCGGGGCAACCTATGTCCTGCTGAGAAAGAGCGACAGCAAGCGGCAGGCCAATTGGGAGCGACATATCGGGCGCAGGGGGCAGGGTTAGGCCGATGTCACGCAGCAGTGAATTTGTTGAGTTTGTGGTGGAGAACCTGCAGGCACTGGGCCCCGTATACCCGAAAAGAATGTTCGGCGGCCACGGTATTTTCATGGATGGCCTGATGTTCGGTTTGATCACGGACGATACGCTTTACCTCAAGGCCGATGCACTCAACGAGGCAGTGTTTGAAGAGCACGGCCTGGCGCATTTTGAGTATCACCGAAAAGATAAGCTGGTCCGCCTGTCATACCGGTTGGCGCCGGAGTCCGTGTTTGACGATCCGGACGAGTTGGTCGAGTGGGGCGGGCGAAGCTATGCGGCCGCACGCCGTAGCAACCCTAGAGCCGTTTGATGCGTATTTTAAAGTGGCTTGTTTTCGTTATCCTGCTGGCGGTGTTAGTGCCGGGAATAGCCTTGTTTGCGGCGCTGCAAAGCGAGCCGCTGGTCAGTGCCAGTCATCGCCTGACCCAGGAAAACGTGGGCCGGATCAAGGTCGTAATGCGTGATGCCGACCCGCGTTGGCTGAGAGTGGGAGATAGTCGCCAGCTGACGTTGGTGGAGGACGACCTCAACATGGTCCTGAATTACGGCATGTCGAACTTTGTGCCCGGCGCGATCCAGGTGCGGTTAAAGCCGTCGGAGGCGCAGGTTGAGGTGTCGTTGGCGGCCGGTTCGGTATTCAAGGGAAAGTTCCTCAATACGAGCTTTAATGTTGCCGGCGACGGCGGCGAATTTATCCCGAGCGACTGGCGGCTGGGCAACCTGCCGGTACCCGACTCGCTGAGCCGCGCCCTGGCACGGTTGGGTCATGCGGCACTGTTAAACAGGCCACAATATCGCGTCGGAATGGCGGCGTTGGATGAAATTGAATTCGGCGTGAGACAAATCAGCGTCCGGTATCACTGGGAGCAGGAGTTGAAAGAGCAACTGCGGATAACTGGCCGGCAACTGCTGTTTGATGAGCACGCCCAGGAGCGGCTCGGGTTTTACCATGAAAAGATCTTCCAGCTGAGCCGGGAGCAGCCCCGCAGCGGATCATTAACCGCATTGATTGCCCCCCTGTTTGATAGCGCGGCCCGGCATTCGACCGATGCGGACGCTGCGGTCGAGGAGAATCGTGCGCTATTGCTGACACTGGCGTTTTATCTTGCACGCATCGACGTGAATCATTTCATGACCCAACCGGGACGACGCCTCAACTACTATTGGCTGTTGCGGCCAACGCTTGCGCAACGCCAGGATCTCGCCAAGCACTTCGTGATTTCTGCCGGCATCGCCGCCTCGGCCGGCAACGGCATCGCGGTCGCGGCGGGCCTGTTCAAGGAACTGAAAGATTCGCAGGGCGGCAGTGGCTTTAGCTTTGCCGATTTAGCCGCAGACCAGGCCGGTACCCGCCTCGCGGAGTTGGCGCTCGACCCCCGTACCGCGCGAGAGGTGCAGGAAGCAATGCGCATCGCAGCGACTGAGCAGGTCTACATGCCCGGCATCGCACAGCTCCCTGAAGGCATCCAGCAGCTTGCATTCACCGACCGTTATCAAAACCTCGACAACGCCGCCTACCGGGCCGTCACATTGGAAATTGAACGGCGCATCGCGCAGTGCTCGCTATATACCATGTAACCTTGTTTCAGTTGCAGAAAGTATCGGCGTAGCTCTACAATACCGGTCCCAAAACCAGCCACAGAATTTGTAGTTGATGCGCAACCAGACTTTGATTATCTCATGCCTGTTATGGCCCGGCCTCGGCCTCGCAGATCACCCAACGGTGGGTGTACAGGGGGGCAATGCGGCCCCAATTACGACCAGTTCGGCTGGCACGTTGCCGGTCGGTCGGATTATTGCTTCAGTTGAAACACAATACCTGGATCTCAAACCGGTTTCCGAGAGCCTCCTGGCAGAACTC
>CAXMOT010000041.1:0-11208 GCA_964195105.1 uncultured Gemmatimonadales bacterium | reverse complement strand
CCGCACCAGGAAGCGACCGGCTACCAGGCGTTTTTCTTCAATACCCGTCGGCCACTATTTGAAGACATCCGGGTTCGCCAGGCTCTCGGGTTGTTATTTAATTATGAGTGGTTAAACAAGGCGCTGTTTTTTGACGCTTACCAGCGCAACAACACCTATTTCCCCAACACCGAACTGGCGGCAAGCGACAAGCCTGACGCGGCCGAATTGGCCATTCTCGAGCCCTTCCGTGCGCAGTTGCCGGAAGCGCTGTTGACCACGCCCTTTGTATCACCGGTAAATAAGGACAGCGCCCAGGTGCGATCTAACCGGCGCGCGGCGACGCGGCTGTTACGAGAAGCCGGCTGGGTGGTACGCGACACGCTGTTGGTAAACTCGAAAACCGGAGAGCAGTTCAAGTTTGAGATACTGGTGGATGAGCATCGCGCCGCACGCGTTATCAGCCCCCTGCAACAGGACCTGAAGCGCGCGGGCATCCAGCTGGATATACGGGTAGTGGACCCGACCCAGTACCAGAATCGCCTGGACAGCTTTGATTACGACCTGACCATGCTGGTACTGCCGATGTCGCTGTCCCCCGGCCATGACCTGAAGCAGTATTTTCACTCCAGCAGCCGCGACGTGGTGGGTGTGCGCAATTATAGCGGCGTCAGCCATCCGGTTATCGACAACCTTATTGAGCAGGTTATAGCGGCCCGGGATCGTGACCAACTGGTCGCAACAGCGCGCGCGCTGGACCGGGTGCTGATGTGGCAATACTATACAATCCCGCAATGGCACAACGACCATCACCGGGTCGCCTACTGGAACAAATTTGGCCGTCCCGGGGTCACACCCCCGTACGCCTTTAATTTTCGCGACTGGTGGGTCGATAGTGACAGGTTGCATGCGCTAACTAATAACGATAAACAGGAATAGAAACAGGAATGATATTGCCCTTCCAGACTCTCCGCACGACACTTATTTCCCTGCTATTTGCTCCTGTCCTGGTGGCCGCAGCCGACACTTCAGCGCTGCTTCACGGCGTTGCCATGCATGGCCAGCCCAGGTACGCCGAAGACTTCACCCATTTTGACTATGTAAACCCGGCTGCGCCAAAGGGCGGCGAGCTCCGCATGGCGACGGTCAGTAGCAGCGGTTTCGATAGTATGAACCCGTTTATTATCAAGGGAGTGCCCGCGTCGGGCATCAGTACTTACCTCTATGAGACCTTGACCGTGCAGGCGGACGATGAGCCGTTCAGCCAGTATGGGCTGGTCGCCGAGCGCATCGAGATGCCGGAGGATCGCTCGTGGGTAATCTTCCATATCAATCCTAAAGCGCGCTTTCATGACGGTCATCCAATCACCGCGGAAGACGTTCTGTATACCTTTGAATTGCTCACCACCAAGGGGCACCCGTTCTACGCGGCCTACTACCATGATGTAATCAAGCAGGTGGCGCTCGATAGCCACACGGTCAAGTTTTCGTTTCGCAATACCGAAAACCGTGAGTTACCGCTAATCATGGGCCAGCTACCGGTATTACCCAAACATTACTGGCAGGACAAGGAATTCGACAAGACCAGCCTGGATATCCCCCTGGGCAGCGGCCCCTACCGCGTCAAGTCGGTGGACCCCGGGCGCTCGATCGTCTGGGAACGGGTAGCCGATTACTGGGCCGCCGACCTGCCGGTCGTCAAGGGCCAATACAATTTCGATACAGTCCGCTTTGACTATTATCGTGACGGCAACGTGGCGCTGGAAGCGCTTAAATCCGGCAACTATGACTTCCGGCTGGAGAACACCGCTAAAACCTGGGCGGCGCTGTATGAAGGCCCCCAGTTTGATTCCGGACGAATTATCAAGGAGGAACTCGCCCACCAGTTGCCCACCGGCATGCAGGCCTTCGCAATGAATATTCGTCGCGCCCAGTTTAAGGACGCAAGGGTCAGGCAGGCGCTGGCTTATGCGTTTGATTTCGAATGGACTAACCGGCAGATCTTTAACAGTGCCTATACCCGCACCGACAGCTTTTTTTCCAATTCCGAATTGGCAGCTACCCAACTGCCCGGTGCTGAGGAACTGGCGATACTGGAGCCTTTCCGCAAGCTGTTGCCCCCGGAGGTTTTCACCACGGCCTACAAACCGCCGGCTACCAAAGGCGATGGTAATACGCGAAGCAATATTCGCGCTGCCCTCAAGCTTTTAAAGGACGCGGGCTGGGAAATTCGCAACAAAGCACTGACCAACCTTGCCAGCGGTGAGGTGATGAAATTTGAGATCATGTTGGCCTCGCCAGATTTCCAGCGCGTGGTATTGCCGTATCGCAAGAACCTGGAGCGGCTGGGCATTCAGGTCGAGATCCGCCTGGTCGACCCGCAGCAATACGTTAACCGTCTCAATGAATTCGATTTTGACATGATAGTCTCCACCTTCGGCCAGTCGAATTCGCCGGGCAACGAACAGCGGGATTATTGGCATTCCAGCAAGGCCGACCTGGTCGGGAGTCGCAATATTATCGGCATAAAGGATCCCGTTATCGATGCGCTGATCGAGCAGGTGATCTCTGCACCGGATCGCGAGCAACTCGTATATCGCACTCGCGCGCTGGATCGGGTGCTACAGTGGCATCACTATGTAATACCGCAATGGCACATTCGCCATTTTCGGGTCGCTTACTGGGATAAGTTTGCGCGACCGGTAATTCCACCAAAATTCAATTTAGGGCTCGATACCTGGTGGCAAAAAGCTAACTAATCGCATAGAGTACGCCCGATGCGAGCCTATATAATCCGTCGTTTGTTATTGATGATCCCGACCCTGTTCGGGATCATGCTTATTAACTTCGCGGTGGTTCAGGTGGCCCCCGGTGGCCCGGTGGAGCAGACCCTGGCCCGTATGCAGGGCCTGGACACTGGCGCGACTTCGCGCCTTGGTGGCTCCCAACAGGCCGAAGTGCGCAACCAGAATATCTCCAGTTCTAGTCAGAGCTCGAAATATCGCGGAGCCCAGGGACTCGATCCCGACCTTATCGCCAAAATCGAAAAGCTGTATGGCTTCGACAAACCGGCCCATGAACGGTTTTGGTTAATGGTCAAGAACTACGCAACCTTTGATTTTGGCGACAGTTTTTTTCGCGATGCCAGCGTGATCGACCTGATCATCGAAAAAATGCCGGTGTCGATATCGCTGGGGTTATGGACGACCCTGCTCGTCTACCTGATCTCGATTCCCCTCGGCATACGCAAAGCTGTGACCCACGGCTCCGCCTTCGATGTCTGGAGTAGCTCCGTCATTATCATCGGCTACGCGATTCCCGGATTCCTGTTTGCAATCTTCCTGATCGTATTTTTTGCGGGCGGTAGTTACCTTGACTGGTTTCCCTTGCGCGGCCTCACCTCTCCTGACTGGGAGAACCTGTCATTGCTCGGCAAGGTCGGCGATTATTTTTGGCACCTGGTGCTACCCATCACGGCAATGGTGGTGGGCAGTTTTGCGACCCTGACCATGCTCACCAAGAACTCCTTCCTCGATGAGATTGGCAAGCAGTATGTCCTGACGGCACGTGCCAAGGGGCTTGGGGAAAACCAGGTGCTTTATGGCCACGTGTTCCGTAATGCCATGCTGATTATTATTGCCGGCTTCCCGGGTGCCATTATCGAGATATTCTTTACCGGCGCGTTGCTCATCGAGGTAATTTTTTCCCTCGATGGTTTGGGACTGCTGAGTTTTGAATCGGTGCTTAATCGTGACTACCCGGTTTTCTTTGGTACGTTATTCATCTTCACCCTGATAGGCATGCTGATAAAACTGGTTAGTGATATCACCTACAGCCTGGTGGACCCGCGTATCGATTTTGAGACGCGGGAGGTATAGGCCCGTGGGACTGACCGTCAAATTGAACCCGATCAACCGCCGCCGCCTGCAAATATTCAAGGCCCATAAGCGGGGCTATTGGTCATTGTGGTTGTTCATGAGCCTGTTTTTGCTGAGCCTGGTGGCGGAGTTTATTGCCAACGACAAGCCGGTGCTGGTGTATTACGACAGCGCGCTGTATTACCCGGTGCTGGAGTCCTACCCTGAAACCACCTTTGATGGCGAATTTGAAACCGAAGCCGATTACCGGGATCCGTTTGTGAAGGAACTCATCGAGGCCAAGGGTTGGATGCTGTGGCCGGTAATTCCCTTTAGTTACGATACGATCAACTATGATCTGCAGGTGCCGGCGCCGTCGCCACCGAGCTTGGCGAATTGGCTGGGGACCGATGACCAGGCCCGTGATGTGGCGGCCAGGGTGATCTACGGATTCCGGATTTCAGTATTGTTTGGCTTGATCCTGACCCTGGTCAGTTCGGTTATCGGCGTGATGGTGGGTGCGGGCCAAGGCTTCTACGGCGGCAAGATTGACCTGGTCGGGCAACGCTTTATCGAGATCTGGGGCAGTATTCCGCGCTTGTACCTGCTGATTATCTTATCCAGCATCGTAATGCCCAGCTTCTGGTGGCTGCTGGGCATCATGCTGTTGTTCAGCTGGATGGCGCTGGTCGATGTGGTCAGGGCAGAATTCCTGCGTGGCCGTAACCTTGAGTATGTGCGCGCCGCCCGGGCACTCGGGCTGGGCAACAATGCCATTATGTTCAAGCATATCCTGCCCAATGCGATGGTCGCCACGATGACCTTTCTGCCGTTTATCCTGACCGGTGCAATCACTACCCTCACCGCCCTCGATTTCCTGGGCTTCGGGTTGCCGCCGGGTTCGCCCTCGTTGGGTGAATTGGTGTCGCAGGGCAAGGCCAACCTGCAGGCGCCCTGGCTGGGACTCTCTGCGTTTATGGTGCTGTCGATAATGCTCACCCTGCTGGTGTTTATCGGGGAAGCCGCGCGAGATGCGTTCGATCCAAGGAAAACCCTGTCATGAGCGACGCCTCGATGCTGGAAGTAAAAGATTTGAGCGTCCAGTTCAGCTCTGACAACGCCGTGGTTGATGCGGTCCGCAATGTCAGTTTTACGCTGGATAAGGGCGAGACACTCGCGCTCGTAGGCGAGTCGGGCTCGGGTAAATCGGTCACTGCACTGTCGGTGATGCAACTGCTCCCCTACCCCGCGGCGCGCCACCCCGGCGGCAGTATTCGGCTCAACGGCCAACAGATTATGGGTATGAGCAACCGGCAATTGCAGGACATTCGCGGCAACCAGATCGGAATTATATTCCAGGAGCCCATGACATCGCTTAACCCACTGCACTCCATCGAGAAGCAAATCAGGGAAGTGCTGTTTCTGCACCAATCCAGCATCTCGCCGCAGCAAGCGCGTGACAGGGTGATTGAGTTGCTGAACCTGGTAGGTATTCGGGATCCGGAACAGCGTTTGCAGTCCTTTCCCCATGAACTGTCGGGCGGACAACGGCAACGGGTCATGATCGCCATGGCATTGGCCAACAAGCCCGACATTCTCATTGCTGATGAGCCCACGACCGCGCTGGACGTGACTATCCAGGCACAAATCCTGGAACTGCTGGCGGACCTGCAGAAGAAACTGGGAATGGCTATCCTGCTGATCACCCATGATCTCAATATCGTGCGGCACTTTTCCAAACGCCTGTGCATCATGTATGACGGCGAGATAGTCGAGTCGGGTGAGACCGCCGAGGTGTTCGCTAACCCCCGGCATGACTACAGCAAGAAACTACTCAACGCAGAACCATCGGGCACGCCTGTGCCACTCGATGCCGATGCACCGCAGGTGCTCAAAACTGATGCGCTCGATGTGTGGTTTCCTATCAAGAAAGGCGTCCTGGGTCGAACGGTAGATTACGTGAAAGCGGCAAACGCGGTCAGCTTTGAGCTTAAACGGGGCCAAGCCCTGGGTGTGGTAGGTGAAAGTGGCTCGGGCAAGACTACCCTGGGACTGGCTATTCTGCGCCTGATCAGCAGCCGCGGCCGGATTCATTTCAATGGCCACGACCTGGATAACCTGAGCCACGAGCAGATGCGCCCGTTACGGCGTGAAATCCAGATTGTCTTCCAGGATCCCTATGGCAGCCTGAGTCCACGGATGTCGGTGGCCGAGATCATTGCTGAAGGCCTGCTGATTCATGATGCTGGAGATGCGGATGAGATTGACCGGCGGGTGGTTGACGTGTTGCTGGAGGTGGGTCTCGATCCGGAGGTACGGCATCGCTACCCGCACGAATTTTCAGGGGGACAACGCCAACGTATAGCCATCGCCCGGGCGTTAATATTGAAACCCAAGCTGATTGTCCTCGACGAGCCCACATCGGCGCTGGATCGGACCGTGCAGTCCCAGATCGTTGATTTGCTGCGCGACCTGCAGGTTAAACACCAACTCAGCTATATCTTTATCAGTCACGACCTGGCTGTGGTCAAGGCGCTCTGTCATGAATTGATTGTCATGCGCGAGGGGCATGTGGTGGAGCAAGGCCCGGCGAGCCAGCTATTCAGCGAGCCCAGCGCGGCGTACACCCAGGCGTTGATCAAGGCCGCATTCCAGTAGCGCGCTGTATTTAGCAAAATGGTATGTATCGAAATCACGCAATGGTTTCGCTATACTAGTGCTCTAACCATGATCACACCACGGTCGGGAACCGTTGTTTCCGGCACCCATTATTAATTATAACTCTAAGGAAATAGCATGGGTTTTTTAGCGGGGAAGAAAATTCTAATTGTCGGTGTAGCGAGCAAGCTCTCAATTGCTTCAGGTATTGCCGAGGCCTGTTATCGGGAAGGCGCCGAACTGGCGTTCACCTACCAGAATGAAAAATTAAAGCCCCGGGTGGATAAATTTGCCGCCGGCTGGGGATCAGAACTGGTGTACCCCTGCGATGTGGCCGATGACGACGAGATTAAGGCGGTCTTCACCGAGCTGGGTAAAGTGTGGGATGGCCTGGACGGTATCGTCCATGCCGTGGGTTTTGCTCTGGCGCATGAGCTGGATGGTAATTACATTGATGTCACCACCCGTGAAGGTTTTAGGATTGCCCACGACATCAGTTCCTTCAGTTTTGGGGCATTGGCCCAGGCCGGTCGGGAAATGATGCAGGGCCGCAATGGTGCGCTGATTACGCTGAGCTATCTCGGCGCTGAGCGAACCATGCCGAATTACAATGTAATGGGGCTTGCCAAGGCTAGCCTGGAGGCAAACGTCCGATATTTGGCCCGCAGCCTCGGCCCAGAGGGTATTCGCGTTAACTGTGTGTCAGCAGGACCGATACGTACACTGGCCTCCTCAGGCATCAAGAGCTTCAGGCGTATGCTGGACTATAACCAGAACCAGACGCCGTTACGTCACAATACCACCATCGACGAAGTGGGTGATGCGTCGGCATTCCTGCTGGCAGATCTGGCGAGGGGGATTTCCGGGGAAATACTCTATGTCGACGGCGGCTTTAATACCACCGCGATGGGTGACCTGGAAGACAGCGAATAGTCCTCCACTAAACAGCGACTCAACATTCGCTATTTAGACTAGCTTAAAGTTAGGCCTCGGTATTCTTCAATACCGAGGCCTAATTACCAAGTGTAGTGTGCTGGATGAAATCCACATTTCAGCAGGACGCTACATTAGTACTTTACGATATCCGCTTCCTCTTGCAGGCTTCGCTGGTACTCGGTGAAGTCTCTCGCACCAAGCTGACTTGATATTGCCTGCTGCGCTGCGCTGCGCTGCTGCGGGGCCATAGTGTTGTCTTCCGGTACATTTACCGCCACCAGGCTCATCACAACATAATCGCCATCTGTGCGCGTTACGCCCGTGAAGGTTTGTTTGCCGTCGCCGGATTTGGGCATCTTGAACAGGGTTTGTACAAGCTGAGCGTCCAGGTCAGTCTGGGCCCGAGCCACCTTGTCTACCTTAACCCATTCGTAACCCGATTCGCTGGCGACATCCCCGGCGGCTTTGCCTGAACGCAGGTCTGCCAGCAGTTGTTGTCCCAGTTCCTGCGCTTTACTGCGGCTTGCAGTTGCGACCAGGGCCGCCGTTATTTGATCAGCAACCGTGTCGAATGCCATCGGACTCGCTGGTCGGTGTTCCTTAACCCGCAATACCACGATGTGGTCACGGGTAATCTCTACAACATCACTGTTGATGCTGTCTTGCAGCACATCATCACTAAAGGCCGTTTTCACAACGCTGGCGTTTGCAATGATGCCTGCTGAGCCACCCTGGCGGCTGAAAAACCGGGAAGTCTGCACTTCCAGCCCTGCATTTTCAGCGGGTTCTGCCAGGTCTCCGGCACTGAATGTGTCGTTTTGCAATTCTTCGGCGGCGGCAACGAATAGCTGTTCTGCCTTGCTATGACGAATTTCCAGCTCAAGAGCGTCTTTACGTTCGCCCAGGGATGGCGGCTCCTGCGTCCTGACCTCGGTTAGTTTGATCAGGTGCACACCAAAACCAGTCTCGACAATGTCGGACACTTCGCCTTCGGCCAGTTGGTACAGGGCTTCCTCGAATTCAGGAACAAATACTCCCTGTTCGTTAAAGCCCAGGTCGCCACCGGACTGGGCCGAGCCCGGATCATCAGAGTGCGCTGTAGCAAGCTCCGCAAAGTCCGCGCCACCCTGTAATTGTTGCTGTATGCCTTCCAGTTCAGCGCGCGCTTCAGCCTTGCTTTGGTCGTCACCCGCTGTGATGAGGATATGCGCCGCCCTGCGCTCTTTTGAATCGCCGGCGCTCTCGAGTTCCTGCTGGTAGCGCTGCTGAACTTCCAGGTCTTCAACGTCTACCTGGTCATAAAAGTCTTCGATCTTAAGCTCGAGGTATTCAACGTTGAGGCTCTCTTCGGTCGTATACTGGTCTATATTGGCCGTATAAAAAGCGTTCATTTCTTGTGTCGAAAAGGACAGGTCTTCGCCGAGCGCCGCAGCTTTGATAGTCAGGTAGCCCAGGTCCCGCGTTTGCTCACCTATACGCAAAAGCGTTTCGAGCTCTGGTTTTGTTAAAAACGCAGATCCGGAAATCCCCAGGCGCTGCTGCTGGAACAGTAGCGCACTTGCCAACTGATTCCTGTAATCCAGTGGCGTCTGGCCGTTGTTGCGCAGGACGATCTCAAACAGGACTTCATCAAACGCGCCCTCGGACTGAAATTCCGGGGTCCGCAATATCTCACTGTCTACACGATTATCAGACACATGCAGGTTTAGCGACTCTGCATCCTGGGCGAGCAATTGTCGGCCAATAAGATTACTGAGCGCTTGTTGTTTCAACACATCCTCGGACACAGACGGATCAGCTACCTGGCGGCGCAGGAGCTCGGTTGACCGCTCCAACTGTACACTTGATATCTCAGTACCGTTCACGCTGGCAGCTTCATTGCCGCCGGAGGAGTTCCCGACAATGGCATCGACGCCAAATAGTGCGAAGGTAAAGATGATGAAACCCACGATGACTTTCGCCATCACCCCTTTTGAGCCGTCTCTAATCGATTGTATGGACATGTAACTGTTCAACTTCTCTGGTTTTGGAGCCCGTGGACTGCATACTCGTGGGGCTTTAGTAGTGTTTTAACTTGCAACGCAACGTTGCCAGCTTAAACAAAAAAAGCGCATCTAGTGTTATTAGATGCGCAATTTTCATTGCTTAACGCAGCACAAGCCGGTTTTCTATATCCTTGCCGAGCTGTTCTTTTCGAACTCCATCAGGCTGCTGCCTGCTGGCGTTCTGCTCGGGTCGGCCCGGTGGCTTATGTGGTCAGGAAGGATGCTAGTTTACCGCGTCCTTCAGACCTTTGCCTGCCTTGAAATTAGGGATCTTGGCAGCCTTGATGTTGATTGTTTCACCAGTTTGTGGATTACGTCCTGTACGAGCCGCACGGTCCTTAACTGAAAAAGTACCAAAGCCAACCAGGGAAACTGATCCACCATTTTGAAGCTCGGAAGTAACCGCATCTACGACCGCATCAAGTGCGCGACTTGCAGAAGCCTTTGATAAATCCGCAGAAGATGCAATAGCATCGATAAGTTCAGACTTGTTCACTCTTATCCCCTTTAGTATATTTAACTATGAAATAAACAAAGATAACCCACTTGAAAACCCCAATGGGTTATACCGTAATAACCAGACTTGATATTAACCTCAAGAGTGCAGTGTTGTTGACTCCATCAGCTCAATACGCTGCCGGCATACTTTATACCAACAGGCCAAAATGGCGTCAAGCGACCGACTTGATTAATGTGTACTAATTGCCTTTTTACCCGCTTTTTCGTCCGCACCAGCCTTAAGCGGGGCTTCCGGGTCGTCCTGAGTCGGCTCCGGCATATGCTGTAGCGCAATCCCGAGCACCTCGTCTATCCATTTAACAGGCACGATTTCCAGGTCTGCCTTGATGTTTTCAGGGATCTCTTTCAAATCACGCTCATTTTCATCCGGAATTATGACAGTCTTGATGCCACCACGGTGTGCTGCCAACAACTTCTCCTTGAGCCCGCCAATAGGCAGTACCTGGCCACGCAACGTGATCTCGCCGGTCATGGCGACTTCCGACTTGACCGGGATGCCCGTCAGTACGGAGACCAACGCGGTACACATACCAACTCCGGCACTGGGGCCATCTTTTGGCGTCGCCCCCTCGGGCACGTGAATATGGAAATCATTCTCTTCGTAGAAATTGGTGGCAATACCCAGGGTCCTGGCACGGTTCCTGACGACCGTCAGAGCCGCCTGGATCGATTCCTGCATCACGTCACCCAATGACCCGGTTTTAATGACACGGCCCTTGCCGGGCACGACAGCGGATTCTATGGTAAGCAGTTCGCCCCCGACTTCTGTCCATGCCAAGCCGGTAACTTGCCCGATCCGGTTTTCTTCTTCCGCGACGCCGTATTTGTGTTTGCGTACGCCGGAAAGATCTTCCAGGTCTTCAGGGGCGATTAGCCGCGATACTTCGCCTGTGTCGCTCAGTGCCGCCAGCTTGACGACCTTACGACACACCTTGGCGATTTCACGCTCCAGTCCGCGCACACCCGCTTCTCGCGTGTAAAAACGAATCAGGTCAGACAGCGCTTCATCCTTGAAATCCAGTTCTTCCACTTTCAGGCCCGCATTCTTGAGTTGTTTTGGCACCAAATAGCGCTTGGCAATATTCAGCTTTTCGTCCTCGGTATAGCCGGGGATACGAATGATTTCCATACGATCCAGCAATGCCGGCGGTATGTTCATCGAGTTTGCCGTACACACAAACATCACCTCGGATAAATCGTAGTCCACTTCAAGG
>CAXMOT010000040.1:0-14566 GCA_964195105.1 uncultured Gemmatimonadales bacterium | reverse complement strand
GTCACCAGGCGCAGGGGGTAACCATTGAGTTCCGGCAGGGGCTCGCCGTTCATCTCCCATGCGATCAGGCTCTCTTTTTCCAAAGCCTTACTCATAGGCACACCACGGGAAATCGGCACTTTGGTGGGGTCGCCACTAATGTGCTTGTCAGCCCCGTAATAAGCCGTGTAGACCGCATCCTCAGCGATGCCACAGTGCTTGAGCACATCCTTCAGGCGAATACCCGTCCAGACCGGACAACCGACTGCACCGGTACTCCATTGATTGCCACTTGCAGCCGGGGAGAACTCGCTGCGGCCGTTTCCGCCACACTCGATCAGCAACTGGTAGCTGTAATGCTTAAACTCCGACTTCAGCTGCGCTAACGTAAAAGTCTGTGGCTGCACACAGGATTCGCCACCGATTTCCAGCGTCCAGCTATCCAGGTCAATATCGCTCTTTTTCGGTGGAACACCATTGTTACGCACAAACAGCCTGGAGGCCGGTGTTATAAGGTCATCGAGCAAGTGCGCAGGCGTTTCAGCATTGATTGGCCGGTCATTAAGCACCACCAAACCATCCTTGCCCTCCAGTTCAAAGGCTTGACTGCTATCTGCAAACGCTGCAGGAATAAGGCCAGCAGGCATAAATCGTGCGAAGGGTATGCTCAGGCCAAGGGCTCCCGACATAACCGCCAGTCCGGAACCCTTCAGGAAGCCCCGCCGGGTTAGAGAATCCGTTTTTCGATTCCAGATGCGCTGATCCGCTTCAATCGGATCTGTTCGGTATAGTTCGTGAATGCCGACCTTTTCTTTTTTCATCTAACCCTGCTCTTTTATCTCGTGCACAGAAGGCATCACTGTAAAGCACTCTTCGCCCAATTCAAAAAGGTTATAAGGAAATAACCAAATTAAATGGTTGAGGTGCTTGTTAGCCGGCTGGCCTTTATCAGCGGATAGATCAAATTGCAGAGCTGAAGGAAGTAGACTGTAACAATTTGAAAGCTGGAAACGAGCAAATGGTTAGTCACCTTGGAAACCCGGGTAAACTAACTTGTATCCAGCGCCGCCAGGCGATCGCCAATACCCGGCTTTCCAATGGCTGGGCTTAACTCGCGATTATCCTCGTTTAACTTCGAATTTATCCCTGATCGTTGAGAACCAGTTGCCGGCCAGGCGCCCAACAGGATCAAGCTTTTCAAGATCGATACGGCCATCCTGGTAGATGCTGTCTTCGATATGCACGTAGCATATCTCACCCAGGATCAGGTTGCCGGCCCCGGGCTCATCGCCAAAGCAGATAATCTCGCGCAATTCACACTCAAAAACCACCAACGCGTCAGCGACATAGGGCGCTTTTACATGCCGCGCTTCCGCGGGTGTTAAACCTGCATACTCAAACTCATCCTCATCCGGTTCGAGCATAGCCGCACTCTTGCTCAATTGGCTAACCAACTTGTTGCTCGCACAACTCAGCGTAAAACATCCGCTATCCTGCACATTTCGCAGGGTATCCTTTTTCCTGCCATCCGGACGCGCGATGGTAGAAAACCCGACGATGGGCGGTTTGGAACTGAAACAGTTATAAAATGAAAAAGGGGCCAGGTTATTAACACCGTCCTTGCTGCGTGTGCCCGCCCAGGCAATGGGCCGAGGTGCCACAGAACCGATCAGGATTTTGTACATTTCAGATAGTGATAGTGCATCTGCTTCCAGAAACATGATTTTCCTTTACTAAGAATTTATTCTGGCCGCCGCTCCAGCACCGGATCAATCCAGTGATGTTTGCGAACAACCCGTGCGCTCATAATAACAGTCAAGGGCAAAGAAATTGCCTGTTTATCCGAAAGTGGAGGAAAGCAGCCAGTACGGGAAGAGCTTCACCAGCTATCACATGGGCAATAACCTAGAACAGCGCCAACTGGTCCGCTACCCCCGAACGATGAGTGAACTGACTGGCATCCAGTGCCGCGAGACGATCACCGAGACCCAGTTGATTGCGTTTCAGCATAAAACGCTGCTTAATCATGCCCGCATAATTTCCGGTGCCGCGCATCCGCTCACCAAAACGATAGCTGTTCTCCTTGCCGCCCCTGCTCTCTCGAATCAGGTTCATCACATGATTAAATTTCTCTGGATAGTGGGTGGCCAGCCATTCGCGAAACAATAACCGCACCTCGTGGGGCAGGCGAATAAATATATAGCTCGCCGCTCGCGCGCCTGCGCTGCTGCATGCCTCCAGAATATCCTCCAGTTCAGCATCGTTCAGGGCCGGAATAATCGGCGCGACCAATACACCAACGGGTACGCCTGCATCAGTCAGTTGCTTGATCGCTTGCAGTCGAGCCTGTGGCGCTGCGGCGCGAGGTTCCAGCCGGCGCTTGAGGACATCGTCGAGGGTAGTGACGCTGAGGAAAACGTTGCACAAGTTCTGCTCCGCCAACTCACTTAACAACGGAAGGTCGCGTAGCACCCCTGCACTCTTGGTGATGATGGAAAACGGGTGCCGGTGCTCCGCCATTACCTCTATCAACTGGCGGGTGATATTCAGGGTATTTTCGATCGGTTGGTACGGGTCTGTATTTGAACCCAGCACGATCGGTTCACACTGGTACGACTTGCGCTTGAATGACTCCTCCAGTAACTGCGCTGCGTTACTCTTGTAGAACAGTTTGGTCTCAAACTCCAGGCCCGGCGATGAATCCCAATAGGCATGGCTGGGACGCGCATAGCAATACACACATCCGTGTTCACAACCCTGGTAGGGATTGATGGATTTGCTGAACGGCACATCCGGGGAACTGTTGGTGGTAATAATGGACTTGGCCTGGTCGGCGAAGATCTGTGTTGCAACGCGCCCTGCCGGAGCCTCTTCGTACCACCCGTCCGCCATGTACTCGCTGTGGGCCTGCGTATACCGGTGGGAGATGTTTGAACTGGTACCGCGACCTTTAAGTGGCGTCCGCGCTGGCCGAGCGGCCGGGGACAAAACACCCGATGACAACGCATGAGAAGACGAAGCCTGTAATTGGGAAGGTACGGAAGATTGAGTTGTTAGGGACACGGCGACCATCCTTGTTTGGTTGTTTTCACACCACAAGAATAGTACTGTATATATATACAGTCAAGTGCTAAATTAATCCCATCGCTAGCGCGCCGACGCCAGTTTGGATCCGGGGCTGCGGACTGGCGTTGGCACCCGCAGCGATGGGTTTATGCAGGTCCACGCCACAGACCATTTAACCTATGAAAAATGGTCCCGGTGGCGACTTTGCCCCGGACGCCGGAATCCCGGGGTAAGCCATGCGCCTGCTATAAAGTTAATTTATTTACTTTTTATATCAGCTGGTTAACGCTTTCACAACCGCATCACCCATAGCCTGCGTGCTCACTATGGTATTGCCAGGCGCTGCGATATCGCCCGTGCGCAAACCCTGGTCGAGAACTGCTGAAACCGCGGCTTCGATCGCATCGGCGACTTCCACAAGGTCAAAGGTGTAACGAAACATCATGGCCGTAGACAGAATTGTGGCTAACGGATTGGCAATGCCCTGCCCCGCAATATCGGGTGCCGAGCCATGAACCGGTTCGTACAGGCCCTTATTGTCGTTATTGAGCGATGCGGATGGCAACATGCCGATAGATCCCGTTAACATCGAGGCGCAGTCGGACAAAATATCCCCGAACATATTACCGGTACAGATGACATCGAATTGCTTGGGTGCACGCACCAGTTGCATCGCCGCGTTATCGACATACATGTGGCTTAGCTCTACGTCCGGATACTCCGCGGCGACCTGCACCACCACTTCTTTCCACAACACCGTTGCTTCCAGGACATTGGATTTATCCACCGAGCACAGCTTACCACCGCGCTTCTGCGCTGCCTGAAACGCGACATGGGCGATTCGGCGCACTTCGGATTCGCTGTAAACATAGGTGTTGTAACCTTCGCGCTCGCCATTCGCCAGTACGCGGATACCCCGCGGTTCACCAAAATATATTCCGCCGGTTAATTCGCGCACGATAAGAATATCGAGCCCAGCCACGACTTCCGGCTTCAACGATGAAGCCTCTGCCAATTGCGGATACAAAATAGCCGGCCGAAAATTGGCAAACAACTCCAGGTCCTTGCGAATAGCGAGGAGCCCGCGCTCCGGTCGCAATTCACGCGGCCCATCATCCCACCTCGGACCGCCAACCGCGCCCAGCAGAATCGCATCGGCCGCGGCTGCCTGGGCAATTGTCTTGGCTGGATAAGGGCTGCCCAGTTCGTCGGTTGCAGCGCCGCCGAGCAATCCGCGGCTTAACTCGATATCGAGTTGGTACTTCTCGTTCACCACTTCGATGACGCGCACGGCCTCGGTAACAATCTCGGGGCCTATGCCGTCGCCAGGTAGAACCAGTATTTTCTTACTCATCGTTCAAATCATCCAATCATTATCTTATTTAATTCAATTAGATATAAACTATATCCAATAAATTACTTTAACTTATTAATCTGACTATCTGCGGGAAACTGCAGATTCCTGCCGGCGTTATTTCACCGCATCAAACAGCCAGGGCGCGTCCTGCCTGCGTGCCGCCTCATAGTGCCTGATCGCATCCGCGTCTTCCATGGTGAGGTCGATGTCGTCAAGGCCGCCCAACAGGCAGTGCTTGCGAAACGCATCGACATCAAAGCTGAATGCGTCGCCGCTCGGGGTAACTACTTGTTGTGCTTCAAGGTCGACGGCCAACTCATAGCCTTCATTAGCATACAACTCGTTGAACAACTGCTCGACCACCGCGGCTTCGAGCACGATGGGCAACAGGCCGTTCTTGAAGCAATTGTTGTAGAAAATATCCGCGAAGCTGGGGGCGATCACACAGCGAAAGCCATAGTCATCCAGTGCCCAGGGCGCATGTTCACGACTCGACCCACAACCGAAGTTCTCCCGCGTTAACAAAATCCGGGCGTCTTGATAGCGCGCGAAATTGAGTGGGAACTCATCGTTCAAGGGACGTCCGCTGCAATCCTGGTCCGGCTGTCCTTCATCGAGGTAACGCAACTCGTCGAACAGGTTTTTGCCAAACCCGGTCCGCTTGATGGATTTAAGGAAATTCTTGGGAATAATCATGTCCGTGTCGACATTGGCGCGATCCATCGGCGCGACGAGTCCCTTTATCTGCGTAAAACTTTTCATTTTGAAGCCCCCTGGAATTCCCTGATATCAACGAAGTGCCCTGCCACTGCTGCCGCGGCCGCCATTGCCGGACTCACCAGGTGAGTACGCCCGCCATAACCCTGCCTGCCCTCAAAATTGCGGTTCGAGGTCGATGCACAATGCTCACCATTACCGAGCTTGTCGGCGTTCATTGCCAGGCACATTGAGCATCCCGGCTCGCGCCATTCCAGGCCGGCATCGATAAACACCTTGTCCAAACCTTCCGCCTCGGCCTGCGCTTTCACTTCACCGGAGCCCGGCACCACCAAAGCCTCCAGGACATTCCCGGCAACCTTGTGGCCCTTCACGACCGTCGCTGCGGCACGCAAGTCTTCAATCCGGGAGTTGGTGCAGGAACCGATGAACACCCGATCCACATAGATGTCCCTGATCGGCTGGTTGGGCTGCAATCCCATGTACGCGAGGGCGCGTTCCATATCGCCGCGTTTGACCGGGTTTTGCTCCGCCGCCGGATCCGGCACGTTGGCACTGACCGGCAACACCATCTCGGGGGACGTTCCCCAGGTTACCTGCGGTTCAATTTCGGCGCCGTCGATGACGACGACCTTATCAAAATGAGCATCCGGATCGCTGACCAGGTCGCGCCATGCCGGAACCGCCCGCTCCCAGTCATCGCCCTTCGGTGCAAACGTCCGGCCTTGTACATAGTCAATCGTAATATCGTCGACTGCCACCATACCGGCGCGAGCGCCCGCCTCGATCGCCATGTTGCACACCGTCATGCGCCCTTCCATCGACATATCCCGCAGCACCTGGCCACCAAATTCCACGGCATAGCCGGTTCCACCGGCGGTACCAATCTCGCCAATGATGGCGAGCACCACGTCTTTCGCCGTGACACCCGGGCCCAATTGTCCGTCTACACGGATCAGCAAGTTCTTCATCTTCTTGGTGACCAGACACTGGGTTGCCAATACGTGCTCCACCTCGCTGGTACCAATACCATGGGCCAAAGCGCCCAATGCACCATTAGTCGCGGTATGCGAGTCACCACAGACAATGGTCATACCCGGCAAACTGGCGCCGGTTTCCGGCCCTATAACATGCACAATCCCCTGGCGTCGGTCATTGATCTTGAACTCGACGATATCGAACTCATCACAATTATCATCAAGGGTCTGCACCTGGATGCGGGAGACCTCATCGTGAATACCCGCAACCCCGGAGGAACGCTCATTACTGGTGGTCGGAACATTATGATCGGGCGTCGCGACGATACTGTCGACGCGCCAGAGATTACGATTAGCCAGGCGTAAACCTTCGAAGGCCTGCGGCGACGTCACCTCATGGATTATATGGCGATCGATATAGATCAACGCCGAGCCATCGTCGCGCTGCTTGACGAGGTGCGCATCCCATAATTTGTCGTAAAGTGTTCTCGCTGTCATTGCCGTAACTCCTGCTTCGGGGACGATTTGAGTGCTGATGAAAGTGCTATTGCAGATGATTCTACCCTTCAACCGAGCTATAATACCAATTCATTATTTTTATAGTTTCGATTCCTAATAGGAATACATAGCAGCCCAATGGATACCGCGAATTTAAAGGCCTTTATTGCCGTCGCCGAGCAGCAGTCATTCTCCCGGGCCGCCGACGTGCTGTTTATTACCCAACCGGCTGTCAGCAAACGTATCGCTGCGTTGGAGCAAGAGTTAAAGTGTGCGCTGTTTGACCGTATCGGCCGGGTGATTGAATTAACCCAGGCAGGCAAGACCCTGCTGCCCCGCGCTCACCAGATCCTCGATGACATCAAGGCTGCCCGTATCGCCGTCGACAACCTGTCCGAGACGGTCGCCGGCAAGTTAAGCGTTGGCATCAGCCACCACATCAGCATGTACCGCATGCCTGACGTGCTGCGCGATTTCGTGCAACGCTATCCGCAGGTAGAACTCGACATCCGGTTTCTTGGCTCTGAAGAAGCCAGTAACGCGGTGGAACAGGGTTATCTGGAATTTGCGTTGATCACCCTGCCCGAGGTGGCCCCGGACAATTTGCGCATGGCGACCGTATGGAGAGACCCGTTAACCATTGTCACGGCGACCGATCATCCCCTGGCTGAAAAACCGGCGATACGGATTGAGAAACTGGTTGGGTATTCAGCCATTCTACCAACCGCCGACACGGTAACCCACCAATTGGTTGCCCGTGCATTTATGGCGCAAGGGCATGAGATCAGTGTTGGCATGGAAACCAACACCCTGGATACGATCAAGATGATGGTCAGCATTGGGCTGGGCTGGAGCGTGCTACCGCTAACGATGATCGACCCGAAGCTCAACTGCTATAGCTTTGCCGGACTGGAGTTTACCCGTAACCTGGGCATTGTCGCGCATCCGAAGCGCACCCAATCCAATGCCGCGCGGGCTCTGCTCGCATTGCTGCCCGGCTACCCTGAACAGCTTCCCTGATAAACCAGAGCAAGATCAATCGGGTTTTTCGCTCTCGATAACTTTAGCCGCCTCATCGATACGCTTTTTCGACCGCCGCAGTGTGAGGCCCACCGCAACCAGTATGATGGGCACCAGGATGGCCGTAATCAATTTGATATCCAGGGCAAAGGCAGTGCCAGTGCTTGCCGACAGCACATAGATGATCAGGCTAACGATGTAATAAGTGATCACTATGACGGACAGGCCTTCAACCGAACGCTGCAGATACAGGCTCAACTTACTGCGCTCATCCATGGATTTGAGCAATTGCTGGTTCTGTACCTGAATCCCCAGTTCCACCCGGGTACGGAGTAAGGCGCTGGTTCGAGTCACCCGCGTGGACAAGTCCATCAACCGGTTCTGGCCCGACTCACAGGCCTTTACAGCAGGCTGCAGGCGCTGTTCCATAAAATGCGACACCGTCCGCAGGCTGCCAATCGCGGTCTCATCCAACTCCTTGGTTCGTCCGAATACGATTTCGCTGTACGCTCTCGTCGCCGCAAACCGAGAGGACGTATCGGCCATGATGCGCTCCACCTGCGCAGACAGCTCGGATAGGTCCTTTAACGCGGCCTGTTCATCGCCCAGCCCTTTGATGGCCATCATCCGGTCGGTCAGCTCTGTCAGCCGCTCTTCCATTGCCTGGACCTGAGGAATAACCTCACGGGCCAGGGGCACGCCCAGCAACGCCATATTGGCATAGGTCTCAAGCTCCAGCACCGTGCGCAGCAAGCGTCCTACCTTGCGTTCGCTGGTACTGTTGGTATAAATCACGGCACGACTAAAGCCATCCTGGTGGGTACGCAAAGCCGTCCAAAGCTGGGCTTCCTCATTAACCACTAACGATGCAATCAGGTAATGACCCCCGAATAACTGGCGCAGGGTGGCTATATCCGGACGCGGTTCGGGAAACGCCACAATCTCGAGATGCAGGGCACTCCACATCTCTCCTCGCAAGGTCAGCACCCAGCTCCTGGGCAACAACTCCAGCGCCGTCTCGGCGAACAGCGTTCCGGGACCCGGCGGCGCGATAACCGTCAAGGTGGAAAATTCCGTGTGCCGCTCCCAGCGAAACGAATAGTCTTCCATAGCGAGGTAGAAGCTGCTGGCGCTCGCGTCGGGCCCCGGCACGCCAATCGTCTTGGTTAATTCGTCGATACAGGCCAACTCTGCCGCAATATCAGCACCGCCATGCGACAGGGCTATATGCGATACCCGGGCGGGCGCCGACACCTTCGGAAAGTGCCGGGCGTGCAGTTCTTCAAGGGGTAAAAGCCCGGTTTGGCGCGCTTTTATGCCGCCCTCTTTGGTGTACACCAGCGGCGACTCGCCATCTGCTACAGGAGGTTTTGTTATTACGTCATTCACGAATCATCACCCAGGCGCTAGTGCAGTTTAATCGTCGGCCGAGTCGCCTTATTGAAGCGATCGACACTGATAATCAGGAACGTTTTTAACCAGCCATGAGCTACATGGTGGGTTCATCGGATACATAGACTTATAAACGACGCAACACCTCGCGGTTATTACTCGCCAGGTGTTGCGTGCTCAACTTGGAAAAGTATTACTACTTGGCTTTGCCCTGGTTGGCTACCGCATCCATGAGTTTCTGGATTTCCTCGGGATCGCCCAGGTACTCGCTGCTGATCGGTCGCAGGTTTTCGTCCAGCTTATAAACCAGCGGCAAACCCGTAGGAATGTTCAGCTTGAGGATATCTTCATCCGAGATGTCATCCAGGTACTTTACGAGTGCCCGCAGGCTGTTGCCATGAGCGGCGATCAACAGGCGTTTGCCCGCCCGAATCTCCGGTACAATCGCATCGTTCCAATAGGGCATTACTCGCTCGATGGTATCCTTGAGACTTTCCGAATCCGGCAGTGCTTTCGCATCCAGACCACTATAACGCGAATCAAAACGCGGATGGCGTTCATCATCGGCAGTCAACGGCGGCGGCGGAATATCGAAGCTGCGACGCCAGATCAACACTTGCTCTTCACCGTGCTTGGCTGCGGTCTCGGACTTGTTCAGCCCCTGCAAGCCACCATAATGACGCTCGTTGAGGCGCCAGCTGCGGTTCACGGGGATATGCATCAGGTCCATTTCATCCATGACCGTCCAGAGTGTACGAATGGCACGCTTTAACACCGAGGTAAAGGCCATATCGAAGCTATAACCGGCAGCTTTCAGGGCCTGCCCTCCGGCTTTAGCCTCGGCCATCCCCTGCTCCGTCAGGTCCACATCGTACCAACCGGTAAACCGATTGTCCTGGTTCCAGTGACTCTGCCCGTGGCGAACTAATACCAGTGTATACATAGCGCTCTTTCTCCTGTTCTATTCCGTAAAAACTCGTTTATCTGCGTAGGCTATACGACTACCAGTATCTTCATAGTATTGGTGCCGCCCTGCTCATGGTAATCGTCGCCCTGTGACATGATAACCAGGTCGCCAGACTCAACAACACCTTCGCTCTTGAGTTCCTGCAGCGCCATTTGGCCGTCTTCGCCGGTAGCCTCGAGATGCTGGTCGAAGGGAATAACCACCACGCCGCGATACAAGGCCAGTTTACGCTGCGTTGTCGGGTGTCTCGAGAAAGCACAGATCGGCAAACCTGAACTGATACGCGACATTAACAGCGGCGTGCTGCCCGATTCGGTCAAGCTGATAATCGCCTTGATCCCGGCCAGGTGATTAGCGGTATACATGGTCGCCATCGCTATCGATTCGCCGATATCCGCAAAAGCTTCATTGAGCCGGTGACTGGATTTTTGAATGCTGCGTTCTCGCTCGGCACCCAATATGACCCGCGCCATCGCTTCCACGGTCTTGATCGGATAATCACCGGCAGCTGTTTCAGCCGAACACATCACTGCATCCGTACCATCCAGTACCGCATTGGCCACGTCCATTACTTCCGCGCGGGTGGGCATAGGACTGGAAATCATTGACTCCATCATCTGTGTAGCGGTGATAACGGCCCTGTTGAGTTGTCGCGCCCTTGAAATGATCTTCTTCTGGACACCCACCAGTTCAGCATCACCGATTTCTACGCCCAGGTCGCCCCGCGCTACCATTACAGCATCAGAAGCGAGGATAATCCCGTCCAGAATCTCGGCATCTCGCACCGTTTCCGCGCGTTCGATCTTGGCCACGAGGCCCGCATAACAACCGGCTTCTTCCAGAAGTCCGCGCGCCAAATCCATATCGGCCGCTTCGCGGGGAAAGGATACCGCAACATAGTCCACACCAATCTTCGCTGCGGTCAGGATGTCGGCTCGATCCTTGTCTGTCAGTGCGGGAGCCGATAGCCCTCCGCCCTGCCGGTTAATACCCTTGTTATTGGACAGCGGGCCACCTACCGTGACCTTACATTGAATACGGTTGCCGTCGACCGACTCCACCCGGAACACAACGCGCCCGTCATCGAGCAACAACATATCGCCAACCTTGCAATCCCGGGGCAACTCCTTGTAATCGATACCAACCTGGTCCTGGTCTCCGGCATTGGTATCGAGATCAGCATCAAGGGCAAACAGGTCGCCCTCGGCCAATTTGATTTTGCCGTCCTTGAATTTGGAAATACGAATCTTCGGGCCTTGCAGGTCTCCCAGTATCGCTACGGTGCGACCACATTCGGCGGCCAGTTCGCTGACCATAGTGGCGCGTTTCTGGTGGTCTTCGGGCACGCCGTGGGAAAAGTTGAGGCGCACAACATCTACACCGGCTGCTATCAGTTCCTTAAGAACCGCTCTGTCGTCAGTAGCTGGCCCGAGGGTCGCGACTATCTTGGTTCGTCTAATCATAATATTTTCCTAGGGTTATGTGACTATCTAACACGTAGCCATCATTGCAATTGTGTTGTCCAATTTACGATCGAAAGAGACGCCGTAGTTCCGCGCCAGGATACTAACCTGCCGGACGCAGTGCCGCTGCCTCGCGTGCCATCGCTTCGATTGCATCCCAGTCCCCGGCATCGACCAGGTTCTGTGGCAGCATCCAGGATCCACCAACACACGCCACATTGGGCAGCGCAAGGTAGTCACCGGCAGACTGCGGGGTTATGCCCCCGGTGGGACAAAACGTGATCTGCGGCAGCGGACCGCCAATCGACTTCAGCATTGGACGACCACCCGCCGCTTCGGCCGGGAAGAACTTCATATGCTCAATACCGTATTCGAGCAGCCTCATCGCCTCGCTCGGCGTTGCAACACCGGGCAACAGTTTGATGGGCCGTTCGAGGGCTGCTTCGATTAATTTGGGCGTACTGCCCGGGCTCACCATAAACTCGCCGCCAGCCTCGATGACCGCATCGATTTGCTCAACCGTCGTAACGGTCCCGGCACCTACGATAGCCCCAGGCACTTGATCGGCCATTGCGCGAATAGCACCCAACGCATGGGAGGTACGCAAAGTAACTTCCAGTACTTTTAAACCACCCTTCACCAGCGCGTGTGCCAATGGCACTGCCTGCTCAGGTTGGGTGATAACAATCACCGGAATTACCGGCGATGTGGTCATGATGTCCAAAATTGATCTAGTCACGTTTATTAAATCCTCATGCTATTTGTGAGTCGTATAACCAATGTGCCGCCCCAGCCAACGCGGGCTTATCACCCTTCATCAGGTGAACAGGCACGTTCTCCAACAGGGCGCGCATTCGGCCCTTATCTAAAAAGCTTTCTACCAAGAGGCTATCGCCGATCATGCTTTCGACCTTCGGCAAGATGCCGCCCCCCAAATACACGCCGCCCAGCGCTCCCAGCACCATAGCCACGTCGCCAGCAGCACTGCCCAGTATTTTCAAAAAGAATTGCAGCGCCTCTGCACATGTAGGGCAATCACCGCTGAGCGCGCGCTGTGATACATCTCCAGGAGTCAGGTCTTCACAGGGCACTCCGTTGACCACGGTCAATGCCTTGTAGATACTCAATAACCCGGGGCCCGAGACAAATTTTTCAATCGACACATGCCTGTTTGACGGCTCAATAACGCGCCTGATTTCGACTTCCTTCTCGCTGGTCGGGGCATAGGTAGTGTGACCACCCTCACCGCACAACGGATACCAGCGACCACCAAAGTGAACCAGTCCTGCGACACCCAAACCGGTGCCCGGCCCAAGTACCGCTCGTGGCGCGCCGGCCAGGGGTTTGCCCGGATAGATAATCGGCAAATCAGCGTCCTGCATATACAGTGTCGCGTAAGCCTGCGCCCCGAAGTCATTCATCAATTCCAGGCGCTCGAGAGCAAACTGCTTGCGCACCGCGTCGATCGAAAAGTCCCAACTCAAATTGGTCATTTTCATCCGGTCACCGCTAACCGGGCCGGCAATCGCGATGCACGCCGCTGTCGGCCGCGTACCCTCAATGCTATCAATGTAGCTGCCTAGTACATCCTGGAAGGTCGAATGGCTCGCGCATTCGAAGACATGTTGCTGCTCAATGGAAAAGCGACCGGTCGTTTCGTCCAACTCGGTAGCCAATCCGAAGCGAGCGTTAGTGCCCCCGATATCAGCGACAATAAACGGAAATAGATTTTCTTTATCCAATGTCTTAACTCCCTCAGGTTAGATTGAGCTGGCGCCTTCTTCCGCGTTGCCGGCATTTGCCCGAAACACCCCAAACAACTCACGACCCATGCCATCAGCATTGCCCGTAAGGTCCGGCGTGATAACAATACGACTCAGTAATTCTGCTTCATCAACAAGCACATTCAGCGTGCCAGCATTGGCATCCAGGCGAATCATGTCACCTGCCCTGACTTTGGCCAATGGGCCGCCATTGAGACATTCGGGCGTAATATGGATGGCTGCAGGCACTTTGCCGGAGGCACCGGACATGCGTCCATCAGTAACGATAGCGACCTTGAAGCCCTTCGCCTGCAGGGAACTCAGCACGGGCGTCAATTTGTGCAGTTCCGGCATGCCATTAGCGCGCGGGCCCTGGAAACGAATTACCGCGATAAAATCCTGCTGCAGCTTGCCCAATTTGAAAGCCGCTTCCAGGTCATTCTGGTGATTAAATAACAGTGCAGGCGCTTCCACCACGCGGTGCTCCGGCTTAACCGCAGACACTTTAATAATCGATCGACCCAGGTTGCCGTCCAGTACTTTCAAGCCACCATCGGCAGAAAACGGTTTAGAAGCTGGCGCCAGCACCTCGGGATCCAGTGATTCTGCCGGGCAATCGCGCCACGATAACTCGCCATCGCGAAGAATTGGTTCCTGGCGATACGAGTCCAGTCCTTGAGTCGGCGCGACGGTCAGGATATCTCGGTGCAACAGACCCGCATCCATCAAGGTGGCCATCAGGAAGCCCATACCACCGGCTGCCTGGAAATGGTTTACGTCAGCAGACCCATTGGGATAGATACGGGTCAGCAGCGGCACCGCATCAGATAACTCGGAGAAATCGTCCCAGTTAATCTGGATACCGGCCGCTCGTGCGATCGCCACCAGGTGCATGGTGTGGTTAGTCGAGCCGCCGGTTGAAACCAGGCCGACAATCCCGTTAACAATCGCCTTTTCATCCACCGCACGACCCAGCGGACGATAATCGTCGCCCTGGGCGGTCAGTTTCAGTACCTGTTGCGAGGCGGCGTCAGTGAGCGCATCCCGTAACGGTGTGTTGGGATTCACAAAGGAGGAACCCGGTAAATGCAGGCCCATAATCTCCACCAACATCTGGTTGGAGTTGGCCGTACCGTAAAAGGTGCAGGTGCCCGGGGAGTGGTATGATTCAGACTCGGCTCGCAGCAGTTCGTCACGACCCACTTTTCCCTCGGCGTAAAGCTGGCGAATTTGGTGTTTTTCATCATTCGCCATGCCACTGGGCATTGGGCCACCCGGGACAAAAATAGTCGGCAGATGGCCGAAGGATAATGCACCGATCAGCAGGCCGGGTACGATCTTGTCGCAGATACCCAGGCACAACGTAC
>CAXMOT010000039.1:0-11433 GCA_964195105.1 uncultured Gemmatimonadales bacterium | reverse complement strand
TTTGTCGTCGCGTTCAGCCTGACCCGGGCATGGCAGCCGTTGCCACTGTTTGGTGGCTACCTGGCGGCACAATTAGTTTACTGGGCGACCCCGTTATTTTTGGGGCGTCATTGAAAGTGTTGATATACAAAACAGCGATTGTAGGCGGAAAAGTTTAATCTATGAGTAGCGAAGCACTAACCACCAAAGGTTATATCAAACACCACCTCACCAACCTGACCTTCGGCCAGCATCCCGATGGCAGCTGGGGCATTGCCCATGGCAGCCAGGAAGCGTCGGAAATGGGATTCTGGGCGTTCCACGTGGATACGCTGATATTCTCCTCGTTACTGGGAATTATATTTTGCGGTCTGTTTTGGGCGGTAGCGCGGAGCGCGACCGCCGGTGTTCCGGGTGGCGTACAGAACTTTATCGAAACCATCATCGAATTTGTTGATGAGAGCGTTAAGGATATCTTCCACAGCCGCAACTCGCTCGTTGCACCGCTGTCGCTGACCATTTTCATCTGGGTGTTCCTGATGAATTTTATGGATTTGCTTCCGGTCGACCTGATTCCGCATACCTTTGGGCTGTTAGGGGTTCCCTATTTAAAGGTGGTGCCTACGACCGATCCAAACGCCACGCTGGGCATGGCGCTGGGTGTGTTCATACTGATTATTTACTACAGCATCAAGGTTAAGGGCCTCGGCGGTTTCGTGGGCGAATTGACCCTGCACCCGTTTGGTAAATGGATGTTGCCTTTTAACCTGTTTCTGGAAGGGGTTAACCTCATCTCAAAGCCGGTATCACTGGGGCTGCGCTTGTTCGGCAACCTCTATGCGGGCGAGATGATCTTTATTTTGATCGCCCTGATCTTCACTGGAGTGGTTGGCTCAGGGGTTCTCGGCGGAGGGCTTAATAGCGCGTTTGGCCATGAAATCAATCCCATCTATTGGGCGGTGGTATCGGCGGCCGTCGTGGGTACCTGCTGGTTGAACCTGGTCGGTAAGCTGTCAACGGGTAAGGCGAGCCTGTTATTGATGCTGGAAATGCTGGTCGCCGGTGGCCTGAGTTTTTGGGGTGGCGGACTGTTGCAATGGGGCTGGGCGGTATTCCACGTTCTTATTATTACCCTGCAGGCATTTATATTCATGGTCTTGACCATTGTGTACCTGAGCATGGCGCACGAGTCATCTCACTAATCTTTTAATCAACTGTAACTACTGGAGTAAAAATGGAAATCGCATCTGCAATTTTATACTTAGCTGGGGGCATCCTGATGGGTCTTGCGGCCCTTGGAGCAGCGGTCGGTATTGGCGTATTGGGTGGTAAATTTCTTGAAGGTGCAGCGCGCCAGCCGGAAATGATCCCCATGCTGCGTACCCAGCTGTTCATCGTTATGGGCCTGGTTGACGCCGTTCCCATGATCGGTGTTGGCATCGCGCTGTATATCCTGTTCGCTGTGGTTTAACGCCAATTCTTATTTCCTAGCAACAAACGAGGTAGCGCGTGAATATTAACGCAACCATGATCGGCCAGATGCTGACCTTTGTGATCTTCGTCTGGTTCTGCATGAAATTTATTTGGCCGCCTATAACTGGTGCACTGGCCGAACGCAGGAAGAAAATTGCGGACGGACTGAATGCTGCAGAGCGGGCCGGGCAAGATCTCGAGCTGGCACAGGAGCGGGCAACCGAGCAACTCAAGGAAGCCAAGCAACAGGCCGCTGACATTATCGAGCAAGCTAACAAGCGCGGTGCGCAGTTGGTCGACGAGGCGAAGGAGCAGGCACGCGAAGAAGGTGCCCGTATTCTCAAGGCCGCGGAAGCCGAGATTGAGCAGGAATTTAATCGTGCTCGCGAAGAGCTGCGTGGGCGTGTTGCCCAGGTTGTGGTCGCAGGCGCGGAGAAGATTCTTGATGCCAGCGTCGATGCCAAAGTGCATGCGGCCATGCTGGACAAGCTCGCGACCGAACTATAGGACAAGGCAATGGCAGAACTCAGCACAATAGCGCGTCCCTACGCCAAGGCAGCATTCGAGTACGCTGACGAGACCGGCCAGCTCCAGCAGTGGTCCGACCTGTTGGCTATGGCTGCGGCGTTGGCTGTCAACGAGGACATGTGCACTGTTATCGAGAGCCCTGCCCTGGACGCGGAGCAAAAAGTTGCGGTGTTTGTTGCAGCGGCCGGCAAGAGTTTTACCGATGCGGCGGGCAACCTGATCGGCACGTTGGCCGAACACAAGCGCCTGGGCGCATTACCTGCTATCGCAGAAGCCTTCGAGGTATTCAAGGCAGAGCGGGAAGCAGCGATTGACGTTGAGGTGACCAGTGCTTTCGAATTGTCTTCCGAACAGGAAGCGAAACTTGCCGCCAGCCTGCGCAGCAAATGGAATAAGGATATCAGCATCCATTCCCAGGTCGACAAGAGCCTGATTGGTGGCGTGGTTATTCGTGCCGGCGATGTTGTGATAGACGGCTCCGTTCGCGGCCGGCTTGCACAGGTTGCCGAAGCAGTCCTGTCGTAACGACTAAACAGAATTCATAGATAGTTAAGAGGCAAAGCATGCAACAACTGAATCCAGCAGAGATCAGTGAGATTATCAAGCAGCGTATCGCGAGCACCGATATTTCATCTGAAGCTCGTAACGAAGGTACGATCGTAACCGTATCCGACGGTGTTATCCGTATCCATGGCCTGGCCGATGTGATGTACGGGGAGATGATAGAATTTCCCGGCGGCATTTATGGTATGGCGCTCAACCTTGAGCGTGACTCAGTCGGCGCGATAGTACTGGGTGACTACAAGAGCTTGAGCGAAGGCCAGACCTGTCGCTGTACCGGTCGTATTCTGGAAGTCCCCGTTGGACCGCTGCTGGAAGGCCGTGTGTTGAACGCGCTAGGTGTTCCAATTGATGGTCGTGGTGCAATTGAAGGCGCACCCACCGATGCACTGGAAAAAGTGGCACCGGGCGTAATTGCACGTAAATCGGTTGACCAGCCGGTGCAAATTGGTCTGAAGGTGATCGACTCGATGGTGCCGATCGGACGCGGCCAGCGCGAGCTGATTATTGGTGACCGCCAGATCGGCAAATCCGCGATCGCGATCGACGCTATTATCAACCAGAAAAATACCGGCATTAAATGCATCTATGTCGCGATTGGCCAGAAGGCGTCATCTGTTGCAGCGGTCGTGCGTAAGCTTGAAGAGCACGGTGCGATGGATCATACGATCGTCATCGCCGCCAACGCTTCTGACCCGGCATCCATGCAGTACCTGGCACCGTTTGCCGGTTGCACCATGGGTGAATACTACCGTGACCGTGGCCAGGACGCGTTGATCATCTATGATGATTTGACCAAGCAGGCATGGGCCTACCGTCAAATATCCTTGTTGTTGCGCCGTCCCCCCGGACGTGAAGCATACCCCGGCGACGTGTTCTATCTCCACTCCCGCTTGCTGGAACGCGCTGCGCGAGTCAACGAAGCGTATGTCGAAGAGTTTACCAAGGGTGAAGTTAAGGGTAAGACCGGATCATTAACCGCATTGCCGGTCATTGAAACCCAGGCGGGTGACGTATCCGCGTTCGTACCGACTAACGTGATCTCCATTACCGACGGCCAGATCTTCCTCGAGTCCGACATGTTTAACTCGGGTCTGCGTCCCGCGATGAACGCAGGTATCTCGGTATCACGGGTGGGTGGCGCAGCCCAGACCAAGATTATGAAGAAACTGTCCGGCGGGATACGTACCTCGCTGGCCCAGTACCGTGAACTGGCGGCGTTTTCACAGTTTGCGTCTGACCTCGATGAGGCAACCAAGAACCAGCTCGACCATGGTGAGCGGGTAACGGAGTTGATGAAGCAGAAGCAGTATTCGCCGCAGACAATTGCGGAAATGGGTCTGCTTATTTACGCTTCCAACGAAGGACTCCTTAAAGATATTGAAGTCAACAAGATTGGCGACTTCGAGGCAGCCCTGCTGTCCTACGCGCACGGCGAATATGGTCAGCTAATGAGCGATGTTGCGGCGTCCGGAGACTGGAACGCTGAGATCGAGGGCCAGTTTAAAGCCTGCCTTGAGGCGTTCAAATCAACGCAGACCTGGTAGTACGGAATTCCCAGCTAATGGAAAATCGCGTATTCCCACTAACCTTGCAGTCGAGATAGCGTATGGCAGCCGGTAAAGAAATTCGTACCCAGATTACAAGCATCAAGAGCACCCAGAAGATTACCAGTGCGATGGAACTGGTGGCGGCGAGCAAGATGCGCAAGGCCCAGGAAAAAATGACTCTCGGGCGGCCCTACGCGGAGCGTATTCGCGAGGTCATTAGCCACCTGGCCAACGCCACGTCGGAATTTCGTCATGAATACATGACCGAGCGCGAAATGAAGCGCGTTGGGCTGATTGTGATTTCTACCGACCGGGGTTTATGCGGCGGCTTGAATATCAACCTGTTCAAGACGGCACTGCGCTCGATGATCGACTGGGAAAAGCAGGACATCGAAGTCGATTTGTGTTTGATCGGTGCGAAGGCAGGGGCCTTTTTCAAGAGCGTCGGCGGTAACGTGGTGGCGGCAAAAACCCATCTCGGCGACCAGTTCAGCTCTGCCGACGTGATCGGTGCGGTGAAGGTCATGCTTGACGCATTCGACGAAGGACGCCTGGATCGGGTGTTTGTGGTGTACAACACTTTCGTGAATACCATGACGCAAGCCCCCCAGGTACAGCAGTTGCTGCCACTACCGGTCGGCGAAGACGAGGCCCTCACGCACCAGTGGGATTATATCTATGAGCCGGACGATGCTTCGCTGCTGGACGGCTTGTTGGCCCGCTACCTGGAGTCCCAGGTTTACCAGGGCATGGTGGAGAACAACGCCTGTGAGCAAGCTGCGCGGATGATCGCGATGAAGAGTGCGACCGATAACGCGGGCGATCTGATCGATGGTCTACAGTTGGTCTATAACAAGGCCCGCCAGGCCTCGATTACGCAAGAATTGTCGGAAATCGTCAGCGGCGCGGCAGCGGTATAAAGAGTTAGTTAATTTAGAGTTATTAGCATAGAGGATCCTGAAATGAGTAGCGGACGTATCGTACAGATCATTGGCGCGGTTATCGATGTGGAGTTTCCACGGGAGCAATTGCCCAAGGTTTACGACGCTTTAATGGTCACAGAAAAGGGCTTAACACTTGAAGTCCAGCAGCAGCTGGGCGACGGTGTTGTAAGGACTATCGCCATGGGCTCCTCGGAGGGAGTGCGTCGCGGGCTGGCCGTAGAGAACACCGCGGAGCCTATTTCGGTCCCTGTGGGTATTGAAACGCTGGGTCGCATCATGGATGTACTGGGTAACCCGATCGATGAGTGCGGTCCGATCGGTGAACAGGTGCGTATGCCGATTCACCGAGATGCCCCGGCATACGAAGAACTTGCCGCATCCGAGGAGCTCCTCGAAACCGGTATTAAGGTCATCGACCTGGTTTGCCCGTTTGCCAAGGGTGGTAAAGTCGGGCTGTTCGGCGGCGCCGGTGTGGGTAAAACCGTGAACATGATGGAGCTGATTAACAACATCGCTAAAGAGCACAGTGGTTTGTCTGTGTTTGCCGGCGTGGGTGAGCGTACCCGGGAAGGGAATGACTTCTATCATGAGATGCAGGAATCTAATGTAATCGATACCGAAAACTTCGCCAACTCCAAGGTGGCGATGGTCTACGGGCAGATGAATGAGCCCCCCGGAAACCGTTTGCGTGTAGGCCTGTCCGGTCTTACCATGGCGGAAAAATTCCGTGATGACGGGCGCGACGTATTGTTGTTCGTCGATAACATCTATCGTTACACCCTGGCGGGCACCGAAGTGTCGGCGCTGCTGGGTCGGATGCCGTCGGCGGTGGGTTACCAGCCAACGCTGGCCGAGGAAATGGGTGTTTTGCAGGAGCGTATTACCTCCACCAAGACCGGATCGATCACCTCTATCCAGGCGGTTTATGTACCGGCGGATGACTTGACTGACCCCTCCCCCGCTACCACCTTCGCTCACCTTGATTCAACAGTGGTGCTGTCGCGCGACATCGCCGCCAAGGGTATTTACCCGGCGGTGGATCCCCTCGATTCCACTTCACGCCAGCTGGATCCGCTGATCATCGGCCAGGATCATTATGACGTGGCACGTGGTGTCCAGACAGTACTGCAGCGTTACAAGGAGCTGAAAGACATCATTGCTATTCTTGGTATGGACGAACTGTCTGAGGAAGATAAGCAAACCGTATCTCGTGCACGTAAGATCGAACGCTTCTTATCGCAGCCCTTCCACGTCGCGGAGATCTTTACCGGGTCACCCGGAAAGTACGTGTCGTTGAAGGAAACCATCCGTGGCTTCAAGGGCATTCTGGATGGCGAATACGATCACTTGCCGGAGCAGGCGTTCTACATGGTGGGTACGATCGACGAAGCCATCGAGAAGGCGGCGAAACAGTAGCAGCCGGGAATAAGGGGTTTTAGATTATGGCTATGACAGTACATTGCGACATCGTCAGCGCGGAAGAAAAGATCTTTTCCGGATTGGTGGAAATGGTCATCGCCACGGGTCGGTTAGGTGATCTTGGTATTGCGCCGGGGCATGCACCGCTGCTTACTGAACTGAGTCCCGGCCCGGTGCGGCTGGTCCAGGGCGGTGGTGAAGAAGAGATATTTTATGCTTCCGGTGGCTTTCTCGAAGTCCAGCCGCATTTGATAACCATCCTGGCCGATTCTGCTCTGCGTGCCAAGGACGTCAGTGAGGCTGCTGCGCTCGAGGCCAAGAAACAGGCTGAACAGGCGATGCAGGATCAGAGCGCCGACCTGGATCAGGCAATGGCGGCAGCACAGTTGGCAGAAGCGGTTGCGAAGCTGCGTACGCTGTCCCAGATTCGCAAGAAGCTGGGCGGATAGAAGCGCTAGTGATGCAACACCAGTGGCAATAAAAGCCACAGTGTGAAATAGTTAAAAAGGCAGCCTTGGCTGCCTTTTTTATTGCGGATTTGAACTATAATTTACCATACGAAAGTTATTTCAATTAACCTCCTGAAGAAATTAGGGTTTTAATGAAACTAGAAGTCGTTATCCTCGCTGCCGGACAGGGCACGCGTATGAAGTCAGCCATGCCAAAGGTACTGCATCCCCTGGGCGGCAAGCCCTTGCTGGCCCATGTCATCGAAACGGCCCGGATGCTCGACCCCGTCGCGGTGCATGTGGTGATCGGTCACGGCAGTGAGCAGGTGCAGGAACAACTGGCGCACTATGAAGGCGTAAATTGGGTATTACAGGAAGAGCAGTTGGGCACCGGGCATGCCGTTGCCCAGGTGCTGCCGTCGCTCGACCCGCAAAGTCGCGCGCTGGTGTTGTACGGCGATGTTCCCCTGACCTCTACCGCGACATTGCTACAGTTACTCGGCCCCGACCACGACCAGACCCTGGCATTGTTGACGACGGTGTTGGCGGATCCAGCCGGATATGGACGTATCGAGCGTGATGAATCCGGACAGGTGCGGAAGATCGTCGAGGAGAAGGATGCGAACGAAGCCCAGCGCTGCATCCAGGAAATTAATACCGGCATTCTTGCCGCACCGGCCGATAAGCTGGCCGAGTGGTTGCCAAAGCTATCCTCGAGCAATGCCCAGGGCGAATACTACCTGACTGATACGATTGCCATGGCAGTGGAAGATGGTACGGGTGTCGAAGCGCTGCCCGCGGCCAACATGGAAGAAGTCCAGGGCATCAACAGTCGTGCCCAACTGGCGCAACTTGAACGCTGGTACCAGCTGCAGTTAGCGCAGCAGCTGATGGCCGGTGGCGCGACCCTGGCTGACCCTGCCCGCATCGATGTACGTGGTCATTTCAAATGTGGCCAGGATGTATTCCTCGACATTAATTTGCTGGTCGAAGGCGAGGTCTCCATTGGCGATAATGTCACCATCGGGGCCAACGTCGTACTCAGGAATTCGAGTATCGCCGATGGTGCAAATATTCAGGCGAACAGCATCATCGATGACTCTGTCGTTGGTGAGAACTGTGAGGTTGGGCCTTTCGCGCGCCTGCGCCCCGGCACGCACCTCGAAGCCAGGGCCAAGATAGGTAATTTTGTGGAAATCAAAAAGGCACACATCGGCCAGGGCAGCAAGGTGAACCACCTGAGCTATGTGGGTGATGCAGAGTTGGGTCGAGATGTGAATGTCGGCGCGGGTACCATTACCTGCAACTACGATGGCGCCAACAAGCACCTTACCCGGATAGGCGACAATGTTTTCGTCGGCTCCAATACCGCCCTGGTGGCGCCCATTAGTATTAGCGAAGGCGCAACGATTGGTGCGGGCTCAACTTTGTCGAACGATGCTGAGGCTAAGGCCTTGACCGTGGAGCGTGGCCGTACCCGGGTGATCAGGGATTGGCAGCGCCCCACCAAGAAATAGTCTTCAAAATACAGACAACAGGTTAATAGCATATGTGTGGAATAGTGGGTGCGGTCGCATCTCGGAACGCAACGGGGATTCTACTGGAGGGTTTAAAACGCCTCGAGTACCGTGGTTATGATTCAGCCGGTATGGCGGTCGTAGCGCCAAACAATACGCATATCGAGCGCCTGCGCCGCAAGGGAAAAGTCCAGGAGTTGGCGGATGCTATTGATGAAGTGAATTTTGTGGGGAACGTTGGCATTGCCCATACGCGCTGGGCCACCCATGGCGAGCCGAGTGAACGTAACGCCCACCCGCACCTGTCCAAAGACCATATCGCAGTAGTACACAATGGTATTATTGAAAATCACGACGAATTGCGCGAGGAACTGCAGGGTCTCGGTTACGAGTTTACCTCCGCGACCGACACCGAGGTTATAGCTCACCTGGTTGAGCATTATCTTGCAGAAGCAAACGATTTGCTCGAGGCGGTACGGATGGCGGTTGGCCGTTTTGACGGCGCGTTTGCGCTGGGCGTACTGGATAGCAACAGCCCGGACCGAATAATTGCCGCGCGCAGCGGCAGCCCGCTGGTGATTGGCGCCGGTATCGGAGAGAACTTTATTGCCTCGGACCAGTTGGCGCTGCTGCAGGTAACCGACCGGTTTATGTTTCTCGAGGAAGGTGATTTCGCTGAAATCAGTCGCTCTCGTATTAAGGTAGTTGATCGTAACGGCGAAACGGCGCAACGGGACGTGCACCAATTTGACCACCATGTGGATGCTACCGACAAGGGTGCGTATCGCCACTACATGCTCAAGGAAATCTTTGAGCAACCCGGGGTTATTGCTGCGACCCTGCAGGGGCGGATCACCGATACCCATGTGCTGGAGCAGTCGCTTGGTGCCGCCGCAACCGATATTCTTGATCGGGTCAAAGCGGTCCAGATAATCGCTTGCGGCACCAGTTACCATGCGGGCCTGGTGGCCAAGTACTGGATTGAGGAGCTGGCCGGTATCCCGTGCCGGGTCGAGGTCGCAAGCGAGTTTCGTTACCGTAAAACCATCGTGCTACCGGACACACTGTTCCTGACGATTTCTCAATCCGGCGAGACGGCCGATACCATGGCTGCGCTGCGCATGGCGAAGGAATCGGGTTATTTGGCGAGCCTGGCAATCTGTAATGTGGCATCCAGCACCCTTGTGCGGGAATCCGACCTGGTTTTCCTTACCCAGGCGGGACCTGAAATCGGGGTTGCCTCTACCAAGGCGTTCACCACCCAACTGGTTGCCCTGCTCGTGATCACATTGATGCTGGCGCGTCGCAATGGACTAACGCAGCAAAGAGAAACTGAAATTGTCGACGCTTTGAAGGGGTTGCCCGATGTAATGAGCCAGGCGTTGGCGCTGGATGACGAGATCAAGGCACTTTCCGAGCAGTTTGCAGACAAGCATCACTCGCTGTTCCTGGGTCGCGGGGCGCTCTATCCGATCGCAATGGAAGGCGCGCTCAAGCTCAAGGAAATCTCATACATTCATGCCGAGGCCTATCCGGCCGGCGAACTCAAGCATGGCCCCCTCGCGCTGGTCGATCGCGAGATGCCGGTGATTACCGTGGCGCCTAATAACGAACTGCTTGATAAGCTCAAATCCAATCTTCAGGAAGTACGGGCCCGCGGCGGGGTTCTGTATGTGTTTGCAGATGCTGAATCTGCGCTGGTAGCTGATGAAAATACCCGCATTATCCAGGTGCCAGCGATAATCGATATTCTTGAGCCTATCCTCTACACGGTTCCCCTGCAGTTGCTTTCCTACCATGTCGCAGTGCTCAAGGGCACCGATGTAGACCAGCCGAGGAACCTGGCCAAATCCGTTACGGTTGAGTAGCCCGCGCTTTTGGTGATGACCTGGTGGTTCTTCATAATAAAGTTTATAAAACGCAATAAAGTTTAAATAAAACACCCAGGCTCAAATAATAAAGTTTTAAAAAATGCTGCAAAGGATTTGGGGATGAATCTGAGATTGCGAAGAATATAAGCCCTCGTGGACAGTTCGCGGCGTAATGTTCATTGTTGGCTTCATCCTGGATG
This sequence comes from uncultured Gemmatimonadales bacterium, assembly GCA_964195105.1. Taxonomy (GTDB): domain Bacteria; phylum Pseudomonadota; class Gammaproteobacteria; order Pseudomonadales; family IMCC2047; genus CAMYKE01. The sequence continues at coordinate 942 of CAXMOT010000039.1, read as the reverse complement.
CGGACAGTGAGCACTGCTAGTGCAAAAGGATGGTAATTAACCCAAAGCGAATCTTTACCGCCTGAAAAGCCACTTCTTCTATAGCGGACGACTATCGGCGGATAAACATGGCTAAGGGCCATAGCCCACCTATTATTGTGAACAAAGCCTGAAAAGCTGAATAAAATGAAGTAACGCAAGGATGCGTTTCATGAATCACACATGGCCGGACAGGATGTCTGGTGGTGAAGTGTTTGCCTATGTTCGCCACAAGCCAGAGCAAACACTGCTTTACCAACTTATCGAGCGCCATTGGCCCGAGTTTCAGTCCCACTTGAACGAAGTGGGTGAGCATAAGGAAATGACCTGGGCGCAACGGCTTAAACGCGTGTTTAATATCGATATCACGATCTGCAATCGATGAGGCGGTGCGGCCAAGATTATCGCAGGCATCGAAGATCCTTGGGTCATCAAGAAAATTCCGGATCACCTAGATGCTAAATCCGGGGCATTAGCCTCCGCTATTCAATTGCCAGAACCGAGAGCGCCGCCGCGAGCGAGACTATTCGGTTAAGAAACACAGGGAGTGTGACGAAGGGTGCTACTCATGGATGGGGCGGGTAGGGCATCTTGCGGGCTGGGAACGCTTAACTAGCAAAAGGCACCATGATTGCGGGCAATTAATAATCATTGTGCGAGCAATTAGCATGTTTATAGTAATTGGCAGCCGCCTCAACCGCGATAGTTGATGGCCGTACTTCGATTAGTCAGGGTAAAGTGGCCAGGAAAAGGGCGATTGCTCTTCCTATGCTCAAGAGGAAATATGAAGGTTTTGGTTATAAACTTAGATTCTGCTACGACAAGAATGGCGTTCCAAAGTAATCAATTGCATCGATTAGGCCTTAAGTACGAGCGCCTGCCTGCCTATCAAATTAAGGATAAAGCAAACGAAACATATGTGAA
>CAXMOT010000038.1:0-53152 GCA_964195105.1 uncultured Gemmatimonadales bacterium | reverse complement strand
TTAATGAAGCCCTGCGCTCGGCGTTGCGGGAAGATCCCGATGTTATCCTGGTTGGTGAGCTGCGCGACCTGGAAACTATTCGCCTGGCGCTGACGGCAGCCGAGACTGGTCACCTGGTATTCGGCACGCTGCACACCACCTCTGCCGCAAAAACCATTGACCGGATCATTGACGTGTTTCCGGGGGAAGAAAAATCAATGGTACGTTCCATGTTGTCGGAATCGCTGCAGGGCGTAATATCCCAGACCTTGTTGAAGAAAACGGGCGGTGGTCGCTGTGCGGCCCATGAGATCCTGATTACAACGCCCGCGATTCGCAACCTGATTCGGGAAGACAAAGTCGCGCAGATGTACTCTGCGATCCAGACCGGTGCGTCCTACGGTATGGTAACCTTGGACCAGTCGCTGAAAGATTTAATTCAGAAAGGTATGATTACCAAGGAAGTCGCCAGGGAAAAGTCGGTGAGTCCTGATAGCTTTATATAACTATTAAGTGATCGCACATTAAACCAAGGAGAGCCCGGTGGACCTAGATAAGATGCTCAGGCTGATGGCTGATAAAAAGTCGTCGGATTTATTTATTACTGCCGGTTTGCCGCCGAGCATGAAAGTGGATGGGGTAATCAAGCAACTCACCCCTGAATCACTGAGTCCGGAAAAAGCCCGTGAAATAGTGCTGGGAGCGATGAACGAAGCCCAGCGTAAAGAGTTTATGTTGAGCCACGAGTGCAATTTCGCCATCAGCGTTCGCGGCGTTGGCCGGTTTCGGGTCAGCGCATTTTACCAGCGTAACCTGGTCGGTATGGTGCTGCGACGCATCGAAACGCACATTCCCACCGCAGGTGAGCTTGGCTTGCCGGATGTGATCAATGAGCTGGCCATGACCAAGCGTGGTTTGATTCTGTTTGTAGGCGCAACCAGCACCGGTAAGTCGACCTCCCTGGCGTCGATGATCGGTTACCGCAACAAGAACAGCGACGGCCATATCGTCAGCATTGAAGATCCGATCGAATATATTCACCAGCACGATAAATGTATCATCACCCAGCGCGAGGTGGGCATTGATACCGAATCCTTTGAAGTAGCATTGCGCAATACGCTGCGGCAGGCGCCAGACGTGATCATGGTGGGTGAGGTTCGAACCCGCGAAACCATGGAGCACTCGATCGTGTTCGCCGACACCGGTCACCTGTGCCTGGCGACTTTGCATGCGAACAATGCAAACCAGGCCTTTGGCCGTATCATGAACTTTTTCCCCGCCGATCGTCACTCCCAGGTGTGGATGGATCTGTCCCTTAACCTCAGGGCAATCGTTGCGCAGCAGCTGATTCCCTCAGCTGACGGCAGCGGCAGGACCGTCGTCACCGAGGTGCTGATTAATACACCCATCATGTCGGACCACATCCGCAAGGGTGAGGTGCATTTGTTGAAGGATATTATGGTACGTTCCACTGAACTCGGCATGCATACCTTTGACCAGGCTCTATTCAAGGCCTACAAGGCTGGTGATATCAGCTACGATGCGGCGTTAGTCCATGCCGACTCCATGAACGACCTGCGCCTCATGATCAAACTGGATTCGGACACCTATATCGAAGACCAGATGGCGGCGGCAGGTAAGCTTTCGCTGGAATCAACCACCGATTCGCCATTCCGGCGCTGAGGCATAAAATAAGTTTGTGCTGAAGGCTTTTTTTAAAAGCCGGGGGTTTTTGTTTTACCGTTGAAGGCGTTGTATCGAGTAGCTGAAGGCTCTTTATAGCAGCTGATGGCTTTTTACAAACGCTGCGATTGGTAGGTGCGTGTGCCGCCGGTATAGGTATAACGGACCCGGCCACTGAGCTCGGTGTTGAGCAACGGCGTATTTTGTCCGCTGGAAATCAATGAATCCAACCTAAGCTGCCAGCTTTCCTGCGGGGCAAAGATACAAATATCTGCAGCCTGCCCGATGCCAAGCGTGCCGGCCGTTAAGCCAATGATGCTGGCCGGACCATGGGTCAGCCGGTCGATCAATTCCCCCAACCCCAATACATTTTGCTCAACCAGTTGCAGCGCCTGCGGCAGCACGGTTTCCAATGTTGAGATGCCCGCCGCAGTGGCGGCAAACGGGGCCATTTTGGCGGCCGTTTCGTGGGGATGGTGGTCTGAGCGGATTGCGCTCAAGACGCCGTCCCGCAGCCCCTGTTGCAGTGCGGTGCGATCTTCGGCGGTGCGCAGCGGTGGCTGAATATGGTAGAGGCTATTAAAATCCTGGATCGCGGCCTCAGTCTCGAGCAAATGATAAATACTCACATCTGCCGTAACGCTTAAGCCCCGGGTCTGTGCCTCGGCAATGAGCTCTACCGATCGGACGGTCGATAATGGGCCAAAATGCGCGCGCACACCGGTTTGTTCTACCAGTAGCAGGTCTCGCGCCAGCGCTACAGTTTCAGCGCTGGAGGGAATGCCGGGTAAGCCGAGTCGCGTGGCATAACTGCCCTGGTGAGCACAGCCGCCTTCTTCCAGCGCACTATCGCAAGGGCTGAACAGCACCAGCATGTCTAGACTCGCCGCGTACTCAAGGCAGCGTAGCAGAATCCGGTTATTCTCAAACGGGCGGCGTAAGTTGCTGACCGCGACGCAGCCTGCATCCTTCAGTGTACTCATCTCGCTGAGCTGGGAGCCAGCCAGGCCCTTGGTCAGCGCGCCTACCGGATACAGGTGGGTATAAGCGTGCTCGCGGGCGCGATCCTGGATGAGTGTTGCCACCGAGGGGCTGTCTATGATCGGCGCGGTGTCCGGAGTACAGCACAGGCTGGTATAGCCGCCCGCGGCCGCAGCATGGGTTTCACTTGCGATGGAGCCCTTGTGCTCATAGCCGGGCTCGGGGATATGGGTGCCGAGGTCAATAAATCCCGGTGCCACGACCAGCCCGGAGGCATCGATGGTTGTCTCGGGGGTAAACTTGCGGGCAGATGCCCCGAATGCCATTACCTTGCCGTCTGAGATGTAAAGGTCATCGATTTGATCGACCTGGTTTGCCGGGTCGAGGATGCGTCCGCCGCTGATAAGGATGCTCATGATGCGCGCTATTCCTGCCAGGGCCGGGTCGTGAGTGAATCCAGGTCCGGGTCGGTGACGCTCAGGTTCTGGTTTTGCGTGGTCTGGCCACTCATGGCCATCGACATGACCGCCATGCGCACGGCGATTCCGTAGCCGACCTGGTTGAGGATCACCGATTGGGGACCGTCTGCGACCCCCGATTCTATTTCAACGCCTCGGTTGATGGGCCCCGGGTGCATGACAATCGCATCAGGCCTGGCGCGCTTCAGTTTCTCCTGGGTCAGGCCGTAGAGCTTGTAGTATTCGCGTTCGCTAGGTAGTAGCGCACTCTGCATGCGTTCGTTCTGCAGCCGCAGCATGATCACCACATCGACATCACTCAGCCCGTCGATGGCGCGGTTATACACTTTGACGCCCAGCGACTCGACATCGGTGGGTAGTAGTGTGTTAGGTGCGATGACTCGAATGTCCGGAACCCCGAGGGTGGTCAATGCCTGGATCTGGGAGCGGGCTACCCGGGAGTGCAATATGTCGCCGACGATGGCCACACTGAGCTGTTCGAAGTCGCCCTTGTGGTGACGAATCGCAAACATATCCAGCATTGCCTGCGTGGGGTGGGCATGGCGTCCGTCACCGGCATTAATAATAGCGACGTTGGGGGTGACCTTTTCGGCGATAAAATGCGCAGCGCCACTGTCGGCATGGCGCACCACAAACATGTCGCTGGCCATGGCCTCCAGGTTTTTCAGGGTGTCGAGCAGGGTTTCGCCCTTGGTGGTGGCCGACGTGTTGATGTTCAGGTTGATAACGTCAGCGGAGAGGCGCTTGGCCGCCAGCTCAAATGTGGTGCGGGTGCGGGTGGAGGGCTCGAAGAACAAATTGACCACGGTTTTGCCGCGCAACAGGGGGACTTTCTTCACCGATTGCTGCTCCATGCTGATGAAGGAGTCGGCGGTATCAAGGATCTCTAGTAACAGGGACCGGGAGAGCCCCCCAATGGTGAGGAAATGGCGTAGCTGTCCGGAATCGGAGATTTGAATTTGCGGTGATTCGGCGACAGGCCTCATAGGTGCGCAAGTTTAGCGAAAATCGGTCAGGTGTGAAATCTGTTTAAGTGATTTATTTCAAACAGCGCGCAATTAGCTTAAACGGTACCCGCTTCGGGCTCGAGCGTTTTAATGCTTAACGCCAGGTTGTCGGGGCCGCTGAGCTTGATACGCTGGTTGGCCGGCAGGTTGAGGGTTTGCCCGGCAATGTCCGCCTTGATAGGCAGTTCATTGGCATTCAGGTCGACCAGCACCACTAAAGTGACGCTCGCGGGTCTGCCGAACTCGAACAATACATTGAGCGCTGCGCGAATAGTGCGCCCGCTCATCAACACATCGTCAACCAGGATCACGTGCCGGCCTTCCGTCATGACCGGTAAATTTGAGGGTTTAACCTTTGGGTTCAGGCCGATCCGGGTGAAGTCATCGCGATAAAAGGAGATATCCAGCGTGCCAAGAGGATCCTGCACCAACTTCGTGGCGGCCAGGCGTTCATGAATGCGTTCCGCTACCCAGACTCCTCCGGTATGAATGCCGATTATTAACGGGTCAGCGATGTTACGTTCGTTGCAGCGTGTTTCGAGCTGCCGGGTAATCTGGTCCAATAGCGATTGCGCATTGGTCTGCATTAAATCTGCTCCTGTGAAAATGTGTCAGCGGCGGGCTGTGCCTGGCGGAACCAGCTCTCCAATATCAAGCCGGCGGCAATACTATCGATACTGATCGATGTTTTGGTCGAACGTCCTGATGCGCCGGCCTGTGATTCGGCTTCGCAGGAGGACAGGCGCTCGTCCATCTCAAAGCTGGGTTTGTGAAACCGCCCGTTTAGCCGGTTGGAAAATTTGCGCGCGCGCAGCGCCATTTCACCCTCAACCCCTTCCATGGTCAGGGGTATGCCGACCACGAATCCATCGGGTTGCCAGGTTTTGATTAATCCCGCTATATCATCCCAATTGGGTATGCCGTCGCGCGCCTTCAGTGCGTCCAGCGGGGTCGCGGTTCCGGTCAGTGCCTGACCCACCGCGACGCCGATACATTTAGTACCGAAGTCGAACGCCAAAAAGCGCTTGCTTGCCAGTTGTCCTGAAGTTGTCATAAGGCTGGAGGTTGCTTCGTCAGGCGTGCCCGGCACCGGGGCCGATACGGCTTAGATCTACACCGAGCAGCGCGGCCGCTGCATCCAGACGCTCTTCGCAGGGCACATTAAATATGATGTCCGGGTCCGCCGGGGCATTAATCCAGCTATTGTCTGCCAGCTCCTGCTCCAGTTGGCCAGCGCCCCAACCCGCATACCCCAGCGCTACCAGGCAATCCTCGGGGCCGTCATCATCGGCGATGGCGGCGAGAATGTCCTTGGAGGTGGTGAGACTGATACGGTCGGTCAACGGTAAAGTTGAGTCCCAGCTGCGGCTGCCACTGTGCAGGATAAACCCGTGATCGGGCTGTACCGGTCCGCCTGCATATATCGGGGCCAGTTTAAGGCCATCGGAATGTGTCGGTATATTGAGTCGCTCAAGGATTTCTCCCAGCGCAATTCCGGTGGGACGATTGATAACGAGGCCCATCGCGCCCTGCTCGTCATGCTCACACATATAAGTGACCGTGTGGGCGAACCCCGAGCCCTGCATATGCGGCATCGCGATCAAAAAGTGGTCTTTCAATGATTCCGAGAAATTCGCGCTGTTCATAACCTTTACTATGAGGGCGTTGCCGCTCGTTATCAAGAATCGAATTCAGGTTGTATGAGAGCCAGGGGCTCCCTACAGAACCGGACTATGGCCGTCTTTGCTAAACTGCCAGGTACGGGTTATCTCCAGCTGGTCATACTCCTTGCGGAGATGTTCCGGAAATGGCGCGAATGGCTCGGCGAGCCGCACTATTCGGATCGCCGCATCATCGAGGATTTTGTGGCCGGAGGAGCGCAGCACCTGTATATCCCTTACGCTGCCATTGGGCACCAGCGTCACCACCAGTCGCAGGCTGCCATAAAGCTTGCGGCGCCTGGCTTCTTCCGGGTAGTTCAGTTTGCCGACCCGGTGGATCTTGGTAATCCATTGTTTGACGTAATATGCATCCAGGGTCTTCAGTGCCGCTACGGAGCTTATCCGGTGGACGCGAGTCTTCTTGGTCTGGAACTGTTCGTGGGTATCCAGTTTGGCATCCAGGCTCGCAAGGTTCAGGCTGCGCTCCAGCAACGAGATTTCCTGGTCGACTCGCAACATCTTGTCCTCCAGGGGGATATCCTGCTGCAGGCTGATGACTTGCTGCTCCGCATTCAGGGTCGTGACTTGCTCTACTTGCCTGGTCGGCGCATCCGGCTGCGCTTCGGGCGGCGTTTCGGGCGACACTTCCTGGATGTGTTGTTCAATGAACTCGGTTGTCTGGGTTATGGTAGGCAGGGCCTTCTCTTCCAACTCGCCACCGCCGAGCTGGTTTTCCTGGGCCATAAAGTCAGCGTCCTCTGGCGCTTTCTCACTCGGGTTGTGCGCCAGGGTGACTTCAATAACCGGGCTTTGATCGGCCTGGGTGAGAATCTCGAAACCGATACCGAGAATCAGTGCGGCATGCACAGCGATAGCGACGAAGACCGTAAAGCAGAGACGGTCGCTGCTGTTGATGTCAGGCGCAGTTTGTTGCATTGCTCGTTACCGCTGTTGGTCCCTGCCGCGTTACCCGGAGGATCGGTTAGTGCTGTTTAGCCTGGTTTCGATACAGGCCATTAGCTGGTCGCCGATATTCAGTGAATATTCGTTATCAAGCTCTCGAATACAGGTTGGACTGGTGACATTAATCTCGGTCAAAAAGTCGCCAATGACGTCAAGGCCGACAAACAGCAGACCCGATGCTTTGAGTTTAGGTGCGACTTGGTCACAAATCCAGCGATCGCGTTCAGTTAATTCCTGGCCAATGCCGGTGCCACCGGCTGCCAGGTTGCCGCGGGTTTCGCCGACTGCGGGAACCCGGGCCAATGCGTAGGGAACCGGTTCGCCATCGATCATCAGTATGCGCTTATCACCATTGCTGATTTCGGGAATGAACTTCTGGCCCATGATCTGCCGGGTGCCCAGCTCGGTGAGTGTTTCCAGGATAACACCAACGTTGGGGTCGTCCTGGCGTACACGAAATACCGACACTCCGCCCATGCCATCCAGTGGCTTGAACACCACATCTCCGTGCTCATCCTTGAATGCCCGCAGTCGCGCCATATCCCGGCTCACTATCAGCGGCGGGCAACATTGCGGAAACTGGGTGGCAAACAGTTTTTCGTTGAAGTTACGCAGGCTTTGGGGCCGGTTAACGACCAGCGTGCCATTCAGCTCGGCATCCTCCAGGATATAGGTCGAATACAGATACTCGTTATCGAAGGGTGGATCCTTGCGCATCAGGATAACATCGAGCTCCGCCAGTGACGCGTCCTGCCGGGGCCCCAGTTCATACCAATGACACGGGTCTGCAAACACCCGCAGGTTAGCCATGCGGGCCATTGCGTCGCCGTTATGCAGATACAGATCGCTTTGCTCCATATAGTGTAATTCCCAGCCGCGCGTTTGTGCCGCGAGCAGCATGGCAAGAGTGCTGTCCTTCTTGTAGTTGATGGCATCTATGGGGTCCATAACCACGCCGAGTTTGATTGTCATATGAGGGGCCTGTCCTTTAACGATTTAAGTACTCTGACCGCAATTCTATAGTGTTACTGCATACGAATGAATGTTAAGCCAAAAATTGGCGTAAAATTGTATCTTCAGCCCAGCAGCCTGTCGGAGTTAAGACTACTCTGCTGCGGAAAATCCCGAGTTGGCCATTTTCTGCCCAATTTTTCGTCAAATAGAACTACTATTCTCAAATGTGGACAAAAAATGACTCGATCGGCTCTTTCCCTCGCTATGAGCGCTCAAGTCCGACAGACTCCGAGTTGATTGTTAACTTGAACTTGGTGGAAATTGGATTACGCTTGAAGGGTGGGTGATTTGGGCGCTGAAGCCTGAATTTACGGGGTAAAACCTTTCGCTTTAACCAGTTTCTACTATCTTTATTATGTAACGCAAATATTTGCCAGAGGTTTAGTGCATGACAGACGCTTTTGAAGGACTGACCGTAATGGTTGTTGATGACAGCAAAACCATTCGGCGAACAGCAGAGACGCTGCTCAAAAAGGTGGGATGTAACGTAATAACTGCCGTGGATGGGTTCGATGCCTTGGCAAAGATTGTCGATAACCGTCCCGACCTTATCTTCGTAGATATCATGATGCCACGCCTGGATGGTTACCAGGCCTGTGCGCTGATAAAAAACAACCAGCAATTCAAGCACACGCCGGTCGTCATGCTGTCGAGCAAGGACGGGTTATTCGATCGGGCCAAGGGCCGTATTGTCGGTTCTGACCAATACCTGACCAAGCCATTTAGCAAAGAGGAATTGTTGGGCGCCATTCGTCAGCAAACGGCGGTCCCTGAAGAAGCATCAGGCCTGGGACAGCTGCACAGCGTTGCAAACTAATAATTAAAGACCATCGATTGGGTAGCAATATGACAAGAGTACTGATAATTGACGATTCTCCTACCGAAACCTACGCGTTTGCCTCCATGCTGCGTCAAAATGGCCATGAGGTGTTAACAGCAGAGAATGGCGCCGATGGTATTGCAATTGCCAAACAGGAGCAGCCGGACGTCGTACTCATGGATATTGTCATGCCCGGACTCAACGGCTTTCAGGCTACGCGCCAACTGAGTAAAGCGAATGAGACGTCACATATACCCGTGATAATCGTTACCACCAAGAACCAGGAAACCGACCGGGTCTGGGGCGCACGTCAGGGTGCCAAGGGCTATTTGGTCAAGCCGGTCGAAGAGCCGGTGCTGTTGTCGACCATCGACACAGTCCTAACCGCTTAACGTTTCACCAACACCGGAACAAATAGAGGCAGCTATGACGGCAAGCACAAGTCCGTTCGGATTACTTGAACAGATTTCGGAGTCTATCGGCAGCGCGGCAGTAACCCTGCCCGATGCTAAAAAGGGCGAAGCCGAGTGGCGAGGCATTGCCTTTCGCCTTGCGGGTCAGCTGTTTATCGTGCCGATGGCTGAGATCGATGAAATTCTCTACGTACCTGAGGTGACCCGGGTGCCCGGCGTCAAGAGCTGGGTCAACGGGATTGCCAATGTGCGGGGCCGGCTGTTGTCGGTTGTTGATATGGAACAGTATTTTGATTGCAAAACCACTGCATCTAACAAGCGGTCGCGGGTATTGGCATCCCGGCAAGGTGATCTGTATAGCGGTTTTGTGGTCCCGGAAGTGCTGGGTATGCAAACCTTTACCCAGGACGCTTTCAAACCATCGGTGCAGGTTTCGAAGCAATTTGCGCCCTTTGTTCAGGGCGGGTATGAGCGAGATGGCCAAACCTGGACTATATTCAGCTTAACGCGTCTAGTGCTGTCGCCTGAGTTTCTCCAGGTAGCAGTTTAATATTATATTCAATCAAAAATTAATTTCTGATGTGATGTTTGGGAGCAAAGGATGAAAACGAAAAACGTGAATGCAGGTGTAGGCAGCAACAAATCAATCCCCGGATTGATGGTTCTCCTGGTATTTGCAATCGCCGGCTTTATTACAATTTTGGTCATCACCAGCACTGAGGGTGGATATGATAAACAATACATCCGCCACGCGGGTGAGCTGCGCGTACTGTCGCAGGAGATTGCCAAAAATGCTAACGAAGCGGCCGCAGGTAAAGTAGAAGCTTTTGCCGTCCTTAAGGAATCCGCCGCTGAATTTGAGCGTCGTTGGGGCTACCTGAAAAGCGGTGATGTTAGTACCCGGCTGCCAGCAAGTCCGGCCCAGGTCCAGACCGATATGGGCGGTGTGCAGGAAATATGGAATCGCGTAAAAGTCGACTCCACGCAAATCCTGGATAGCCAGGAAGCGGTGCTCAGTCTGCACCAAGTTGCTGACGCCCTCAGCCAGTCTATTCCGCAATTACAGGCGGAATATGATGAAGCCATCGCTATTTTGTTAGCGAACCGCGCTGCGGCTAGTCAAGTGGCGGCAGCACAACGCCAATCATGGTTGGCGGAGCGCATCCTGAGTAACGTCAACAAGATCCTCGAGGGTGGCGAAGACGCCGTTCTCGCAGCGGATGCGTTTGAGCTCGATGCCGCAGAAATTACCCGCGTATACCAGGGTATGCTCGAAGGCGATGCCGGTTTGAATATCAGCCCGGTGCGCAATGCTGCGGTAGTGAAGTTGCTCAAGAACATCAGCGCGCCGTTCCAGGTGGTAAGCAACAGTGCCGACCAAATTATCCAGGCGTCGCCCGAGTTATTCCAGGTGCGTGAGGCCGCGGACAAGATATCAACCGATTCTACCGAGTTGCTGGCCCAGACATCTCAGCTTACTGAGCACTTCCAGGTGCTGCCGCAACAACGCCAGATCGCGCCGTACATGGGCTACGTCTGCGGTGTGCTGGCACTCGCGATCATCGGCCTGTTGGGCGTCATTATCTTCCGTGACACCCGTAAGAACTTGCTCAAGCAGTCGGATACCAACGAACGTAACGAGACCGCAATTTTGCGACTGCTGGATGAAATTGCCGACCTCGCCGATGGTGACTTGACCACGAGCGCGACGGTCACAGAGGACTTTACCGGAGCGATTGCGGATTCGATCAACTTCGCGATCGACCAACTGCGCAACCTGGTTGTGTCGATTAATGAAAGCTCGGTATTGGTATCTGATGCGGCGCGTGAAACGCAGTCGACGGCAACCGCCCTGTCTGAGGCGTCTGCCAACCAGGCTCGCGAAATCACCGATGCAACCTCTGAGATCAACACCATTTCAAACACGATGGGCAAGGTATCCGGCGACGCCGACGAGTCCGCTAAAGTGGCGGAGCGTTCGGTAGTAATTGCGAACAAGGGTGCGGATGCGGTGCAAAACACGATTCACGGTATGGACAAAATCCGTGAGCAGATTCAGAAAACATCCAAGCAGATCAAACGCCTGGGTGAGAGCACCCAGGAAATTGGTGACATCGTATCCTTGATTGATGATATTGCCGACCAAACCAACATTCTGTCGCTCAACGCCGCTATTCAGGCGTCGATGGCAGGTGATGCCGGTCGGGGCTTTGCGGTGGTTGCGGACGAAGTACAGCGACTTGCGGAACGTTCCAGCGCGGCGACCAAACAGATTGAAGTGCTGGTTAAGACCATTCAGGCTGATACCAATGAAGCGGTGATCTCGATGGAGCACACCACTGCCGAGGTGGTCCAGGGAGCACGCCTGGCCCAGGACGCGGGTGTAGCGCTGGGAGAGATCGAAGAGGTATCAAACGACCTGGCGAAACTGATTCAGGAAATCTCCCTCGCCGGTCAGCAGCAATCTGAATCTGCTAATCGCGTTTCACAGACTATGAATGTGATCCAGGAAATTACTTCGCAGACGTCTTCCGGCACAATGGCGACGGCGACATCGATTGGTGAACTGGCCGACATGGCGCAGGAAATGCGTAATTCAGTTGCCGGCTTTACCCTGCCTGAAAGTGTAAGAGCAATGGAGGCGGACAATGATGATGTCCTTGTGCCTCGCTTTGCGGCGGTGAACGAAGCCGTCGATGCCAGCGATGAGTCCAGCGAAAGTTTCGATGACTCGACCGCTGAAGCCGCGGAGGAATCCGTGTTTGATATCGGTGACGACGTCGAGACCGACGCCGAGTTGGCAGAAATCGTTGCAGCGGCTGGTGACCTTGATGGCCTGGGTGCAGGTTCAACGAAAGCCGATTTTTCGGTCGATCTTGATGATTCCAAGGCACCCGACGATTTCGCATTCGAAATGGACGTGGAACAGGGTGAGACAGACGGGGAGCAGGATGTTAGCAGTGACTCGGATGATAAAAGGAACATTTCCGCGGCTTAGAGCCAGCTATAGACGCATCGACTTGATGTCGGACAGCAGCGGAATATTCACGTTAATCAGGGCCTCTAGTGACTAGTGGGCCCCAAGAAGAAGCTGGAGTCAGTATGGGTGAGTCCCATGATTTCATGAGCCTCGATTGGGTTCATAGCGATATTGAAGATACCTTGGCCAAGGCGCAGGAAAGCCTTGAGGCCTATCTTTCGGATACGTCCGCAACGGATCAGTTGCAGGTGTGTGGGGAAGCTGTCCACCAGGTGCACGGCTCGTTGCAGATGGCCGGGCTTGCGAGTGCTTTAATGCTTACCGAAGAAATCCAGGCAATGTTGACTGGGTTGGCGGCAGGCGAAATCGAGGATGCCAGTGCTGCCCATGAGGCGCTGGTCCAGGCGCTGGTTCACTTGCCGCCGTATTTGACCCGGGTGCAACATGAAACGGTTGAGCGCCCCTTGTTATTACTTGGTCCTGCAAACCAACTGCGCAAGCAGATGGGACGCGAAGCCATTTCCGACTTCAGTTATTTCACCCCCGACCTGGGTCCGCAGCGCGAGCCTGCCGGTAGTGAAGTACAGGAACGTTTTGAGCGGGAAGATTCCGCCAGCCTTAAAAAGATTCGCCAGATCTTCCAGTTTGCACTCGTTGGCTTGATTCGCAATGAAGATGTGCAGGTAAACCTGGGGCGTGTTTCCAATGCCCTCGCGCGGCTGCAGCAGTTATGTAAAGGCGCGCCAGTCAATCAGGGCTGGGAAGTGGGTACCGCGTTTATTGAAGGGCTACTTAACGGCGCGATCGAACTCGAAAGCGCAATTATTGACTTGTTACGACGCATCGACCTTGCCATCAAGACGCTTATCGAAGCCGGTGCCACCGGGCTTGATACGCGGCCTGACGAGAATATGCTCAAAGGCCTGCTCTATCACCTGGCCAAGAGTCCAGCCGGAATGCCGCGCGTGGACGCCATTAAACAAGATTACCAGCTCGACCAATACGACCTTGGTACGAAAGCAAGCGCGGCCACCCTGATCGCAGCGCCGGACAAACAAACTATCGAATCGGTGGTGTCTGCGTTGACCGAAGAGTTGCAGCGAGTCAAGGACACCATTGACCTTTACGTACGTAATGACGTCAAGGGCAGCCTGGATCTGGGCGGCTTACAACCCAGCTTGAGCCAGATCGCGAGCACCCTGGTTTTGCTGAACCTGGAAGCTCCGAGAATTATCGTCCAGGAGCAAATCAGTATGTTGGCGGACGGCGCCAGCGACAACAACGAAATTGATGAAGACGCGTTACTCAAGATCGCCGAAGCGCTTTTGTATGTCGAGGCGGAACTCGATAGCCTCCTGGAGAGTGTGACTTCTCGGGGCCAGGACAGTGTGGGTGTGCATGCCAATGCAGCGGCAGAGACCGTTGTTGAGGAGAGTCTCAAGAGCCTGCGCAAGGCGAAGGACTGTATGCACGACTTCCTCGCCAGCGATGGCGATTTCAGTTTGCTTGATCAGGTCCCTGGCCAGCTGCGCGGCACTTATGGTGGGCTGTCGATCCTTTCCTTGCCAACGGCGCCACAGCTGGTGTTTGCCTGTGGGCAATATATCGAAGACGACATTATTGCGAGCGAAAAAATCCCTGAAGGCGCGGCGATAGAAACGCTGGCGGAAGTGATTGCGACCGTCGAGTTCTACCTGGAAGGCTTTACTAACAGCCATGTGTTTAATGAGAACGTGCTGACCCAGGCCAAGCAGGGTATAGCTTCGTTAGGCTACCCGATTGTTCAGGCTGATGGCATCAGCAGTGAAGATGATCATTTTGGCGTCCTCGATGAGGAGTTGTCCGGGTTTGAGTCTGCAACCGACGAGTTGGGCGCAGACTTATATCAGGAACTGGACCATGACTTGGAACAAGAGCCAGAACAGGCAGTTGCTGCGGCGCAAAACAGCGACGATGTCTCGTATGCTGACAGCGCAGAGCCTTCAGCCAGTATAGAGCCGTCGGCCGATGAGGTCGGTGATAACCAGATCGGTTATGAGGCTGTAGCGGAAGCAGAAGCCCCGATTGTCGCGGAAGCTGCTGACGATGAAAATTTCATCGACGATGAAATACTGGAAATATTTGTTGAGGAAGCCCAGGAAGTTTTCGAGCAGATCGATATTCATTGGCCCTTATATGCATCCGACTTTGGCAATCAGGATAGCTTAAAAGAAGTCCGCAGGGCGTTTCATACCCTTAAGGGCAGCGGCCGAATGGTCGGTGCTGGCCAGATTGGCGAACTTGCCTGGTCAGTCGAGAGCATGTTGAACCAGCTACTCGAAGGGGTGGTTTCTCCCAACGACAGTATCTGTGGTCTCGTCAACAGGGTAACCGGCGTGATGCCTGGCTTGCTGGAAGACTTCCGGACGCAAACCGAGTCCTCCTTTGATATTGGTCCGTTGATGACGTGTGCCGAACTACTCAGCAAGGGTGAAGCGGCCGAGTTGCCGGATATTGAAAGTGAGGCGCAGCATGAAACCACCGAAGCCATAGAATTTGCAGAAGTTGACAGCGTTGATGACGCCGCAGCAGAACCGACATTCGTTGTTGAAGAGTCCGCGAGCGATGACCCGGAGGGGAACGCCGATAGCGATATCTATACCATTTTTGGTCGTGAAGCAGGCCAGCATTTGGCGGCAGTTGACGACTTCCTCAGCATGGCCGAGCATGGATCGGCGGAAATTACGGATGAACTGTATCGAGCGTTGCATACGCTCAAGGGCAGCGCGCATATGGCGGAGCTTCCGAACATCGCCGGGGTAGCCTCGGCCGCTGAAGCACTCATTAAATCGATGCGAGAGCGAGCGATTTGGGTCGACAGCGAAGTGGCCGGATTGCTAGTGGAGACGGGCGCTATCATACGCGGCGGCTTGGAACACCTGCACGATGATCCGCTTGCACCGCTCGCCGGAAGTTCCCAATTGCTTGAAAAGCTGGACGCATACTCTGCGCACCGTCTTGAATTGCTGGGCGAAGCAGATGCCGTTGAAGCACCGCAGACGTCGGCACTGGCCCTGTTGCTACAGCAGAACATGGACCCGATATGCATCGCACAGAGCCATTTTGAAACCTGGCAGGCCGATCCGCAGCCGGGAAACCCTGTGTTCGCAGAGCTGCGTGACGCCTCAACACGACTGGTGGCGTTGCTCGCTGGCACTGACGATGCAAGTTTACCGGTCCTGCTGCATGCCCTCGATGATGCCTATGCGCAATTGAGTGAGTTTGGCCAGCGCCCGAATGAGGCATTGCTGGCAGCGCTGGGCGACGCCCACGAAGGCTTAATAAACGGCCTGGACCAGGCTGCTGCCGGACAGGACATCGAAATTTCCATAGTCCCTGTACAGCAACTTGCTGACGCTATTGAGCGGCTGCAAAGCTCCGCTGATGAAGCGTCGGACGAAGTAGCCGAAGAGATAACCGAAGAATTTGTTGAGGAATTAGCCGAAGAGATAACCGAGGAATCAGCTGAGGAAGTCGCGGAAGACATCACTGGCGACACTTCGCAATCGCCTGGCCAGGAAGCACTGGACCAGGAACTGGTTGGGATCTTCCTGGAAGAAGCGGAAGAAATTTTCGAGGCGGTCGCAACTGCCAAGCAAGACTGGCTAAACGATAACAGTAATGCCGGCGCCATCGATGCATTGCAGCGCGCTTTGCATACCTTGAAGGGCAGCTCGCGAATGGCTGGCCTGGGTCCGGTTGGTGACCTGAGCCACGAATTGGAGGCCATCTACGAAGATGTCGCGGCGGCGCGAATCAACGCAGGTCACCAGCTATTTGAACTCATCCATGCGTGTGACGATCGTCTCGCGGATATGGTTGCTGAGGTTAAGGGTGGCGCGGCCTGCACGCCTGCGCCTGAACTTATCGAGCGGGCAAGGGCGTTCCATGCCGAGCAGCTGGGACAACCCATAGCTGCAACTGAATCAGCAACTTCAGCTACCGAAGTCAGCGAGACGGTTGTATTCGATACCGCGCTCGGGGTAACTGTCGAGGCCGATTCCGAAGCGCTGGGAGCGTTTTTTGATAATGCTGCCGGGTTGCTGGCAAGTCTTGGCAAGAGTATTAACAAGCTTAAGTCTCACAGCGGCAAGAAAGCCAATATTTATAAGCACCTGCAGGCAGATGTGACGTCCCTGAAAGACGTTGCATATGTTGCAGGGGTACACGAGATTGGCGACCTGAGCCAGATCTTCCTTGAAGTGCTGATTAATTTTGAACCCGCCGACCTGGGTGAAGACGCGGTCCAGGTAGAATTATCGGACTGGTTGGAACGACTGGCTGCCAGTTACCAGGAGGCCAGGGAATCTGCGCAGGGCGTGATCGAGCCGGAACCGCAGGTTGACGACGTAGTCGATGCTTCACATGGCCAACCCGCTCAAGTCCCGGCGCAAGATACTGTGCGTGTGTCTTCCAGTTTGCTGGAACAGTTGGTTAATCTCGGTGGCGAAACCAGTGTGTCGCGCTCCCGGATCGAGCAGCAGGTCAGCAACTTTGGCTATGCGATCGAGGAAGTGGGTGTCACGATCGAGCGTTTGCGTGAACAGCTGCGCCGCATGGAAATCGAAACGGAAGCCCAGATCCTGTTCCGCCAGGAGCAGGAAGGCCCCGAGCACGAGGGTTTCGATCCGCTGGAAATGGACCGCTACAGTCGCATGCAGGAATTATCGCGCTCCCTGGTGGAATCCGTATCCGACCTGTTCGATTTGAAAGACACGCTGCGTGATCGCGCGCGTTATACAGAAACGATTTTGCTGCAACAAGCGCGGATCAATACCGAGTTGCAGGAAGGCTTGATGAAGACCCGCATGGTGCCGTTTTCGCGCCTCGCGGCTCGCCTGCGACGTGTGGTGCGCCAGGTCGGCCAGGAGGTCAGCAAGCAGGTTGAATTCACGCTTAAGAATGTCGACGTTGAGCTGGACCGCTCGTTACTCGAGCATATGACGGCCCCGCTTGAGCATATGTTGCGCAATGCGGTCGATCACGGCATCGAGTCGCCCGCACAGCGCAAGCAGGCGGGCAAAGATGAAAAGGGATCCGTGCAGTTATCGCTCGGCCGTGATGGCGGCGATGTGGTTCTTGAACTGTCAGATGATGGCGCGGGTGTTGATATAGCAAGCGTGCGGGCCAAGGCGGTTGAACGCGGCCTGATCGAACAGGGTGCGCAGTTAACCGATGATGAGATCCTGCAGTTTATATTGCATGCGGGCTTCTCGACAGCCAGGAAAGTGACCCAGATATCCGGGCGTGGCGTTGGCATGGATGTGGTCAGCAGCGAAATCAAGAAGCTGGGTGGCACCATTACGATCCACTCCGAGCCAGGCCAGGGCAGTCGCTTTGTGGTCCGGGTGCCGTTTACAGTAAGTGTCAACAGCGCCCTGATGGTCAACATCGGCGACGAAACCTTTGCCCTGCCCCTCTCGACCATAGAAGGTGTGGTGCGGGTCAGCCCTTATGAACTGGAAGAGTACTACCGGGACAACGGGCCACGGTTTGAATATGCGGGGCAGCAATATGACCTGAGCTACCTGGGTGAATTTGTCGGCCATCGCAATAACCTGCAGGCCCAGAACCAGGCCATGCCGCTACCGGTTATTTTGATCCGTACCGCTGAGGGTTCGGTCGCGTTGCAGGTTGATGATATTACATCCAGCCGTGAAATCGTGGTGAAGCCACTCGGTTCCCAGTTAGGTGCGATGCCGGGCTTGTCCGGGGCAACCATCCTCGGTGACGGGCGCGTCGTCCTGATTCTTGATATGCCTGCCATGGTGCGCGCACGGGCTGCGGTTAGCACACAAGAGAAAGTCGAGTTCGTTGAAACCGCTGAGCAAGTCTCAACCGAGCTTCGCGTGATGGTGGTTGATGATTCGGTCACGGTGCGCAAAGTGGCGTCGCGGCTGCTGGAACGACACGGTATGGAAGTGATTGTGGCGAAAGACGGCGTGGAAGCGATGACCAAGCTGCAGGATACGCTGCCCAGTGTAATGCTGCTTGATATCGAAATGCCGCGGATGGACGGCTTTGAACTCGCCTCGCTGATGCGTCACGATGAGCGTATGAAAGACGTGCCGATCGTGATGATAACCTCAAGAACCGGCGATAAGCACCGCGAGCGGGCAATGGAAATTGGCGTGAACCGATTTATGGGTAAGCCCTTCCAGGAAGATGACCTGCTTGATGCGATCGGTGCACTGACAAATTTTGAGCGCGACCAGCATAAGCGCAGTAACTAACAGGAAACAGGAACTTGGTATGGCCGCAACGTTAGCCAGCATAATAGTTAAGTTACAGGATCGTAATCTGGTCCTGCCCGAGCATGCGATGGCCGACATCGAGCCCCTGACAGGGCTGATTGTCGAGTTGCATTCGGAAAAATGGATTCTGGGCCACAAGCACTGGCGCAATATGCGTATACCGGTCGTGTCCTTTGAAAACCTGGCCGGCGGCAGCCTCAAGAAGCACTCGGAGTATGCGCAGATCGCGATCCTGAATCGCTCGTTACCGGATCAGGAATTAGCCTTTTGGGGTTTGCTGGTGCAGGGTGTGCCGGAAACCATGACGCTAACCGACGCCGATGTTGTGCAGGTAGACGAGCCGTTGGGCGAAGCCGATCTTATGGCCGTTGAGGTCAAGGGACAGCGCGCGTGTATTCCCGACCTGGGCATGATTGAGGCCCGTTTAAACGAGCACCTGGCGGTATAATCTCCGCTCGTAATGGGCGGTTCTTATCGCTTCGCTGGAGCTAGGCCAAGTTTCATGCCTTGGCAACACATTCATTGAATAATTCTATATTGCTCTTCCAGAGCCATATCCCGTTCGCTTAGCCCGGGAAATTCACCAGTCGGCTCGAAAAGAATGCGTTTGCTCAGGTTTGGAAGGCCGCATGCCAAATCCGGCATGGGTACAAATTGTAACCCGCTGGCCTATTCGGTTTGGTGCTGGTTCTGGCACGCCGTGACTAATTTTTCTCTTGCAAACGTAGCTACGGCTACGCTTTTAGTCAAAAAATCCCCCACAACGCACCAGCCCTCACCACCATTCCCGAATACTGGTGAAATTTCCGGCCTAGCCGAAATCTCCCCAGCGATATTGCAGGACACTCAGGGCCGCCAGCGGGGCGGTTTCGGTGCGCAGGATTCGCTGTCCCAGGCAAAAGGTAACAAAGCCGCGGTGAGTGCACTGGGCAACCTCCTGATCGGAAAACCCCCCTTCCGGACCCACCAATACCAGCACCGAATTCACGCCTGATCCTGGCAGCGCGGTACCTGGCTCATCGGCTGGATGCATGAGCAACTTGATCGAAGCGTCAGCGTTCGCCAGGAACGGCTCCAGTTTGACGGGCGCATGTACCCGGGGGATGCGATTGCGGCCGGATTGTTCGCACGCGCTGGTGATAACCTTCTGCCAGTGATCCCGGCGCTTGATCATGCGCTGGTCGTTGAGTTTGACTTCACAGCGCTCGGTAAACAGGGGTGAGATCTCGGTGACACCAAGTTCGGTGGCTTTTTGCACCACTGTATCCATGCGCTCGCCACGAGACAGTCCAATCCCTAGATGGATACGCAGAGGCGATTCACGGTTGTTATCAACGCCATCACCGAGTTGCACTAAAGCCGAGCGTTTTTGGCAAGCCTTGATTACGGCCGGGTATTCGCCGCCTTGGCCATTGAACAGGGTGATTCGTGCGCCCTCGCGCAGCCGTAATACCTTTTGCAGGTAATGGCTGGTGGTGGCGTCCAGTTCCAGTTCAAGGCCATTGGCCAGCGGCTTATCTATAAACGCGCGTGGAATACGCATATTCTCGGATACCCTGGACTAGCGTCGCTCGCCAAGGCCCAGGTTGTCCCAGATCGTGATGTTGGGTTCCGCCTTGTTCATCGAGTAGAAATGTAATCCCGGGGCGCCGCCCTGCAGCAGTGTTTCGCACAACTCGGTCACCACCTCGACGCCATACGCGGCAATGCTGCGGGAGTCATCGGCAAAGCCCTCCAGTCGCTTGCGCATCCAGCGCGGAATCTCGGCGCCACAGGCGTCGGAAAAGCGTGCCAGGCTGCTGTAATTGGTAATCGGCATAATGCCCGGCACGATCGGGTTGTCGATGCCCGCGGCCTGGCAGCGCTCGATATAGTAGAAGTAGGCATCGGCATTATAAAAATACTGGGTGATGCCACTGTTCGCCCCGGCATCGAACTTTCCCTTCAGGTAGTTGATATCCGACTCGTAGCTTTTTGACTGCGGGTGAATCTCGGGATAGGCGGCCACTTCAATGTGAAAATGATCGCCGGTCTGCTCACGAATAAATTCCACCAATTCGTTTGCGTAGACCAGGTGTGCCGCGCCGCCGGTACCCGAGGGCAGGTCGCCACGCAGCGCAACCACGCGCTTGATGCCCAACTCCTTATAGTTGTGCAACAGGGACGCAACGGTGTCCCTGCTGTCACCGCCAAAGCTAAGGTGGGGCGCGACGGCCGCGCCCTGCTGGTGAAGACTGGTTACCGTGCTGATGGTTTTATCTCGCGTCGAGCCGCCGGCGCCATAGGTTACAGAGAAAAAATCAGGCTGTTTTTCCTGTAACTGCTGCCACACCAGCTGCAATTTTTGTTCTCCAGCCTCCGTCTTGGGCGGGAAAAACTCGAAGCTATAGAGCTTGTCTTTGCTCATTAATAGTCCTTTGTTACGCGTATTAGGTTAAGGGCGATGAGCTACTAGTATCGGTAGGTGTCCGGCTTGTACGGGCCATCCGTGGGAATGCCTACATACGTCGATTGCTGCTCCGTCATGCGGGTCAGTACGCCACCGAAGCCGCCGACCATGTGCCGGGCAACTTCTTCGTCGAGATTCTTGGGCAGCACTTCCACGCGCAGCAACTGTGCCTGGGCGCCTGCATCCTGGTCGGCAAACGCCTGCTGGTAAAGGTGGATCTGCGCCAGTACCTGGTTGGCAAAGGAGCCATCCATGATGCGCGAGGGGTGCCCGGTCGCATTACCCAGGTTTACAAGGCGGCCCTCTGCAAGCAGGATCAGGTAGTCATTGGCGGCGCGGTCGCGATAAATTTTGTGGACCTGCGGCTTAACCTCAACCCATTCCCATTGCTCACGCATATAGGCAGTATCGATTTCATCATCGAAGTGACCAATGTTGGAGACAACTGCGCCACACTTCAGTGCTGCCAGCATGTTTTTATCGCACACATCCACATTGCCGGTGGTCGTGACGACCAGGTCAGTACGGCCAAGCAGTGTATTGTCGATGCATCCGGGGGTGCCGTCGTTGACGCCGTTAATATAAGGCGACACCACTTCAAAGCCATCCATACAGGCCTGCATGGCACAGATCGGGTCGATTTCACTCACCTTGACGATCATGCCCTCCTGGTTCAATGATTGAGCCGAGCCCTTGCCGACGTCGCCATAGCCAATCACCAGCGCTTTCTTGCCGGCCAGCAAATGGTCGGTGCCGCGCTTGATGGCATCGTTGAGGCTGTGGCGGCAGCCATACTTGTTATCGTTCTTCGATTTGGTGACCGAGTCGTTGACGTTGACCGCGGGTACCTTGAGGGTGCCGGCCGCAAGCATTTCCTGCAGGCGATGCACGCCGGTGGTGGTTTCTTCAGTTACGCCATGGACGTTATCCAGTAACTGAGGATAGCTCTTGTGAGCGATTTCAGTCAGGTCGCCGCCGTCATCCAGCAGCATGTTGGCGTCCCAGACCTGACCGTTCTTGTTAATGGTCTGTTCGATGCACCACTCGTATTCTTCCTCGGTTTCCCCTTTCCAGGCAAAAACCGGAATGCCGCTGGCTGCGATGGCCGCCGCGGCGTGGTCCTGGGTCGAGAAAATATTACAAGACGACCAACGCACCTCGGCGCCGAGTTCGACGAGTGTCTCTATCAATACCGCGGTCTGGATAGTCATGTGAATGCAGCCAATAATCCTGGCGCCCTGCAGCGGCTTGGCGCCATTGTACTTGGTCCTGAGGGCCATCAGGGCCGGCATCTCGGTCTCCGCTATCGAGATTTCATTGCGGCCCCATTCGGCCAGGGAGATGTCGGCGACTTTATAGTCGGAAAAACTGCTGTCTATTTGGGTGACGGTATCGGTCATGTTCGTTGCCTGCTGTGGTTAATTCGGTATCAAAATGTATTTAAAGATTTTGCTTATGCGCTACGCGCTGCGGTTTATGGGTATTGGCCGCAAATCAGAGCGCGCTTGCAAGTGCCGCGGCCTTATCGGTTCGTTCCCAGGTAAAGTTTTCCTCTTCCCGGCCAAAGTGCCCATAGGCCGCGGTGGCTTTATAAATAGGTCGCTTGAGGTCCAGCATTTCGACCAGTCCGCGTGGGCGCAGGTCGAAGTGTTCCCGAACCAGGGCGACGATCTGGTCGTCGTCCAGTTTGCCGGTGCCAAAGGTTTGGAGGCTGATCGAGGTCGGTTCGGCTACCCCGATGGCATAGGAAATCTGAATCTCACAGCGATCTGCCAGCCCCGCGGCAACGATATTCTTGGCGACATAGCGGCCAGCATAGGCCGCTGACCGGTCGACCTTCGATGGGTCCTTGCCGGAAAACGCGCCGCCGCCGTGGCGCGCCGCGCCGCCATAAGTGTCGACGATGATTTTACGTCCGGTCAGGCCGCAATCGCCCACCGGTCCGCCAATTATAAACTGGCCGGTCGGGTTGATATGAATTTGGGTGTCGGCACTCATCCATTCCTCGGGCAGAACCGGGCGAATGATTTCCTCGAGGACCGCCTCATACAAATCCTGCTGGCTGATATCCGGGTCGTGTTGGGTCGACACGACTACCGCGTCGATGCCAACCGGGTTGCCATTTTCGTAGCGCATGGTGACCTGGCTCTTGGCGTCGGGGCGCAGCCATGGCAGCACGCCGTGCTTGCGCAGATGTGCCTGGCGTTGCATCAGGAGGTGCGAGTAGGTGATTGGCGCGGGCATCAGCACTTCAGTTTCATTCGTCGCGTAACCGAACATCAAGCCCTGGTCCCCGGCGCCCTGTTCCTTGTCATCGCCCTCATCGACGCCCATAGCGATATCGTGGGATTGCTTGCCGATGGCATTCAGTACGGCGCAGGAGGCGCCATCGAAACCGACGTCGGAGCTATCATAACCAATATCCAGAATCACTTGCCGAACCACATCCTCCAAGTCGATATAGGTGCTGGTGCGCACTTCTCCCGCGATGATGACCATGCCGGTCTTAACCATGGTTTCAACCGCGACCCGGGCATCACGGTCATCAGTGATAATAGCGTCGAGTATGGCGTCGGAAATCTGGTCTGCCATCTTGTCGGGATGGCCTTCGGAGACCGATTCTGAGGTGAAAACTGAATAGCTGGTCATAGTAAATATACCGTTAGTTGATCAATGATTGGCTTGGTTGGTTGATTTCTGGAATAGGTGTAGCTGCACCTGGAAGCCGTTCCTGAGTGCCAGGTACAGGCTTTGGCAAGTCTCCATGCCAGCGCTGCTGGCCCAGTGAGTCAGTTCCTCGGCTTCGAAGCCGAGCCACAGGTCGCCGCAGGATCTACGCACCCATTCCTGGTTATGGTGGCTGAGCTCCGCGAGCAGCAGGTAGCCGCGCGGGTTCAGCAATTGCGCCATGTGTTTGAAAGTCTCCGCCGGCGATGCGATGTGGTGCAGCACCATGTTGCAGATAACAAGGTCGCCGCGGATTCTGGCATCGGCCGCGACGGCGGCGGGCTCACCGAGCATAAAGGTAATGTTGTCCATGCCCAGGGCCTGTGCCCTGCCCTGTGCGAGTTTTAGCATGGCCTCTGAGTTGTCCAGTGCGATGGCCTGATTGAACTGTGTTGCCAGTTCGCAGATAAATTCGCCTTCGCCGGGGCCAACTTCGAGCACGGTGGCGCTGTCGGGGAGGTTTGTTGCGCTAACGAGTTCGCGCAAGTTAGCTACATATTGAGACTTTTCAGCGACTAAAGCCTGTTTTTCTGAGAATTTGTTGGCGTTTTTCGTGAAAAAATCGAGTGATGATCGGGCGCGTTCTGATTTGATGGAATCGATACGCGTATAGATCTCCGCGGCCAGATCAAGGTGGTCCAGGGTCGTAAATAAGTGCTGAATATGGCGATTGACTGGAGTGTCGATCAACAACAGCGGGTGGCGGTAAAAGATCGAGTTGCCGTCGCGACGGGTAGCGACCAGTCCCGCATTGAGTAGCACCTTCAGGTGATGGCTCAGCTTGGGCTGCGCAAGCTTAAAAATGTCACACAGCTCGAGAACACCGAATGACTCTGCCTTTAGCACTTGCAGAATTTGCAGGCGCAACCCGTCCGCTGCAGCCTTGTTAATTTGCACGAGGCTGGCACGGGTGGTGTCATGCGCGGGCGGCGGCGCGGGTTTGGTTGCGGGCATCGGTGTCATGGTGGAGCTTTATAGCACTCCTTTTTCCAATTCGCAAATCTATATCAAAATATATTGATATACTTTTCAGGGTTGTGGAGTTTAATACGCTAATTGTGGCCCCGTGCACCGGCTTTTAATTGTCTTCCGACCTCACATAATGGAAAATAGGCGCCTTTCAAATTAGAGTGGTTAGAGGATTAATTTCATGGTGGGAACGGCAGCTTCACGGTCAGAGTTAGCTAATGCAATCAGGGCGCTGAGTATGGATGCGGTACAGCGGGCAAAATCGGGACATCCCGGCGCGCCTATGGGTATGGCGGATATCGCAGAAGTGCTGTGGAATGACTACCTGTCCCATAACCCGGATAACCCTGACTGGCCCAATCGGGATCGCTTTGTGCTTTCCAATGGCCATGGCTCCATGTTGCTGTATTCCCTGCTGCACCTGAACGGGTACGATTTATCGATCGAAGACCTCAAGAATTTTCGCCAGTTGCATTCCCGGACCCCGGGTCACCCTGAGTATGGCTATGCGCCCGGCGTCGAAACAACCACCGGCCCGCTCGGGCAGGGGATAGCCAATGCGGTTGGTATGGCGCTTGCGGAAAGCATACTGGGAGCACAGTTCAATACCCCCGAGCATAACCTGGTCGATCACTTTACCTATGTGTTCGCAGGTGACGGTTGCCTGATGGAGGGGATTTCCCACGAGGTCTGCTCCCTGGCGGGTACCCTCGGCCTGGGTAAATTGATCATGCTTTACGATGACAACGGTATTTCCATCGATGGCGAGGTGCAAGGCTGGTTTACCGATAATACCCCCAAGCGTTTTGAGTCTTATGGCTGGCAGGTCATTGCGCATGTAGATGGTCATGATCCGGAAGAGATCAAAATGGCGATCGGCACCGCACGGGCCAATACCGAGCAGCCAACGCTGATCTGCTGCCAGACGATAATTGGCTATGGCGCCCCCAACAAGCAAGGCAGCGAAAGTGTTCACGGCGCGCCGTTGGGTGACGAAGAAATCGCGGCGGCGCGGGAGAGTCTCGGCTGGTCACACGCGCCGTTTGAGATTCCTGATGCGGTCTACGCAGGCTGGAATGGCAGCAATGCAGGCGCTGAAGCCGAGGCCGAATGGCAGCAGCGGTTCGACGCCTACCAGGCTGAGTTCCCGGAGCAGGCCAGTGAGTTGATGCGCCGGATCGAGGGGCGTTTGCCGGAGAATTTTGCCGCCCAGGCCGCCGATTTTATCAAGCAGGCGCAGGTCGCGGGCGAAACTGTCGCCACCCGTAAGGCATCGCAACTGACGTTGAACGGTTATGGCCCATTATTGCCTGAGATGCTCGGTGGCTCTGCCGACCTGACCGGTTCTAACCTGACCAACTGGAGTGGTTCCAAAGCTATCAGCCTGAACGATAAGGCGGGTAACTATATCTCCTACGGCGTGCGCGAGTTTGGTATGTCCGCGATCATGAATGGTATCGCGTTGCATGGCGGCTTTATCCCCTACGGCGGCACGTTCCTGATGTTTATGGAATATGCACGCAATGCGGTGCGCATGGCGGCGCTCATGAAGCAGCGCAGTATCTTCGTTTATACCCATGATTCGGTCGGTTTGGGTGAAGATGGTCCCACCCACCAGCCCGTTGAGCAACTCGTTGCGCTGCGCAGCACCCCGAACATGTCGGTGTGGCGGCCGTGCGACACGGTTGAATCCGCGGTGGCCTGGCAGGTGGCGCTGGAACGGGATGATGGCCCCACTGCGCTGATATTCTCACGCCAGGGCCTGCCGGTCATGGCGCGCAGTGACGAGCAGCTGGCGTTGGTTGCCAGGGGCGGTTATGTATTGCAGGACTGTGCGGGAACGCCGCAGGCGATTATTATCGCGACCGGGTCCGAAGTGAAACTTGCGGCTGCTGCAGCAGATCTGTTGGCGGAGCAAGGCATCATGGTGCGGGGTGTGTCCATGCCGTCCACGGATGCATTCCTGGCCCAGGATGCGGACTACCGCGAGGCCGTGCTGCCGGCGGAAATCGTCGCGCGGGTCGCGGTTGAGGCATTGCACGAGGACAGTTGGTACAAATTTGTTGGTCTGTCCGGCCGGGTTGTTGGTATGACCACCTTCGGTGAGTCGGCGCCTGGTGGCGAGGTGTTGGAGCACTTTGGTTTTACCGTAGATAATGTTGCAGAGACCGTTCGCGAACTGGTTTAGCAGCTTCGGGCGCGCATTATTCATGAGCCAACAGGCTGATGTTAACAATTAGAGGAGCGTAGCATGCAAGTTTTGAATATGGCTGAGCTGGATTTAGCCGGTAAGAGAGTACTAATCAGGGAAGATCTCAACGTGCCTGTCAAAGATGGTCGCGTCACGAGCGATGCGCGGATCAGGGCGGCATTGCCGACGCTGATAGCGGCAATGGACGCGGGCGCCCGGGTAATGGTGATGTCTCACCTGGGGCGGCCCAAAGAGGGCGTGGCTGCAGCCGAGCAGGCGGAATTTTCGCTGGCGCCGGTGGCTGACCATATTGCAGAGCTAACCGGCCGACCGGTGCGATTCACGGCCGATTGGCTCGATGGTGTGGAAGTTGAGCAAGGCGAGCTGGTGGTGCTGGAAAATGTTCGCTTCAATACGGGTGAAAAGGCCAATGACGATACGCTGGCAAAAAAGATGGCGGCGTTGTGTGACATATTTGTGATGGACGCATTTGGCACCGCGCACCGGGCGCAGGCTTCGACTTACGGGGTGGCTGAATATGCCCCGATCGCCTGTGCGGGTCCGCTATTGGCGGGAGAGCTGGAGGCATTAAAACAGGCGTTGCATGCGCCGGAGCGACCCTTTGTTGCGATTGTAGGCGGCTCCAAGGTGTCTACCAAGCTCACCGTGCTGGAGGCGCTTTCGGAAAAAGTCGACCAGTTGATTGTCGGCGGCGGCATTGCTAATACGTTTTTGGCGGCTGCGGGCAACCCGGTCGGCAAGTCGCTGTGTGAACACGATCTGGTGCCTATTGCACAAAGCTTATTGGCGAAGACCGAGATTCCGATACCGACGGACGTCGTCGTGGCGACCGAGTTCAGTGAAGACGCGGCGGCGGTTACCAAGCCCAGTGACCAGGTTGGTGCGGATGAAATGATACTGGATATTGGCCCGGATTCCGCGGCGCAACTGGCGGCGATCCTGGCAGAAGCCAAGACTATTATCTGGAACGGCCCTGTGGGCGTATTTGAATTTGACCAGTTTGGCGGCGGCACCAGGACTATTGCCGAGGCCATCGCCGACAGCGCCGCATTTTCGATCGCCGGGGGTGGTGATACGCTGGCCGCCGTGGACAAATATGATATCGCAGATCGCGTTTCCTATATTTCTACCGGCGGCGGCGCGTTCCTCGAGTATGTTGAGGGTAAGAAATTGCCCGCGGTCGCGATTCTGGAGCAGCGCGCGGCGCAAGCCAAAGCATAGTAATAATGTGTTCATCGCGGGGAACTACGCTTAAGAGCTGGGCTCAAACTCACGGTCGCTGAATCTAGGCGACGCGGGTTTGTCCCGGCCAGGAGGCCGTCGGGCTTAGGTGATCGTAGCAAGGGAAAATCCGCAGTAGATTAATCCTAAGTCCGACAGTCTCCTAGTGAACGGAACATTAAAGCGGTAATTTCAGGAGTTGTAGAGTGCGAAATCAGGCAGTTATATCCGTAATATTGGCAGGCGCCCTGACCGGGTGTGTAACGACCGATCCCTATACGGGCGAGCAGAAAACCAGCAATGCCGCAAAAGGCGCAGGTATTGGCGCGGTCGCGGGGGCGGTGATTGGCGCCGCGGCCAACCATGATGATCGTGGCAAGGGCGCCGTGGTAGGTGCTGCAACCGGCGCCGCGGTGGGCGGTGGCATCGGTTACTACATGGATCGCCAGGAAGCGGCGTTGCGGGAACGACTCGCCGGCAGCGGTGTGCAAGTGCAACGCGTAG
Source organism: uncultured Gemmatimonadales bacterium (assembly GCA_964195105.1). Lineage (GTDB taxonomy): Bacteria > Pseudomonadota > Gammaproteobacteria > Pseudomonadales > IMCC2047 > CAMYKE01. Next base: position 24,797 of record CAXMOT010000038.1, on the reverse strand, counting down.
GTGACGAGCTTAAACTCATCATGCCGGGCAACATCACCTTTGATAGCGGGCGAGCGGAGCTCAAGTCACAGTTCTATGCCACCCTGGATTCCGTAGCGCTGGTGCTCAAGGAATTCGACCAGACGCGTATCGACGTCTCGGGTCATACCGACTCAACCGGCAGTAACGAACTCAACCAGCGCCTCAGCGAAGGCCGCGCGGCATCGGTGTCCAGTTACCTTGGCAGCCAGGGCATCGCCTCCGGTCGCTTGTATAGTACCGGTTACGGACCGCGTTACCCCGTTGCGGATAATGGCAACGTCGAGGGGCGCGCACAAAACCGCCGCGTGGAGCTCGAAATTAGGGCGATTTAACTCCGCCCGGAAATGCCTGACGTGGGTCCTCAATATTATGGGCTCGCGACAGGCGGCGTTAGCAGGGCCCCACTAGTCACAACGCGCTGCGATCTGCTTCTCGACGCTGGTGGCGCGTGCTTCGCGTTCCTTTTCGGTGACTTCTGTTTCGCGGCCATCGTTATCATAAAACACTACTCGACCCTTAAGTATTTTTAGTTGGCGACGGGCTTCCTTGCAGGCCTTGCGGCGTTGCTCTCCCTGGTCGCCACCGCGGGCGTCCAGTTGATTCTGTTCGGTTTTTATTGCCGCATCACGCCGCTCCTGTTGCTCCAGGATTTTTTTGGTGGTGGCGCTGCTTTCGTCCCCATTCTGCTGGCCGATCTGTGCCGATATATCCTCTGCAGCGCTTTTGTCCGGTGGCCGGTCGCCGAAATGAACGTTGCCTTTTTCGTCGACCCAGCGATACGCGTCTGCGTGGACATGGAGCGCCATTGCACTGGTGCAGACTAATACCAGCAGCATGATAGTTTTCATGTGAATCCTCGCTATTGGTCAAGGGATGACGGGAAACCCAGTGCTATTATAATCCTAGATAAATCAGTTGACCGCTTATTTCAGCTATAAGAGATTGCTTTCAATATGAAAAATCAAAAGGATCGTTTCACTCATTGGGTGAGTTCAACGAGGCTACACAGTTTTGTGCCGGATCCAAGGCTGCAATACGGCGTTGTCTCTCTTGCCAAGGGCTACGGCCATTAGCTGCGAGTGACGCCCTGTTTTGCAGCCTTATCTTTCGCCACAAAAGCTGTGTCAACCTGATTAATCTAGGACAATGTGGATTAAAATATGCGAGTATCAACTTCAGGTACACAGTGGATGTTTCTTTTCTGCCGTCTTGTTGTCTGGGACGGTCGATGGCGCGGCCAAACAGGGAGTAACAGAGAGAATGCATATTCTTATCAGTGGCGGTACGGGGTTTATCGGATCCCACCTGTGCCCGGAGTTGTTTGCCCGGGGTAACCAGGTGAGTGTGCTAAGTCGCGATCCGGCTTCGGTGGCGGCAAAATGCGGAAGCGGCGTCAAGGCGATAGCCAGCCTGGACGAGATTGCTGCCGATGCGACTATCGATGCGATCGTCAATCTTGCCGGTGCGCCCATCGCCGCCCGGCGCTGGTCCACACAGCGCAAAGAGCTGTTATTGAGCAGCAGGATCAATATTACCCGCGACCTGGTGAAACTGGTCGAGCGCCTGGACAATAAACCCGCCTGTTTTATTAGCGGCTCTGCGGTGGGTTTCTACGGCGACCAGGGAGACAACGAGGTTGCTGAAGATGCTTCTGCGCATGATGAGTTCAGCCATGAACTGTGTCGTCGCTGGGAGCAGGCGGCGGAGCCGGTCACCCGCTTTGGCACCCGCCTGTGCGTGGTGCGAACAGGATTGGTGCTCGGCGCCGGCGGTGGCTTTTTTAAAAAAATGTTATGGCCGTTCAAGCTTGGCCTGGGCGGCCGCATTGGCGACGGCAAGCAATGGATGCCCTGGATCCATATGCGGGATATGGTGCGCCTGCTGGCCTGGTTGCTTGAAGATCCGCAGCGCCAGGGAGTTTACAACGCGACGGCGCCCGCACCGGTGACCAACGTGGAATTTGCCCAGGCCCTGGCTGCGTCGCTGCACGGGCTGGCGGTGCTACCCCTTCCCGCATTCATATTGCGATTATTGCTCGGTGAGATGGCGCAACTGCTGCTGACCGGGCAAAAGGCGATACCGGCTCATGCGCTCGAGGAAGGATTCCAGTTCCACTACGCGCAGCTAAAGCCGGCCCTCACGGATGTGTTGGCCTGAGTCGCGGTATCAGCAACGCAGATAGTTTTTCAACAGCCTGCTAGATCGGGCAGGCGATCTGGCCGAGTTTTTCTGTCAGCTTGGCGTTCTCGCCATAATCGATCGGAATAACAACCAGGCTGGGTCCCGATTCCTGTAGCGCTGTCTCCAGCGTACCTTCGAGGTCGGCGCTGTTGGGCACCCAATGACCGTGCCAGCCGAATGCCGAGGCCAGTTGCAGCCAGTCGGGGTTACCGAATGAAAGCTCGGTATGACGGCCGAACTCGTTGGTTTGTTTCCACGCAATCAGGCCGTAGGAGTGGTCTTCCCAGACCATGACCACGATATTGGAGTTCAACCGTTTAGCGGTTTCCATCTCCTGCACATTCATCAGGAAGCCGGCATCGCCGGCAATCGCCATAACGCGGCGCTCGGGATGCACCAGGCTGGCAGCGATTGCGCCGGGCAGGGCAAAGCCCATGGAGCAGAAGCCATTGGGGATCAGGCAGGTATTGGGTTCGTGGCACTGGTAGTGACGCGCGATCCACATCTTGTGGGCGCCCACGTCAGACAACAAAATATCATGCGACCCCATGACCTGGCGGGCATCCCACACCGCCTTTTGCGGTTTGATCAAGCCTTCGCTGGTGTCGTCCTTGTGTTCCTCAAAGTCGACTTGCATATCGCGCCGTACCGCGGCCTGCTGGGTAGTGTCGAAGTGCAGGCCACCCATGGCGTCGACGCGTTCGTTGATCATCCACAGGGCATGGGCCAGGTCGCCTACGACTTCAACATCGGGATGGTAGTTGATATCGATTTCCGCTGGCAGGAAGTCGATGTGAACGATGTTCTTGTCGTCGTTGGGATTCCACAGGAGCGGGTGGTATTCCACCATGTCATAGCCGACGGTGATGATCAGGTCGGCCGCATCCAGCGCGCAGGCCACCACATCCTTGGATCCCAGACCGATGGTATAGAGGCAATAATCGGCATCCATATCGACGCAGCCCTTCGCCATGAAGGTGTTGATGACGCCAATCCCGGTTTTCTCGCACAGCGTCCGTAACTGGGTGCTGGCGCGGCGCCTTACACAGCCGTTGCCAGCCAGGATGACCGGACGCTTGGCTTGCTTGAGTCGTTCGAACGCGATATCGATGATCTTGTCGGCGGGCACCGGCCGGCGCACCCTGCGACGTTCCATCGGTTGCTGTGTGGTGGCCCGCTTGGCAATATCTTCAGGCAGTTCCAGATGCACGGCGCCGGGTTTCTCCAGGCAGGCCGTGCGCACCGCCTTGCGAATGGTTTCCGGAATGGTTTCCTCGTGGATAATGGTGTGGGCCCACTTGGTGACTGGCTTGAACATGTCCACCACGTCCATCACCTGGTGCGACTCCTTGTGCAGCCGAGTGCTGGCGCCCTGCCCGGTCAGCACCAGCATCGGCGCGCGGTCCATGTTGGAATCGGCGACGCCGGTGATGAGGTTGGTCGCGCCCGGTCCGAGCGTACCCAGGCAGCCCGCGGCCATGCCGGTGAGGCGGCCATAGATTTCAGCCATGAATGCCGCGCCCTGTTCGTGTCGGGTCAGGATGAATTTGATCTGCTCGGATTGCTCGAGGGACATCATAAAGTCGGCGTTTTCTTCCCCGGGTACGCCGAATATGTACTCCAGGCCTTCGGTTTCGAGGCATTTTACAAACAGGTCAGAAGCTTTCATGGATGATCTCCCGGGTACTATGGTCGGTTGGCTAACTTGGCTTGTTGTCGGGTTATTATTTTCCTTGGGCCAGGGATGTGGATGTCCCGGTACTCTGGTATACGCTACAGCAGATGGCTGTATTGCTCAAAATAATACGCGGCTGCGAATGGTGCCGTCGATCGCACGCAGTTTTTGCAGGGCGATTTCACTGTGTTGCGCATGGATATCGATCACAACATAGCCGACGGCATTGTTGGTCTGCAAGTATTGCCCGCTGATATTAATATTGTTGTCGGAAAAGACGCTGTTAATCTGCGACAGGATGCCCGGTATGTTCTCGTGAATGTGCAGCAGGCGATGTTCATCGGGGTGTGCCGGGAGCGCTACTTCGGGAAAATTAACGCTGGATATGGTGGTGCCATTGTCGCTGTATTTAACCAGCTTGGTCGCTACCTCTTCGCCGATATTGTCCTGCGCCTCGATGGTGCTGCCACCCACATGGGGCGTGAGGATGACGTTGTCGAATTCGCGCAGTGGTGAAATGAATTCCTCGTTATTAGCTTTTGGCTCGGTCGGGAATACATCGATCGCCGCGCCCAGCAGTCTGCCCTCGCGCAACGCGCCTACAAGGGCGTCGATATCCACAACCGTGCCGCGGGCGGCATTGATCAGCACGCTGTTGGTCTTGAAGTTGGCCAGTTGTGCCGCGCCGATCATGTTCCTGGTGGCGGGGGTCTCGGGGACATGCAGGCTAACCACATCGGCTCTGCCAAGCAGGTCGTTCAGGCTGCGCACCTGTTCTGCGTTCCCCAGTGGCAGTTTGGTGACGGTGTCATAGAAAATGACTCGCATGCCTAATCCCTCGGCCAGCACGCTCAGCTGCGAACCGATACTGCCATAACCGACGATGCCCAGGGTCTTGCCGCGAATTTCGTAGGAATCGCTGGCGGACTTTAGCCAGCCACCGCGATGGCTGCTGGCGTTCTTCTCGGGGACTCCACGCATAAGCAATATCGCTTCGGCCAAAACCAGTTCCGCAACGCTGCGGGTGTTCGAATAAGGCGCGTTAAAGACCGCAATGCCCTTGCGCGTCGCCGCATCCAGGTCGACCTGGTTGGTGCCGATGCAGAAGCAGCCCACGGCTGACAGTTTGTTGGCCGCCTCGAAAACGTCTGCCGTGAGTTGGGTGCGTGATCGGATGCCCACGAAGTGAACGTCGGCAATTTTTTTGCGTAACTCATCCTGGGTCAGTGCGGTGGGTAGCAACTCGACCTGCTGGTAGCCGGCGTGGTTAAAGGTTTCGACGGCGCTTTGATGGACGCCTTCCAGCAGGAGTACCTTGATTCTGGCTTTATCCAGGGAATAATTGACGACTGACATGGGAGTGGTACGGGGTCCTTTTCGCGGTTGAAATGGCTTGAAATATTGGCTGCTTGCAGGGCGCGCTATGGTAACATATTTCGCCTTTGTGATGGGGCGATTATTCGGCCGGTGAGAGAGCTTGATGGGTATGGGTAACCAGTTAGTAGCGAGTTTGGGTGAGGTGGTTGATCCGGCGGATGTACGGGTGGATCAGGAGTCACTGCAATACTATGGTCGAGACTGGACGCGAGTCTATGCGCCGGCGCCTTCCGCGGTGGTGTTTCCGCGCACCACAGAGCAAGTCCAGGCGCTGGTCAGGCTGGCGAACGAGCAAGGGCTGGCGTTGGTGCCCTCGGGTGGTCGTACCGGATTGAGTGGTGGCGCAATGGCGACCAATGGCGAGGTCGTGGTTGCCTTTGACCGGATGAACAGCATCACTGGATTTAACGCCATCGATCGTATGGTCAGTTGCCAGGCCGGCGTGGTCACCGAGCAATTGCAGCAATATGCGGTCGAGCATGATTTGTTTTACCCGGTCGACTTCGCGTCTTCGGGCTCCAGCCAGATTGGCGGGAATATCGCGACCAATGCGGGAGGGATCAAGGTGATCCGCTACGGCCTGACGCGCGATTGGGTGGCGGGACTTACCGTGGTGACCGGCAAGGGCGATGTGCTGGAGCTCAATAAGGGGTTGGTTAAGAACGCCACCGGATACGATCTGCGGCAGCTCTTCATCGGCTCGGAGGGTACCCTGGGTTTTATCACCGAAGCGACCATCAAGTTGATGCGGCCACCGCAAAACCTCACGGTGCTGGTACTGGCCGTGCCCGAGTTTGATGCATTGATGAAAGTCTCGGAGACCTTTCGCCGGCAACTCGATGTTACCGCCTTCGAGTTCTTTTCTGATCGCGCGTTGCACCACGTGACCGCGGCAACCGATTTGCAGAAACCCTGTGATGAAGATGCGCCCTATTATGCGCTGCTGGAATTTGAGTCCAGCTCCGAGGCGTTAGCGGACCAGGCCATGGAATTGTTTGAGCGTTGTCTCGAGGAAGGCTGGGTGCTGGACGGGGTGATGAGCCAGAATGAGACCCAGGCGATGAACCTGTGGCGGCTGCGCGAGGATATCTCAGAGACGCTCGCGAAATTCACTCCCTATAAGAATGACCTGTCGGTGCGGGTTTCGCGTGTGCCGGAGTTCCTGAGTTCGGTTGACCAGGTGGTGTCCAGCCAATACCCGGATTTTGAGATCGTCTGGTATGGCCATATCGGTGACGGTAACCTGCACCTGAACATCCTCAAGCCTGCCGACCTGGAGCCCGCGGAGTTCTTTGCCAAATGCGCCGAGGTGAATGCGCAAGTCTTCGACGTGGTCGCCGCATTAGGGGGCAGTATTTCGGCGGAGCACGGGGTGGGGCTGTTGAAGCGCGACTACTTGGCGTATAGCCGCAGCGCTGAAGAAATCGGCTATATGCGCGCATTGAAGGCCAGCTTCGATCCCAACGGTATTATGAATCCCGGGAAGTTGTTAGGGAGCCCGGATTAAGCGCGGCTAAATGCGTCGCAGTAGCAAGCCCCACTTCCCGTACCAGCTTGTAATGGTTTAATACAACATAGTCTCGCGTCTCAGTAATAAGCCGGGCGAGCGCAGGATCAAGCTCGCCGGGAAGTTCATCCTCGTCCAGAACCTCGCAGCCCTGTTGAGGTGTCACCAGTATATCCACTACCAGGTCCCGCCAGTTGATAGCGGCAGCGGTCACCCGCGTTTGGTCGCTGACATTAAAGTAGGTCGCGAGGGTGGCGCCGGCCGGGGTTACAAAATGGTAGACGTTGTAGTTCCGGTCCTCCCGGAAGTAGCCAAAACTTAAGGTTCCCTTACGTAACATCAATGAGCCGAGATAACGGGTTTCAGGCACCTCATAGAGGACCGTTGCGGTGCCGGCCTCTCTCCGGATTAATTGGCAAACGAATTCTTCTGTTCCGCCAAATAGTTTCACCTTCGTTTCTGCAATAAACTCAGTATACATAACTATTGTAGGGATTATATGTCCAGAAAAAGGTTGTTTTGCATCGCATAATAACTATCGCGAATATAACAAAATATTATATAAAAAACTGTGTTTATGTTTGTGTTCCTGTGAAAATATGCCATTCTTGTACTTATGTTACATAATGTAACTATAGGTAACAAAGCATAAGGTTTTGTTGCTTTCTAACCATGATCTATATTGAGGAGATCACAGCATGAAAAAACTAGTAGCTTTTGTTTTGGCATTGGGTGTTTCTGGCGGCCTGGCATTTGCCAAGTACTCCAGCAATGACTTCAATGCGGTAGCCACTGAACAGGTCGTTAAGCAATCAATTACCGTCGTGAGCCTTGAGCAAGCGATTGATGAGAAGCTTGCCGAAGCGATATTGGTGGCGCAGCTTAGCCGGGACGTTGATTCCGGAATGCAGTTGATGATTAGTGATATGGATGCCGAAATTGAGTCCGAGCTGTTGGCTCGATTCGATAGCATCGAGCTGGCGCGCTAACCCGTGTTAGTTGAGCAAGATCACGACTCAACATTTGTACCGCCGATAAGGCAAACGATTACAACGCAATAACTGGCCGGCCCGAAAAGCCGGCCATTTTTTTGCCTGCAGGTAAGTCAGCTTGCTATTCCTCCCCGTGTCACCGCGCGCAGCAAAAATTTCCTTCTATGCCTGCACCCTATCCTATGAAAGCTGTTTTTCGAATACGTTCGAATTGCGCTGCCAGTTGTACAGCGACTGTTTGCTGGTCGGCAAGGATTCGAGTGGCTGTTTCACAAAGCCACGCTCCACGAACCAATGGGCTGTCTGGGTAGTGAGTACGACAATGCACTCGATACCGGCTCTCCTGGCCAGACTACAGACGGCTTCGACAAGGTTTTCCCCGCGTCCGCCTTTGCGGTAATCTGGATGCACTGCGACGCAGGCCAATTCCGCCACTTGTTCGCCTGTAAAGGGATAGATTGCTGCGCAACCGATAATCGTGCCATCACGCTCGATGACCGTGAAGCGGTCTATTTCATTCTCCAGCAGTTCGCGGGAACGACGCACCAGTACACCTTGTTCCTCAAGGGGTTGGATGAGCTGGATAATACCACCCACATCCGCAATAAGTGCCGGTCGGATTTGCTCAAAGCTCTTGACCGTTATAAGCGTACCGGTGCCGTCGCGGGTGTAGAGTTCGCTCAGCAGCGCGCCGTCCTCGGCGAAACTGACGAGATGGGCCCGCTGGACGCCTGCATTACACGCCGCAGAGGCAGCTTGCAGGTGCCTCGTAATCTCACTGGTTTGGTTTCCGGCGCCAATCAGCCACTGCGCTTCCTGGGTGTTGAGTTCCCGCAGCAGGTTACCGTCTTCGTCCATCGCGCCTGCCGAACTGCACATAAATACCAGTTTATCGGCGTTAAGTGATGCGGCGGCCTGACTGGCCAGCTGCTCGGCGGATAAATTGAATATCTCGCCTGTCGGGGAATATCCCACGGGTGGCAGTAGCACGATGCTGCCTGCGTCCAGTTGTTCGCGAATCGCCGCACAGTCGATGCGCCGGACCTCCCCGGTGTGGCACAAATCGACTCCGTCCAGAATCCCCAAAGGCTTGGCGACCACATAGTTGCCGCTGGTTACCCGCAGGCGCGCGCCGTGCATGGGCGAGTTTGCCAGGCCCATAGACAGCAGCGACTCGATTTCAGTTCGCAGTGCGCCCACCGCGTCCTTGACGCATTCCAGGGTCGGTTCGTCGGTCACTCTAAGGTTGTTGTGAAAGCGGCTGGTGATGCTGCGCTGGTTAAGCCGTTTTTCAATCTGCGGGCGCGACCCGAACACCACGACCAGCCTCACGCCCAGGCTGCTGAGCAGCGAAATGTCATGGATTGTGGCTTCGACCTGCGCGTGCGCCAAGGCATCGCCGCCGAGCATCAGCACGAAGGTCTTGTTGCGGTTCGCGTTGATATAGGGGCCTGAGCCTCTAAACCAGTCTATGTGCGTTTTGTGTTCCTGGGTCATGCTTGGGTCACATTACTTAAAGGTAAAAAACTTAAAGGTAAAAAGCTTAAAGACAAAATTCCTTGATCAATCCTTCGAGGATCGTAATTGTAGGCTTAATCCGGTCGAGCGCTAAGTATTCGTCCGGTTGATGCGCCTGGTCAATATCGCCGGGCCCCAGCACCACTGTTTGCATTCCGAGTTGATCCAGGTAGGGCGCCTCGGTGGCGAAATTGACACTGATGGCGTTATGCCCGGTCAGGCGTTCCGCCGCCCGGACGATCGATGAGTCCGCGGCTGTCTCATGGGCGGGAATGCCACCGAACAGTGGAACGATCTCCAAATCGACACCACGCCTTGCCCCGATGGGTGACAGGCGCTGGACCAGTGCCTCGTGCAATACATCCAGCTGCATTCCAGGCAGTGGCCGCAGGTCAAACTGTAACTCACAGCTACCACAGATGCGGTTAGGGTTGTCACCACCATGGATGCAGCCAAGGTTCAGGGTCGGGTAGCTGACATCGAAGTCCGCCTGTTGGTAATCCCGCTTGAGTTCGCTCCTGAAAGCCAGCAGCTCCGTTAGCACTTCTTGCATCGCATCGAGCGCGCTATTGCCTAACGCCGGGTTGGATGAATGCCCCGCGTTACCCTGAATCCGAATTGCCTGCATCATCATGCCTTTATGCATGCGTACCGGTTTCATTCCGGTGGGCTCGCCAATGATGGCGTACCGCGCTACCGGCTGGCCTGCCTCGGCTAACGCCCTGGCGCCGGACATCGAGCTTTCTTCATCCGCGGTTGCCAGGATAATCAGGGGTTGTTTGAGATCGGCATCGATAAACTTCCTGGCCGCTTCGATCGCGATCGGGAAAAACCCCTTCATGTCGCTGGTACCCAGTCCATAGAAGCGTTGGTCGGCCTCCGTTAATGCCAATGGGTTGTGTTGCCAGAGGTGTTCGTCAAAGGGCACGGTATCGGTGTGGCCGGCCAGCACAAGCCCGCCGGGACCGCTGCCGAGTGTGGCGATCAGGTTGGCCTTGGTGGGATGGTCAGGCACGCCAATGATCTCGCATTTGAAGCCGAGGGTTTCCAGCCAGCTGGCCAGTAGCTCGATTACGGGCAGGTTGCTCTGGTCCCAGTTTGGTGCGGTGCAACTAACCGACGGTGTAGCGATGAGCTGCGCCAGTTGGGTTGCCAGTTTGGGGATAATCAGGCCGGGCATAGTCTTTGCATTCATTGAAAATAGCTAGTGATTATACCTAGGGAAGCTCTGATTAGTACCCTAATTCCTCTGGCTTACAGAGACTTGCTGGGTCGAGGCGGCTTTGCGCAGCAATGTCTGGTGTAGTGTCCTGAATATAATGCACATTTCAGCAGGTTGCCAAGCGGTTAGCTGCCAGGCGCGTTTGCGCAGGAATAGTCATCTCTTTCAAGGGAACGCAACACCGCAGATCAGCGCTTGGCGACCTGCCCGAAGGGAGCCACCCATATTCGCCATGGCGGTGTTGCAGCCCTTGCCAAGGGCGTGACCATTACCTGCGGGCAGCGCCTTGCCATGACAAATTTAGAAGGCTCTGAAACGCGCATTATATTCAGGGCACTACACTAATCCTTGGAAGCGAAGCCAACAAAGAGCCAGCAAGTCTCTGTAAGCCCCAGCGGGCGCGGCCTGAAGACTTCATCTGCTGCGTTGAAAGCTTTGCCAATGTAATAAGCATTAGCGGCAGCTCCCGCCTTGCAGCTAAAACCTTCAGGTCACGCAGAGGTGTTAAGGTACTAATCAGAGCTTCCCCAGTTGGCGTGTCGCATGCTTTAGAACGTCCCGATTTTGGAGGCAAAAACGATTAAGCGTAATTATGCGTCGGGATCAATTCGATCCTAGTTTCCCCGATATAACCAGCTATAATGATTGTTAAACCCTACTGGACCGTCCGAAAAAATGTCTTCTACAGAGAGCCTTAACGTATCACCCGTCCGGGAACGGAAAATAGAGCTGCGTGGCCTGCTCGCCGATCTCGTTGAAGACGGCCGCCTGGCGCAGGACGATGCCGACGGGTTTTTTGTTAACCGCCGTACCCAGGCGCAGTTGAATTTGCACCCCATCGAGCAGGTTGCTGAGGCAGAGTATAAGGACATTGCGAATCCGGGAAAATTGCTGGACCAGTATACCCTTACCGCGTGGCTCGCCGCGCGCGCCGGGCAGGATTATCATCATATCGACCCCCTGAAGATCAACGTCAAGGCGGTCGCGGAAGTGATGTCATACGCATTCGCTGAACGGCATAAGATTCTTGCCGTGGAAGTGCTGCCGGACGAGGTGATGATCGCCAGTGCCGAGCCGTACATTTCGGGCTGGGAGTCCGATCTTGGCCATGTGCTGCGCAAAAACATCCGTCGCGTGGTCGCTGCGCCCGGTGATATCAGGCGCTATAGCGTGGAATTCTATAACCTGGCCAGATCGGTCAGTGGCGCGGCGGGCGAGGGTGGCGGCAGCGCGGGTATAACTAACCTTGAACAGATGCTGGAGCTGGGGGGTGCACAATCTGCCGATGCCAACGACCAGCATATCGTCAATATCGTTGACTGGCTGCTGCAATATGCATTTGCCCAGCGCGCCAGTGATATCCACATCGAACCGCGCCGTGACCACGGTAATATGCGGTTTCGTATCGATGGCGTCCTGCACCTGGTCTACCAGCTGCCGGCGCAAGTCGTGACGGCGGTAGTTAGTCGCCTGAAAATCCTCGGGCGCATGAATGTGGCGGAGAAGCGCCACCCCCAGGACGGCCGTTTGAAGACCAAGAGCCCGGAGGGCATGGAAGTCGAACTGCGACTGTCCACGCTCCCGACCGCGTTCGGGGAAAAGATGGTCATGCGGATCTTCGATCCCGACGTGTTGCTGAAGAGTTTTGACGAGCTCGGCCTGGCCAATGACGACTACCGGCGCTGGAATACTATGACCTCCAGCCCCAATGGCATTGTGCTGGTGACCGGTCCGACCGGGTCGGGTAAGACCACCACCCTGTATTCCACGTTGAAGCAACTGGCGACGCCGGAAGTAAACGTGAGCACGATCGAAGACCCGATCGAAATGGTCGAGCCCAGTTTCAACCAGATGCAGGTGCAATCCAATATCGACCTGACGTTTGCAGACGGCGTGCGCGCGCTGCTGCGGCAGGACCCCGATATCATCATGATCGGCGAGATCCGCGATCTGGAAACCGCAGAGATGGCCATCCAGGCGGCGTTGACCGGCCACCTCGTATTATCGACCCTGCATACCAACGATGCGCCCTCGGCGCTGACGCGGATGCTGGAATTGGGCGTGCCGCCCTACCTGATCAAGGCAACGGTGCTTGGCATTATGGCGCAGCGCCTGGTGCGTACCCTGTGCCCGAACTGCAAACAGGCCACCGGTGTTGATGAGGAGGCCTGGGCATCATTGACGAAACCCTGGCGTTCCAAATTGCCGCAGCATACCTGCGAGCCGGCGGGCTGCCTGGAGTGCCGCGATACCGGCTATAAAGGGCGCGCCGGAATCTATGAGGTTATGCCCCTGAGTAGCGAGATAAAGGCGCTGATCCACGAGCAAACGGATCTGGGTGAGGTTCGCCAGCAGGCGATCAAGGAGGGCATGCAGACCCTGCGCCTCAGTGGCGCGCAAAAAGTCGCGGCGGGGAATACCACTATCGTCGAGGTCATGCGGGTAACGCCCGCCGTTCAAGATTAGTGATATCGATGGGATTTGCGCGCAGAAAAGGATTTATTAGCCGGTAGCGGTTTGTACCTGGTTGGATTCCCCCTAATCTACGATCCCGTCGTAAATTCTCCGGGTTAGCTTCCGGCTGTCCTCCCCATTCTGCGAGCGACCCACTAAATAGATTGGCTCGATCACATTGGGCGCGTTACTATTTATTGAGCGCGTGTTACCGGGTACGGATCCGCACTTCCGGCAAGCGCAGACGATAATCGCAGAGCGTCCGGGAAACCATGTCACAGCCATTTCACCACAGTGTTAATCTCCCCGCCCCGTTGGCCGATGTTTTCAGGCTCGCGTGGGACAAGTTTGTTGATCTCGCCGATGCCTCCTTCGCAGAAAAAATACAGCAGTTAACGGCTAATCCGGAACTACTCGCACAACTTGCCGAGGTCTGGTCATCGAGCGAGTTCGTCGTCAAGGAGTGCCAGCGCGCACCCGCCTTGTTGTTTGACCTGCTCGAGAGCGGCAGCCTCGAAACCGACTACGCTGATGAAGATATGCGCCAGAAGTTGTGCTGGCTTCTGTCCGAGGTTGCCAGCGAGGAAGCGCTATTGCCTGCCTTGCGGCGCCTGCGCAATCGGGAGATGGTGAGGGTAATCTGGCGCGACCGGCTGGGGCTTGCCACGTTGGAGCAGACTACCCGGGACCTCTCGCTGCTCGCAGAGGCATGTATCGATGAGACTCTTGCCTGGGTATATCGCGAGGCATGCGCCAAATATGGCACTCCGTGCAGCAGCGACGCCGATGACGCCTCGCCGCAGCAGTTGGTGGTGTTGGGCATGGGTAAGCTCGGTGCGTGGGAGCTTAATATGTCATCGGATATTGACCTGATCTTCGCCTTTCCCGACAAGGGCGAAACAGACAGTGGCCTGGATAACCAGCAATTTTTTACGCGCCTGGCGCAACGCCTTATTCATTGTCTCGATACGCGTACCGCGGACGGCTTCGTGTTCCGCGTCGATATGCGGCTTCGACCCTATGGGCAGAGCGGTGCGCTGGTGCTCAATTTTGCCGCGATGTCCGAGTACTACCAGACCCAGGGTCGCGATTGGGAGCGCTATGCCTTTATCAAGGCGCGGGTGGTTGCCGGCGACCAGGATGCCGGCGCGCGCCTGATGGAAGAGCTGCGGCCCTTCGTGTATCGGCGCTATCTCGATTACAGTGCGATCGAGGCGCTGCGGGCCATGAAAGGATTGATTCGCCGGGAAGAGCGACGGCGTGGCCTGCAGGAAGATATCAAACTGGGTTCGGGGGGGATTCGCGAGGTCGAGTTTATCGTCCAGGTATTTCAGTTAGTGCGCGGTGGTCGGGACCGACGTTTGCAGGAATCACGACTGCTAGTGGTCATCCAGACCATCGTCGAGCTGGGTTTGTTGCCGGAGCAGGTTGCTGTTGAGCTGGTGGCCGCGTATCGATTCCTGCGCAATACAGAGCATGCTATTCAGTCGATACGGGATGAACAGACCCAGAAACTGCCTCGGGAGGAACTGGATCGCCTGCGCCTTGCGATCGCCATGGGCTTTGCCGACTGGGACGGCTTCGCGTCGGCACTTACCGGGCACCGGGACTTCGTTCACGAACAGTTTAATGAGCTCATCGCGGCGCCGGAGGAAGGTGATGCTGCGGCAAACGTTGCGGCGCAGGACCCGTGGCAGCGGCTATGGGGCCAGGAGCTGGATGACGAGGAAGCCGAGGCGTTGTTGGTGCATCATGGCGTCGATAGGCCGGCCGAGGTGCTTGCCCAACTGGCTGATTTCAGGGCGAGCCGAAAAGTGCAGGCGATGCAGCCGATTGCTCTGCAGCGGTTGGATGAATTTATGCCGTTGATGCTCAGTGGGCTGGTTGCTGGCAAGTCTCCCGGCGAGACGTTTCGGCGCATTATGCTGCTGGTGGAATCCGTGTTGCGGCGCACCGCCTACTTTGTCCTGCTGGTTGAAAACCCGCCGGCGTTGAACCAGTTGTTGGCTTTGTGTGCGGCCAGTCCGTGGATTGCCGAGGAGGTTGCGCGATACCCGCTACTACTGGATGAACTTATCGACGCGCGGGAGTTGTATTCGCCGGCGGATCCGCACGAGCTGTGGTCCGAGTTACGTCAGCAAATCCTGCGCATAGCCAGCGATGATGTCGAGCAGCAGATGGAGTGCCTGCGCCAGTTCAAGCTTGCCCATGTGCTGCGCGTCGCGGCATCGGAAGTCACCGGTGTGCTGTCGCTGATGAAGGTGAGTGATTACCTCACTTTTATCGCGGAAGCCGTTTTGAAAGAAGCGCTCACTATTGCCTGGGCCCACGTGACCGAGCAGTATGGCTTGCCTGGGCAGGCTTGCGGTCGACAGTCTTCCGATGTGGCGCCCGAGCAGAACTTTATCGTTGTCGGGTACGGGAAACTGGGTGGCCTGGAGTTGAGTTACAGCTCCGACCTGGACCTGGTGTTTGTCTATGATGCGCCGGCACAGGGGGTAACCGACGGTGAGAAATCCATTGAGAATCCGGTGTTTTATACGCGTATCGCACAGCGCATTATTCATATGCTGACGGCCTACACGCCATCGGGACAATTGTATGATGTCGATATGCGGTTGCGACCCTCTGGAAACGCGGGTTTATTGGTATCCTCACTCGATGCGATGGGCAAGTATCAGCGCGAGCATGCCTGGTTGTGGGAGCACCAGGCGCTGGTGCGCGCACGGGTCGTAGCGGGAACTGGGAAGTTGGGTAATGCCTTCGATGAGTTGCGTAAAAACATCCTTGCGCGGGATCGTGACGAAGCCGAAGTAAAACGCGCAGTTATCGAAATGCGCGACAAAATTCGCCAGGCCCATGGCAGTGCCCCTGGCCCGGATCAACACAACCCTGCCTTTGATCTCAAATATGATGCAGGAGGTATTGTCGATATAGAATTTCTCGTGCAATATGCTGTGCTTGCCTGGTCGCAAGGTCATCCCGAGTTGGTTGAGTATACGGACAATGTTCGTATTCTTGATGCGCTGGAACACACCGGTTTGATGACGGCTGATCAGGCGCAGAAGATGCGTGACGCGTATGTCGCGTTGCGCTCGGTCGTGCATCGCTTGACCATCGACGGTCAAAGCAGTCGCATCAACCTGGCGACGCTCGAAGACGATGAGATAATTGTACATCGGGCCGCCGTTATCGCGGTCTGGCAGGATGTATTGGGACAAATTTAGCGCGAGAGGCCGGGAGATGGCTGATCAGCATGGGGTAATGAGAGTATGACGACGGACTGGAAGAGCTTGGGGTTTGAGTACCTCGATACTAATGGCTATGCGATTGCTCGCTATCGCGATGGTAGTTGGTCGGCGCCCGAGTTCCTGGCCAGCCGATCACTTGAAATGCATGTGGCGGCAAACTGTTTGCATTATGGCCAGGCCTGTTTTGAGGGTCTAAAGGTATTTTCACATGCCGATGGGAATGCTTTCCTGTTCCGTCCCCAGCTCAATGCCCAGCGTATGGCAGGTTCGGCCGAGCGGGTCTGTATGGTCGCTCCGCCGCAGGAATTGTTCATCGAGACCTGCAAGCTGGCCATCGAAAATAATCGCGAGTTTGTGCCGCCCTATGGAACCGGGGCGAGTCTCTATGTTCGGCCGTTACTGATCGGCACCCAGGCAACGATAGGGCTCAGCCCATCCGAGGAATACGTGTTTATCGTCATGGTGACGCCGGTTGGCGCTTACTACAAGGACGGTTTTTCACCGGTCAAGGCATTGGTTGTGGATGACTATGATCGGGCTGCGCCACAAGGTACTGGCCAGGCCAAGGTGGCCGGCAACTATGCAGCCGGCATGAAGCCAGGCCTGATCGCCAAGCAGAAGGGCTTTCCGATCGCGTTGTTTACCGATGCCAAAGAGCACAAATATATCGATGAATTCGGCACCTCGAATTTTATCGGTATTACCTCCGCGCGGGAGTATGTCACGCCGGATTCGCCGGCCATATTACAGAGCATTACTAACCTTACCTTGCAGGCCATTGCCGAGTCTGAGGGCTACACCGTCCAAAGCCGGCCGATAGCCCTTGAGGAGCTGGCGGATTTTTCCGAGGTGGGCGCGTGCGGTACGGCGGCGATTATCACGCCGATTTGTTCGATTCAACGTGATGACCAGGAGTGGACCTTCGGTTCAGCTGACCAGGCCGGTCCGGTGCTGTCTATGTTGCTCGAAAAATTACAGGCGATCCAGTACGGTGAAATAGCCGACCCCGATGACTGGTTAATGCCGCTGGCTGAGTGAGCCACGCGCAGAAAATCGTGTGCGGCGCTGGTTTAGCAGCCGTGATTGGGGGTCTCAACAGGTTTATTCGAAAATTTCTAGCCAGAAACTCTTGCCAGAAATTAAGAGGGCCTCAAGAGAGGCCCGAAGTCCCCTGGCTGGAACCGGGGTTGGTGTTTCGAGAAGAAGTATATTCCCGGGCTACGGTATATGTGAAATGATCTTTTCCTCTAACGGTATCGTCCGATAGGGGGCAAGGTTATAACTTATGAATTTAAAGGTTTTTTCGCAGTATGTTGTCACGTACAAAAAACCGTCAGCACAATTTAACCTCTTTTTAGTTGTTCAGTTCCGGTAAACAGTACGGCGCACGCACCTGCATGGAGCATCGCCGCATGGTTTTAAACACCTGCCGGGTTGTTACATTACGTAGATACCATGCCGCCGGCCGGGACGCTACGGCTCCAGAAAGCGGTCTTTCAGCGTATCGATGTCGGCTTTGGTGAGATTTAGCCCGTTAGTTAAATAATTATCGATATCACCATAGTTATTATCAATGCCTTGATAGAAAGCGAGAATGTTTTCCTCGTGCACGGTGCAATAGGGTATTAGCCAATCCCGCTGCCAGGAGTCCACATTGGCGTTCCGCAAATGTTCCTCCACCAGTTCAATCAGCCCCGCCGAATCGTAATGCTCCCGGGTTAGCATATAGTCTTCGATGATGGTCTGCCTGGGGACATCGAGAGCCGATAGAATAAGCGCGGCGGCCATCCCGGTTCTGTCTTTACCGGCAGCGCAATGGAATAACGTGGCATTGTCGCTGTTCTCGAGCAGGAAGCGCAGCAGGCGACTGTAGGGAGGGGTGACATCTGCAACGCAGTCTCGATAGGAATTAACGACGAGTTCGTGAGCGCTGCGTGCAGTGAGCTTGCCGCCAAGCAGGTAATCCCAGAAACGACTCATGCTGCCGACCCCAATTTGGTAGTCGCTTATAACCTCGCCACGAATGGGCCTACTGGGTGTGCGGTCCTGCTCTTCCGAGCGACGAAAGTCATGAACCTGGGTTATGCCGATCTCCTGCAATGCATTTAAATCTGCATCAGTGAGGCCGGCCAGGTGCCCGGAGCGTAATATCTTGCGCCACTTCACGCTGCGGCCATCGCGGCTCTGGTAGCCGCCCAGGTCTCGGAAATTTATGCCTCCCTCAAGCGGAACTACCCTTGAAGCCATATCATCATCAGCCATTTTTTTATCAATCGGTGGTTGCCTTGATTGTAACATTGAAATCTTGATGGCCCGCAAGGGTTTGTAATCGCGTGCGTAGGCCGGAGTTATTTCTGGCAGCCCTATTAATCACCGTAACCCCAGGCGCAAGGCTCCTCGGGTCACGCAAATGTCAGCCGTATTTTTGATCGGGTCTTGGCCGGCTGAGGATTGGCAAAAAAGCGCAGGCAAACAGTGTGAATGCAGCGACCCAGCAGATGCCGGACAAGCTTATCCATAGCTGGTAGTGTTGCCCAAACAGTGCGGGGAGTATTACCCGTAATGTAGTTCCCAGCAGCAAGAGCCCCAGGCACCATGGAAGTGTCGGTGGCAGTGTTTTCAGGCTGCGACCGGTATGACCGATAGAAACGCGAGCCATCATCCCCATGGTCATGATGCCAATGCCGCCAACGGCAAAAGCATGAGTGGGAAGATAGGGTGAAATTGACGCCCACCTTTGTATTGCGAATAGCAAGAACCCCAGGTCAATAAAACCCAGGGCAGCAAACAGACTCCATAACAGTGGTGTGTTCAAAATACCGGGGGTGTACCAGCCAATAATTCTCACAGTGGTAATCAAAAACATCGCCGATGCGGTTAGTTGCGATAACCAGGGAGTCTTTAGAAAAAGCTCGGAAACGAAAAATGCCAGGAAAAAAGCCAGGCTGGAAATATCGATCCAGCGCGAATTATATAACGACACTTGATACCCGACCCCGTGCTCCACAAAAAACGGAATGACGCGTCGACCAATGGTTAAAATGAGGCCGATGACCAGGTAGAGCGCGCCATATATTGCAATGTGAACACCGGACTCGAGATAGCCCATTATGCCCAGGTAAAAACAGGTATTTCCGATGCCCAGTAAAACCAGCTTGGATAGGATGGCCATCTGGCGCCACTGCTTGGTAATTATTATTGGGCGAGCCACTGCAAAAATTAAGGCAAGGGTGAAAGAAAGGTCAAAAACAGCGGCCAAACTAACGAGTGAAGCGTCAATAAGCCAGGTCAAGCGTGCCATTGCCCAGACTGAAAATAATGCTGCGAGAGGAATTCCGTGGGGCGTCTGTTGGCCGGTCCAGTTTTTAACAGCGGTCAACAAGAAACCGGCGATCACTGCCACACTGTACCCATATAGCATTTCATGAGCATGCCATTGCAAGGGCGTTGGGCCCTCCGCTGAAGGGCGCGCTAACCCCAGGTAGACAGCTAACCAATAGGTGATAGCTATCGCTGCAAATACACAGGCTCCGGAGAAGAAGGGACGAAAACCCAGGTTGAACAGAGGGGGGTGCGATTTTTGTTGAGTCATAAAGAGGAAACCCTCGGGTGTCTCAGGTTGGGTTGTGATTGTTGTGATTGTTGTGTTGGTGGCCCAAGTGAAATTTTAAGCAATGGACCTTTTTAAGCGCTCCAATTCTACCACTGTATTGGTTGAGTTCAGGAGCGATGATGCCAGTTTGATGACCTAGCTCCGGTATGACGTTGACACATATCAAGGAGTCTGGATTTAAGACCATCGGCGGATTGCCAAAAGAGGAATAACGGGTATAGTTCGGCGCAACCATACCACACGCGCTCAATCAATTATGCCAACTTGTCTCTTGCTCATTTTTGCCGCCTTTACGCCTTCCGTCGTGTTTGCCTCGAGTTCGGCTGAGTCGACCTTGAACCTGACCCAAAGTTGGGTGGGTTATGCGGCGCTTGCCATCTTTGCGGCGGCCTATCTGCTGGTAATACTTGAGGAGAAAATTCATCTCAGGAAATCCAAGCCGGTATTGTTTGCCGCGGGCATTATCTGGATCCTGATTGCGATCTTCTATAATCAACAGGGGATCACCCACAGCGTTGAGCAGGCGATACGCCATAACTTCCTGGAGTACGCGGAGCTGTTTTTCTTCCTGCTGGTGGCCATGACCTATATAAACGCCATGCTGGAACGTGGCGTATTCGACGCCTTGCGCAGCTGGCTGGTCAACCATGGCTTGAGTTACCGGGCCCTGTTCTGGTTGACGGGTGTGCTGGCTTTCTGCATCTCACCGCTGGCGGATAACCTGACGACCGCCTTGATTATGTGTGCGGTCATTATGGCAGTGGGCAAGGAACAGCCCGGGTTTATCTCAGTGGGGTGCATCAATATCGTGGTGGCCGCGAACGCGGGCGGCGCCTTCAGTCCCTTTGGTGACATCACTACATTGATGGTGTGGCAGAAGGGCGTCATCGCATTCGCGGATTTCTTTCAGTTATTTATTCCCTCGGTCGTTAACTTCGTGATTCCGGCGTTGATCATGCAGTTCGCGGTGCCCTCCGGGAAACCGGGCGGCTCGACCACCGATGATGCTGCCATCAAGCTCGGCGGAATCGTCATCGTCATGCTGTTCCTGGCAACGATTGTGACGGCCGTGAGTTTCCATAATTTCCTCCACATACCCCCCGTATTCGGGATGATGTTAGGCTTGGCATACCTCAAACTTTTCGGCTTCTACCTGCGCAGGAAGTCCCATGCGGTGATCGACAGTGCCGAGATACCTCCGGGGAGCCAGCAGGCCCGTCCTTACGACATATTCGACCGGATCGCCCAGGCGGAGTGGGATACGCTGTTTTTCTTTTACGGCGTCATCCTGGCGGTAGGCGGGTTGGGTTTTATTGGCTATCTAGGTCTGGCCTCAGGCTATATGTATGGCGAGCTCGGCGCCACAACGGCCAATATTTTGGTAGGCGTTTTGTCCGCGATCGTCGATAATATTCCGGTCATGTTTGCGGTACTGACCATGAATCCGGATATGCCGCAGGAACAGTGGCTACTGGTGACTCTTACTGCAGGAGTCGGCGGCAGCCTGTTGTCTATCGGCTCGGCGGCAGGCGTCGCCCTGATGGGGCAGGCCCGCGGGATGTATACGTTTTTCGGGCATTTGAAATGGACCCCGGTTATTGCGCTGGGCTATGCCGCCAGTATCTATGTACATCTGTTCATCAACGGCTAGATCAGTTTTACCGGGAGAGCGGCAACGTTCAAACTAATTTGCAGAGTGCGGTGATTGCAGCGACATGAATCTCGAATTAATTAGAAAATATAACGTTCCGGGGCCAAGGTATACGTCATACCCCACGGTTCCTTTTTGGGATAAAGAAGGGATATCCAGGGAAGATTGGATAAAGACATTTCAACGCTCGTTTATCGAAAGTAATTCTACCCAGGGCATCAGTCTCTATATACACCTGCCGTTTTGCGAGAGTCTATGCACGTTTTGTGGCTGCCATAAAAGAATCACCAAACGGCATGAGGTAGAGGAGCCTTATATAGAAACCGTTCTTAAAGAGTGGGATTTATACCTCAACCTTTTGCCCGAAAAGCCCAGAATCAAAGAGCTGCATTTGGGAGGCGGAACACCGACATTTTTCAGTGTTGATAACTTGATAAAATTGATGAAGGGCGTGTTGGGCAAAGCCCAATTGACCGACAACCATGAGCTTAGCTTTGAGGGACATCCAAACAACACGACAAAGGAACAACTGCAGGCGTTATTCGATCTGGGCTTCAGAAGATGCAGTTTTGGCGTACAGGATTACGATCCTGTGGTGCAAAAAACCATCAACAGGTTGCAGCCGTTCGAAAATGTAAAGCGAGTCACCGAATGGGCGAGGGAGATCGGTTATACCTCTGTTAGTCATGATTTGATCTTTGGTTTACCAAAGCAAAACATGAGCAATGTAATCGACACCATCAACAAAACCAAACAGCTAAGACCGGACCGAATTTCGTTTTACAGCTATGCGCATGTGCCATGGATAAAAGGCGTAGGGCAGCGCGGCTTCGATGAGAATGATTTGCCAAAAGACGAAGAAAAACGAGCCCTGTATGAAAAAGGCAAACAGTTGCTCGATGAGATAGGTTATGTCGAGGTTGGAATGGATCATTTTGCGCTTAAAACGGATTCACTCTATGCCGCAATGGTCGACAAGACCTTGCACCGAAACTTCATGGGCTATACCTCTGGCAAAACAGAATTAATGATCGGGCTGGGTATGTCCGCTATCGGGGATAGCTGGTATGGTTTTGCCCAGAACGCAAAAACGGTGGATGAGTACCAGGCCATTGTAAATCAAGGTGAATTGCCTGTTTTCAGGGGGCATTTGTTAAATGAAGAAGACCTGGTTATTCGACAACACATTTTAAATATCATGTGTCATTTCGAGACTTCCTGGCAGGATGACGCGTTAAAAACGCCGGCCTTTCTGGAAGGGCTAACCAGGCTGGATAAGATGGTTCAGGACGGGTTGGTAGTGATTGAAGGGGAGCGGCTTTTTGTGCCGGAACGGGGAAAGCCTTTCGTCCGAAATTTATGCATGTGTTTTGATGCCAGGCTTACTCGTAATAAGCTGGAAACCCGGATATTCAGCCAAACGGTTTAGCGCCTGCCCCGGCTAATCAGCCGCATTCACAGGATCAACGCATGCGGACCGCCAGTGTAGTACTATTCTTATAGCGAGAGCCGGATACACATCACTTCCTGCGCAATCTCACATCTATGTATTACACAGGAGAGGCTATGAATACCAGATTCAAGTTTCTTATTATTATATTTTATGTTCTTCTCCACGGTTGTGGAGGGGGGAGTAGTCCCGGTGCTCCGAGCGTGTCAGATGTCCCGAGCGTTCCAGGTGAGCCGGCGGAAACTCCATGCGGCACGGCGCAGGGATCAAGTTGCACTACTAATGAATTTACTGCCGGTACCGATTTTATTTTTAAGGATGGCGAACAGTTTGATGTAAAAGGTGTGGTCTATGTTCCCGGCCAACCGGGGTACTTGCCCTGGGAGGTTGAGGTGATGTCCGCGCTGCCCGCGGAACTGGAATCGAGAATTGACCAGGACCTCGCCGACATAAAGGCTCTGGGCGCAAACACCGTTCGCTTCTGGGGTGTACCGGCATACTGTTACGAATCAATCAAAGCGCTCGGCGGCCTGAATATACTACAAACCATCTGGTTCGATGGTGCGGTTAATGATTTCCAGGACGAAGCCTTCAAGACAAGATCCAAAAACTATATAAAAACCGTCGTCGATCGTGTCTACAGCGCCTATCCGGATAATAATCCGCCGGTTGTAGCGTTCCTGGTTGGGAATGAGCTGAGCGAGAGCGGTATCCTGTCTACCAACCAGGCGCACCCGGACATCAGTTCATATGCGGGTAATCATTTTTACGCCACAGATATTAACGCCACAGAGGCGTTTATCGCTGAAATGGCAGACTACCTGAGAAGTTATGAGCTGGACACCTATGATAAGGTATCCCTGATTTCTTATTCCAACGAAATACGTACGGTGCATCTAATTGATACGCCATTCCTGGATTTTCGCTCGCAGAACGTTTATTCATACGCAGTCCCCTATTATCGGCCCCAAACACAGCCTGGATCTTCCAGTGGCACGCTTTACCAGGGTTGGGTTGAGGAACTGAAATACATGCATTCCAGTGTGCCGTTATTGATCACCGAAACAGGCTTGAGCGTATCGCCTAACGCCGGTCACGCAGGGCCGCCCAACTACGGCTACGGCGGAAATACCGAAGCCGAACAGGCAACGGGAATCGTTCAAAACTTGAATGATATCCAGAATGCGGCCATTAATATTGCGGGTGTATCAATTCACGAGTACCTGGACGCATGGTGGAAATTCAGCCTTCAAGACTCCCTCTCGCAAGATCCAAATGACATAGAAGAGTGGTTTGGTTTGGTACGCATTGTTGCCGAAAATGGCGGGTATACCACCGAAGCAAGGCCGGTTTACGATGCGGTTCAGGCGTTGTGGGGTAATTAATCGTTCGTTAGCCCGCTGTCCGGGCTCAGCTTCACTGTCGACCAAATAAAAAACCCCACCACCTTTCGGTGGCAGGGTTTGTTATTGGTGGAGGCGGCGGGAATTGAACCCGCGTCCGTCAGTCCGCTGCTTGTGTCTCTACATGCTTAGGTCCGTCAATTGATTTAACCGTTACCAGCCCGACGGGCAGGACGTTAACAGCGAGCCTGAAAAGTTTTTAGCAGCGCTGCCTCAGGCAAGCTTTGCTGCGATCTAGTTCTATATGACGGTTGTTTCGTGTTTACTAGCATCCACTAGCAACCGCTAACAGGGTTTAAGCTGCTAGAGCGTAGTTGTCGTCGTTGGCAACTAATAGTTTACAGCTTTGGATTTACGAGATTGGCTGCCATCTCGGCATGCAACAGCAAGTTTTGTAACCCACGTCGAAGCCAGGTCGCCCCCGAACTTCGCTTGATGTCTATTGGCGGCGAGTGTTTGTTCGCCAACCAAACCATCAGGCT
>CAXMOT010000037.1:0-6739 GCA_964195105.1 uncultured Gemmatimonadales bacterium | reverse complement strand
GCTTATCGAATCTGCAGTACGGGAGAAATGACCCACGACCAGGGCACAGAGCTGCTCTACAGTTCGCGGTTGTTTAAGTACCGCGAAAGGATGGATCCCTACCTGGCGCAGGGTCTTGAGTTGGGCCGGAGTTATGTGCAGCCGCGTTACTGGGGGCGGCGCAGTCTCGATTACCTGTGGCAGGGAATTGGCGCGTTACTGAGGCGCAACCCGCAATACCGATACCTGTTCGGGGCAGTGAGTATCAGTGACACATATCCCATGCTTGCCAAAAACACGCTGGTGAAGTTTTATGACACGCATTTTGGCACCGGGGAGCAACTGGTAGAGGCGACCGCTCCATTTAGTATTGGTAAGGAATGTGAGCAGGAACTCGCCGACGTGTTTCCGGGCGAAGACTATAAGGATGAGTTTAGAGAGCTTAAAAGTCGCCTGAGTCACATGGACTGCACGGTGCCTACACTCTTCAAGCAGTATTCTGCGTTGTGTGAGCCCGGCGGCGTTATTTTTGCCGACTTTGGCCTGGACCTGGACTTCAATAATGCCGTGGATGGTTTTGTTATTGTCGATACCTACCGCTTATTGCCACACAAACGCGAGCACTATGTCGGGGCACCGGTGCCTGGTATGGAAGAGTCTGCCGTTTAACCTGGAAACCTCAGTTGTGCATACTTTCATGATCCAACTGAGGTTTTTAGGTTTAATCTCAATCTTTGCAGGGTCCGTTGGGGCAATGACAGATCCGGGGAAGGTGGCATGACGCGCTTGATTGCGGGGCCCCGCTGTTTGGTGACAAGCTATCCCGCGGTCCGTCCAAAGCATTCGTCAAAAGAATACCGAACATAATAACTATAAAGTAGATAAATCTTTGTCTAATGAATAGACTTTTCCCCGTGTTCTTTTCCAGTCGCCCGGCCGATTGTCAGCCTGCTCCAGCGCGAAATTGGCGATATAACGTTTATTTGGGCAGCGGCATTACGGCGGCTGGCAATTTTGTTTTGAAATGAGGTATTCATATATGGGAGACCGTGTTAACTGCGGCGGGCTTAATATAGCCAAGGTTCTTTATGATTTGATCAATGATGAGGTCATACCCGGTACCGGCGTCGATGCGGCGTCCTTTTGGCATTCGTTTGAACAGATACTGGATGATTTGGCCCCGGTAAACAGGAGCCTACTGAAAAAGCGCGATGAACTGCAGGCACAGATCGATGCATGGCACATGGAGCGCCGGGGCCATCCGCACGATGCGGAGGCCTATAAGGCCTTCTTGCAGGAGATAGGGTATTTGCTGCCTGAAGGCGATGATTTCCATGTTACGACTGAGCATGTAGATCCCGAGGTAGCCACTATCGCCGGGCCGCAACTGGTAGTGCCAGTGATGAATCCCCGTTATGCCCTGAATGCGGCAAATGCACGGTGGGGCAGTCTCTATGATGCATTCTATGGCACCGATGTGATTCCGGAAACCGATGGCGCTGTCATCACTAACAGTTATAACCCCCTGCGCGGAGCCAAAGTGATTGCTGCCGCGCGCAGTTTTCTTGATGAAGCGGCGCCTTTGGCCGGAGGCTCACACGCCGCAGCGACGAGTTATCGCGTGGTGGGTGCCGACCTGCAGGTACAACTGGCGAGCGGCGCGACCGTGGGATTGCAGAATCCCGGACAGTTTGTTGGTTTCGGGGGTGCAACGGATAATCCTCATGCTGTGCTATTACGCAATAACGGCTTACACATTGAGATTCAGTTTGATCCTGATCACGCGATTGGCAGGGACGATGTCGCCGGCATCAAGGACCTGTTGATGGAGTCGGCGATGACCACTATCCAGGACTGCGAGGATTCAGTTGCAGCGGTAGACGCGGAGGATAAAGCGCTGGTTTATCGTAATTGGCTGGGCCTGATGAAGGGTGACCTGCAGGAGGAGATGCACAAGGGTGAACGCAGCTTTACCCGTAACCTGAATCCTGATCGCGCCTACACCGCACCCGATGGCTCGCAATTCGAGTTGCCCGGTCGAAGCTTGTTGTTGATCCGCAACGTCGGCCATCTAATGACCAATGAAGCGATTCTGGATAAGAACGGCAATGAAGTGCCTGAAGGCATTATGGATGGCATGATCACCAGCCTGATCGCGATCCATGACCTTAACGGTAACGGTAAGTATCGTAATTCCCGCGCCGGCAGCATCTACATTGTAAAACCCAAGATGCATGGGCCCGAGGAGGTCGCTTTCAGCGCACAAATATTCTCGCGCATCGAGGATGCGTTGGGGTTGGAGCGAAATACCATAAAGATCGGGATTATGGATGAAGAGCGTCGTACCACGGTCAATTTGAAGGAATGCATCCGTACCGTACGTGAACGGGTGATCTTCATTAACACCGGATTCCTGGATCGTACCGGCGATGAAATTCATACCAGCATGCAGGCGGGGCCGTTTGTTCGCAAGGAAGCAACCAGGCACGAACCATGGATCAAGGCCTATGAAGACTGGAACGTGGACATCGGCCTGCAGACCGGTCTGCAGGGCCACGCCCAGATAGGCAAGGGCATGTGGCCCAAGCCGGATGAAATGGCGCAGATGATGGAAGCCAAGATTGCACATCCGCTTGCGGGAGCCAGTTGTGCCTGGGTGCCTTCACCGACGGCGGCTACCCTGCACGCTATGCACTATCATCGGGTTAATGTGGCCGAGCGACAACAGCAATTGGCTACCCGGGAACGTGCCAGCCTGGATGATATATTGACCATTCCGTTGCTGGCGGATGCCGCACAGTTAACCGAGGCCGAGATTCAGCAGGAGCTGGATAATAATGCACAGGGTATCCTGGGGTACGTGGTGCGCTGGATCGATGACGGGGTGGGTTGTTCCAAGGTGCCGGACATCAATGATGTGGGTTTGATGGAGGACAGGGCCACGTTGCGGATATCCAGCCAACACATTGCGAATTGGCTGCATCATGGGATCTGCACTCAACAGCAAGTTTCCGCGACGATGCAGCGCATGGCGGCGGTGGTCGATCGGCAAAACAGCGACGATCCTTCGTATCGGGATATGGCGCCGGATTTCGACCAGAATGTCGCCTACCAGGCTGCCTGTGACCTGGTTTTCAGGGGTCTCGACCAGCCAAATGGCTATACCGAGCCGGTGCTGCATGCCCGCCGTCGCGAGGCCAAGGCGCGCTGCGGCGGTTAAAGCGGCACGATTCTCAACTCCCCGGAAGCAGGCGCGCGATTATGTGCGCGCCGTTATCTCGCGCTAGTGGAACCTGAAAACGCCGCCTGAATAGCGGTTCAACCTAGAAACCTCAGTTGAGCGTGAAAAAGATGTGCAGCATATTGATGTGCATAGGGAATTTGAAAAACTCATAGTCACCTTATTGGTGATGAGAGCTTTTCCAGATTTTCCAGGTGAGTCAAGAGGTTGTGCATACTTTCATGATCAACTGAGGGTTTCAGGTTCAAGCCTCTTGTGGGCCCCGGAATTAGCACCGGGGCCTGCCTTATTACAGTCGCCACTTAAATCAAAAAGAGTTCTTTAGCGACCGCCGCCCCCGGCTATATCGTCTATACTTAATGTCACCGGTAACTAAACCGCGCAAGCGTTATTGTAGAGAGAAATGTAGCAGACATGGTGTTAAGGGAAGATCCATTGTACGCCGAGGCGATTTTGTTCTTTGACGACGAGTCCGTCGTTAAGGAAATGTTGTACGTCGAATTCCAGGCGGTGCTAGACGGAGTTGTTGGTATACCTGAGTTTGCCAAGAAGAGTTACCAGGCCGCATATGTCACCATTTGGCATAATCTCAGTGTGCATATGGTGGTTCTGTTCAAGCTCAGTTTCGACAAGCAGGGCCATGTCGACGCCAAGTGGAACTTGCCGCTGCGGTCATTAGGCAGCCAGGCTACTAACGGGCCTGATTTGGGAAGCGGGATGATACTGGTTTTGACCCGCGACCTGTGTGAGGACGCCGATTACAAAAAATCACTGTGGGAGCCCGGTAAGCGAAAGGTCGAGGTTTTGACCAGCATTCGGGATTCGATCAAGCGCAATAAGCTGGGTTTGTATGTCGAGGGCGGTAGCAGCCGTTTTTCAGATTACACCCTGTATACCCATGCGGCTGAGCAAGCCCTGGGAGGCGCGCAGACGAAAATCGATTCGGAGTACCAGCAGCAATTGGTCAATAACATAGAAGCCACCCTTAAATATAAATATGAAACCGAGATGCGCACGCTGGAAACACAGCATGCGGAAATTATCCGGCAGCTGGAGAGCCAGAATGCTGCCTTGAAAGAGCAGGCTAACGGTTATCAACAGGTGGCTGCTGATGTCGAGGCGAGCAACAAGGAACGCATTGAGATCATCGTAAACAAGATGAAGAAAAAGTATGAGTCCGAGTTGAGCAAGACCAAAGGCGGCCTTGAGGAAGCGCTCAACGTTCGGGAAATGGAGCTGCATTACAGCAAGGAAAGCGAAACGCAGTTGTGCGAAGAACTGCAAAATCTGCAGAATTCGTTACCCCATATCAAGGCAGAGGCGATGAACGAATATATCGTGAACCTGTTGGAGTCCGGGGTGCAGTTTATTGTCACGCAATCGGGTATCGGCAGTTCCAGCCTTAAACTGGAACAGCTGGATGGATATTTGCAAAGCCCGACGGGCTATTGGGCCAAACAGTGTAATGTGAGCGAGGATCATTATTTGGACTGGAGCCATCATTATAAGAACCCTGGCTGCCAGGCTGGCAGAACCACTGGCTGCGCGTGTGATGCCAAATTAACCAAGGTAATGCATCCGACCGATTTCGTGTCCGGCTACAGCGATATGTGTCGCGCCCACCAATTGCGCAAAGCCGAGGACAATTATTGATCGCTTGCAGCACGGCGCATTTGTTTCGTTGTTTTCTCTTGCCCTGATTCTCCTGGCGCCATTTTCCTCCCAGGAGCAATCACCTATAATCCTTGCACGCATGTGCCCTGGCTGCGGTTTCCAGGATTATTGTCGCTGAGGAAACCCGTTTGTCACTGAACCAAACCACGCCACTTAACCAAATTACACCACTGGAAAGCGTCAGCCATCCGCAACTCGCGGGCAAGCAGCTTGAATTATATGTTAAGCGGGAGGACCTGCTCGACGCGCGGATCTCGGGTAATAAGTGGCATAAGCTGCAGCTGAACCTTGCGGAGGCGCAAGCCCGGGGTTGCGACCGCGTGCTAAGTTTCGGCGGTGCGTACTCCAATCATTTGCACGCACTAGCCTGGGCCGGCCGACAGCTGGGCATAAAGACCATCGGTATCCTGCGCGGTGAGCTCATCCAGCCCCTTAATCCCACCCTGCAGGATGCGGTGGAGTGGGGGATGCACCTGGTGCCCGTTAGCCGCAGCGAATATAAGTCACGTAACGACCCGGAATACCTCGCGGACATCAGCGCACGCTTTGGTTGTGACTATGTCATTCCCGAAGGCGGCGCAAATGCGCTGGGCATTGACGGTTGTAGCAGCTGGGGCAGGCGAATCCGGGAACAGTGCCCCGATCTCGATTACCTGTGTGTTGCCTGCGGTACCGGTGCAACCATGGCAGGGCTTGCTGCCGGCGTGGGGCAGGGACCCCGGGTGCTGGGGTTTTCAGCACTCAAGGGCGATGCCGAGCTAAATCTAAGGGTTGGCAAGTGGCTGGCGGAGGCGGACTCGCCGGCGCAATGGGACATCGTCCATGACTATCATTTCGGCGGTTTCGCGAAACTGGACGCGGCGCTGGTAAGATTTATGGATCGCTGGCACGCCGCTACCCGGATACCCCTTGAACCAGTCTATACGGCGAAATTATTCTACGGCATCCTGGCTTTGGTCGAAGCGGACTATTTTGCGCCCGGCAGCAAAATTGTTGCGGTACATACCGGCGGCCTGCAAGGACTGCGCGGTATGCAGGCAAACATTAAGCGCTTGCGTTAGCGGCTGTCGGGTCGTATGACCTGCCGTCAGCAGGCGCTAGTGTTCGGCTAACCTCAAGATCTGGTTTGACTGGCAATGTCCTCCAGCCAGCGCTCGGGAGTGACGAAGTAGCGATCAAGCTGCCGTTCGGGCGCAGATGATCCGGGAATATGGCCCAGCATCACCGGGAAGGGATACTCTTCAAAGCGGCGCTCGATTTCCCCCGCCAGTTGCACATGATTGAACGTGCGGAATTCTCCTTGCGCCCGATCGGACAGCCATTCATCACGGATCAGTGATCGCCACTCGCCCTCTTCAGGCAGCCTGGCCAGTTGATCAATGCCCAGCCAATGGCCACGCAAGTGGCCGGGATTGCTGGCCTGAGGTGGAGCGCTGCAGGCGTCCAGCGGGTAGAATAAGCGGCCTTTGAGAAGCAGTTCCGGAGTAATGTCTTCAATGCCCATGGTTTGCAATAACGCCCGGCCTTCCTCAGTGCGCGCGAGTTCAGATTGTTTGTTGAGCATCTTGTTGAGCTTGAGATCGAGACGATCTTCGCCGCCGGGGCCAACCCAATAATCCCATTGCCCGTCCGTATGCGAATCGGTTTGGGTGCCCAGGTAGAACTTAACGGCGATCTCCAGGTGAAAGTATTGCTGGCGGTAATGGCAGTAATAGATGAAGTCGAAGGCCCCCTGGGTTTGCTTGTCTCTGTAGACCGGCAGGTTGTGCGCGACCAGTTCAAACAGCGGGCATTGCTCGAAGATGTATTTCCACAAATGCTCAAAGTAGATGCCCAGGCGAGCAC
>CAXMOT010000036.1:0-5692 GCA_964195105.1 uncultured Gemmatimonadales bacterium | reverse complement strand
CATCCTGGCCGCATTTTCCGGCATGTCCAAATGGCCATGCAAACTGGCTATCTGCTTAATATCGTGATGACTCAGTAAACCCTTGTGATGTGCCGACATCAGGGCGCCCAGTGCCTCGCTGTATTTTGATTGCTCGAGATAAATCCTGGCCAGGCGTCGCCAGTTTTCGCCATCCAAAGGTCTTTTCTCAACCAGCAATTTAGCCAGTTGTTCGGCGCTTTCGAATTTCTCTTGTTGGTAATACAGCGCCAGTAATAGCTCATGCCAGGATCGGGGCACGACTTTGACCATGCCTATTGCCTCCAGCAGGGTGGTCTCTGCCAGCGCAAAATTCTCCAAATGGAAGCGGGTGAAGGCCAGGGTGTAGACCGCCTCCGCGGGCACATCTCCCTCCAGGTTGATCCGGTCTGACAGTACTTTCTCGGCTTCGGTATATTTTTCCTGTATTACCAGCAGCTTGCCGTACAGTATTCCCAGGCGTTCAGGCATACGCGGACGTTGGTAGGCGGATCCCACGACCTCAGTGGCCTCATCTATGCGATCAAGCTGTACCAGGATATTCGCCATAAACTGGTGTACGATGGCGTTATCGACGGGCTTGGACTTAACCCGGCGCCTGTAATCCATCAGCAATTTGAGTGCGGCCTCCCCTTGCTCCTCATCCATTAATACCCGGGCTTTTTCCAGTTTCTTATAGGTCATAGCGGACATCTGCACATCCGCGGAAACATCGAGTGCCACCAAGGCGGTTATTAGCAGTGCACCACATATCCCGAGCAGTGGTTTGGATGGCTGTCGTTTCGGGAACTGCATTTACTGCTCCGCCAACTCAAAGATAAGGCGCGCTTTGGCGCGCACGGAGATCGCCTCGCCGTTTTGAATCACGGGTTGATAGCGCCATTTTTTCACTGACTGCAACGCGGCTTTCTCGAAATATCCTTCAGGCTCTGCCGCCACCACCATTGGGTTCGCCACCAAACCGGTTTCGGTAACGGTGTAGATTATTTCCACGTAGCCTTCGATGCCTTTCATGGCTGCGCGCTGGGGATAGGAGACCGGGGCGCGCACAATCGCAGTCAGGTTGCTGTCCAAAAATATGGTCGGGGTTTCGAGGGTGCCGCCAAAATCGAATTGAAAGTTTGCGGTTAGGGCAAAGTCACCGGCCTGCTCTGTTGCCTGCACCAAACTCTGGGTTTTGGCTTGATGGCCCTCGCTGGGTCGTTCCGGGGCTTGCTTGCGACGGCTCGGTGGCGGTGCTTTCGATTCCGGTACGCGAATGAAACTGGCCAAATCAAAATCAGCAACATCGGCCAGTCGAATCCGCTTTTGCACGACCATCGATTGCATGAGCACAAACAACCCGATATTCAGGGCCAGTGCGGCGATAAATACAACCAGGTATTTCTTCGTGGCCATCATCGTATTGCTACCTGTTGCTCAATTGCCATCCGAGGTGGCCGCGATCGCGACATTTTCAATGCCTGCGAGGCGCGCTTGGTCCAGCACCCCGATAACCAACCCGGTTTCGGACGCTTCATCGGCCAGGATCACCACCGAGCCTTCCGGGTTTTCGGCATGCAGGCGCTCGACATGCCCGCGTACGCTACGCACGTCGACCCGTTTCTGGTCAATCCAGACCTGTCCTTGCTTTGTTATCGCTATCAGGATGTTGGCTTTATCCTGGGACACGGCACTCTTGGCGCTGGGGCGATCCACCTCCACGCCCGCTTCTTTGACAAACGAGGCGTTCACCGCAAAAAATACCAGCAGGATAAACACCATATCAATCAGCGGCGTAATATTAAGCGCGGCGGCGCTATTCTGGTCTTTTACATGTTTGCGGAACATAGATGCCTCATTCAATATCCAGTGACTTGGAAAACAGGTGAGCTTCGCGCTCAATGCGGTTCTCCAAATAGGACGCAAAGTACAAGCCGGATAATGCGGTTAACAAACCGGCCATGGTGGTAACGAGGGCACGAGAAATGCCAGCTGCCATGCCGCGCGTGTTGCCGCTCCCAAACTCCGTGATCACATCAAATACCGCAATCATCCCTGACACGGTGCCCAACAAGCCCAGCATCGGCAAAATATTGGTGAGGGTTTGAATCGCCATCACATGGCGACGACTCTCACTCCTGAATTGATTGGTCAGCAACTCATTCAGGAACGCTAACCCGCTATGCACGGGGGGTTTTCCGGGGCTGATGGGTTGCGGAGTAATGGTCTTGCTGTGGCCATTATTGTTATGACCATGGCTGCGCAGCTTTCGCCATTGCTCGGTCATGCGCGCAGTTAACAGCGGCAGCTCCTGTTGGAAAAACCAGTAGCGCTCCAAAATCAGCGCCCACATGAAGATCGATAGCGCGAGAATCACCCACAGGATGATACCCCCCTGATCAAAGAGGACGGCCCAGCCATCCCTGATCTCACTGATAGACATGATCTGAAAATAGCTCCGAGCTGTAGCGGCTGAGCAGTTCGACCACTTCATTGGCCTTGCCGCTTACCAGGCTGTGCAATAACACCAGTGGAATAGCCACCGATAGACCTAATTGGGTTGTAATCAACGCCTGGGAAATACCCCCCGACATGAGTTTGGGGTCGCCGGTGCCAAACAGGGTGATGGAGTTGAAGGTTTCAATCATGCCCGTCACGGTGCCCAGCAAGCCAAGCAGCGGGCTGACCGCAGCTAACACGGCGACCGTTCCCAGGCCGCGATACAATAGCGCGCTCTCTTCGGCCATCTGTTCATCCAGGCGCATCGTGAGCACGTCCGCTGAAATCTGTTGTAATTCGCCGACGGAATCCAGCAGACGACGCAGCGGCCCGGACTTGGCGGCCTCGCCGCTGGTCAACTGCGACTTTACGCTGCGCTTGGCGATAACCAGGCGCAGCCAACGTTGCACAATCATGAGCAGGCCAATGATACCAATAACGAGAATCAGGTAGCCGATTATACCGCCTTGTTTGATGCGCTCTTTGATATCAGGGGTCTGCACCAGGGCGCTGAGAATGGCGCCCTTGGACGGATCCAGGGCCATCGGGTGATTTCCTGACTCGGCGCCTTCCAATCCGGTGGCAAGCTGGCGGAAGCGGTAATTGGGCTGCCGCGAAAGCTCCACCAGTTTGTTGGAGGAGGGGAGATAACGCAGGTACTGGCCATTCTTGATTGCGGTAAATACGCCGACCCGCACTACCTCGGTTTTACTTTCCTCGCCATTGCGATCGATCACAGTGGCCTGGAAACGGCTGACTTTGCCCGATTCGTTGACCTCGTGCAGCATGCTCACCCACAATTGGCGCATATCATCTATTCGGGGGGTATGCTCACTCTTGCCGATCTGCAGCAGAAATTCACTGCGATTCGGTAATTCGGCGGAGACCATGGAATTTTCCACGGTGCTGTTAGTGCTGATGGCCACCTGCCGAACGATGGCAAACACATCGTTAAGGTCGCCGGCCTTGAGCGCTAATTCTTCGGTCTTCGCGGCAATGTTTTTTTCATTCGCCTCGTAGGTAGTACGCAGTTCGTCGGCTCGTTTCTCGACAGCCTTAAAATGGCTGCGAGCTGAATTGAACAGTTTTTTCTGTTGCTGCTTTTCCGCAACAAAGCTCGCAACGCGCTCATCCTGGTGGCGCTTTTCGTCCAGTGTCTTTTGCTCGACCAGGCGAATGATGTCGTCCAGCGTAGCGGTCGGTGGCGGTGTTGGCGTGGTGGCGGCCAGGCACACGCCGGTTCCCAGTAAAGTTACTGATAAGGTGAAAAGCACCAGGGAGTGTTTAAGTTTTGTTGCTAGTTTAAACATCATTAGACCCCCGCGATGGCGCTTGTACCGGCAGTTTTAACAGATCCGGCGGCATTTGTTTTCGGGCCACCCGAATGGCTTTGTCGAGTGGCTCACGAAAATCATCGTCGAGCACAATCCATTGCCGCGACCCCTTGTCCCACATGCCGAGGCGTTGGCCATCCAGGCTCAGGTAATACAAACCTACCCGACCAAAGCGCAGGAAGTCGACGGTACGCACATCGCCGTCGAGGGTGATTTCACTCTGGTAGGCTTCGATGGTATGGCCGTATTCGGATTCAATTTGGTAAGCCTCCAGGATGCGTCGGTACTTATCCGCCACAGACACATCCGCGCGCTCCATCACATCCTTGAGTTCCTGCAAACGCAGATTCCGCTCTTTCGGCAAGAATGGAATGTCGGCAGCGATAACCTCGTCCAGGGTGCCAATCATTTGTTGCATCAATGGGATCAGTTGGCGTCGGGTGCTTTCCAGATCGGTTAATTCGCCATCGAAATTAATAATTTCCTTTTCCTGGCTGCGGGTCAAGCGGACTAATTGCTCGTTATAGATTTCGAGCTCTTCAGTTTGCTCCAGGAGGCGGCGATATTCTGTCACCATCTCGCGGGTTTTATCATCGAGATCGTTGATTTGTTGCTGGGCCTGAATGGCTACCGCTTGCTCCTTGGCCTGCGCATCAACCACTTGCTGTGGTGTTGCAGTGGCTGTCGCGGCGACTGCTGTTGATGCTAGTGCTGTTGATGTGAGTGCTGGTAAGGAGAAAGCGAGGTGCGCGTTTGGCGAGTCCTGTGCGTAACTGCTGGCGCTTGTTAAAAGTCCGGTGAGAAGCAAACTCACCAATCCCGAACGAGCGACTGGTTGTTTGGCGTTAGATCTGGAGCATTGCATAGACGCGCACCTTTTAAAATTGGATTTTACCACGGGCCAGTCCAGATTCGCAGATCTTTCATGGCCCGGTCATCTGCAGGCATATAAAAACTGATCCTTTATATTCGTAGCTTATAGTGGCTATTAATCTGGCGCTTTGATCCAAATCATAAAATGGGGCGTGTCCGGGACGATTGGCTTCGTGACTCGCGAGCGGGGTATTTTTCTATTTTGCGAAAGGTGTTGGTCGCTGCATAAGGGGCAAGAGCGCGAGAAAATTACGCAAAACCCGGGAGTCTACATCTCTCCCGGGTTAGCGTGTCAGTGCTGTTTTTCAGCGACGTTCCCCGGCGTGACTGGCTGCCGGGGGGTAGGCATGAATCGGCGCGGATTAATGCTCCACGAACGCGCGCTCGATCACGTAATGCGCTTGCTGGCCGTGGCGGGATTCCTTGAAGCCGCGTTGATCCAGGATGTCGCAGGTGTCTTTCAGCATGCTGGGGCTGCCGCAGATCATAAACCGGTCGTCTTCGGTCGTTGGCTGTGGCAGGCCGATGTCCCGGAACAGTTTGCCCGAGGTCATCAGGTCGGTGAGTCGACCGTTATTAACATACGGTTCGCGCGTTACGGTGGGGTAGTAGATTAGTTTCTCCCGCACCAATTCGCCGAAATACTCGTTTTGCGGTAACTCCGTGTTGATTACGTCTTGATAGGCAAGCTCTGAAACAGTGCGTACCCCGTGGGTCAGGATGATCTTGTCAAAGCGCTCGTAAATTTCAGGATCACGGATGATGCTCATGAAGGGCGCCAGGCCGGTACCGGTGCTGACCAGGTATAAATTCCTGCCGGGTAACAAATGCCCGGCGATGAGGCTTCCCGTCGGCTTGGAGCTGACCAGCACGTCGTCACCCACTTTGATGTTTTGCAGGCGCGAGGTCAGCGGCCCATCGGGAACCTTGATGCTGAAGAACTCCAGTTCTTCGTCGTAGTTTGCGCTGGCGATGCTGTAGGCACG
>CAXMOT010000035.1:0-18292 GCA_964195105.1 uncultured Gemmatimonadales bacterium | reverse complement strand
GGATTTCATGCAGTGAGAGACCACAAATAGCGGCTCCGGTTGGGCTTCTTCCGCGGCGGACATGCCGGGCACCGCCAGGGTAGCGAGGAGTGTAAAGAGGGTTATTAGTATTCTTATTGATCGCATAAACTTCTCCGTGTCTATTAATGTTAACGAGCGTTAACTTATTATTAGTCTTTTACTAGCTTCGATAGAAGCCCGCAGACCATAGCACGACCAAATGATTATATAAAGAGAGGGCGGCTCCCTGCCTTAACCCCGGCGCCGGCAGGGCGCCGGCAAACAACTATTTCGCTAGCGCGGCGAATTACGGCAGCTGTGTTGAACCCATCAGGAAACGATCGATTTCGCGCGCCGCGCCACGACCTTCATTGATACCCCACACCACCAGCGATTGGCCACGTCGGCAGTCACCCGCCGCAAACAGGCCTTCGACATTGGTGGTGTATTCTTCATGCGCCGCCTGGTAGTTGCTGCGCGGATCCAGTTCCAGTCCTGCGCCTTCGGCTACATACTGCTCCGGCCCCAGGAAACCCATCGCCAGCAATACCAGCTCGGCTTCCCAGACTTTCTCGGAACCGGGAATCTCTTCAAACGACATGCGGCCGTTGTCATTTTTCCATTTAACATTAACGGTCTTCACGCCTTTACCGTGGCCGTTCTCGTCGCCGATGAATTCCTTAGTGAGCAGCGAATAGGTACGCGGGTCATCGCCAAATTTTGCGGAGACTTCCTGGTGGCCATAATCGGTGCGCAGAATCCTGGGCCATTGTGGCCAGGGATTATTGTCGGCACGCTCAGCCGGTGGCTTATCGAGCAGCTCGAAATTCACCAGCGATTTGCAGCCGTGGCGCATGGACGTGCCGATACAGTCGGTACCGGTATCACCGCCGCCGATTACGATTACATTCTTGTCTTGAGCCGAAATGTATTCGCCATCGGCCAGGGCAGTATCGAGGTAGCTGCGGGTGTGTTTGGTCAGGAACTCCATCGCGAAGTGAACACCTTTCAGTTCCCTGTTGGGGGCCGGCAGATCCCTTGGATTGGTCGCACCGGTCGCTAGCAATACTGCGTCATTGTTGCTGCGTAATTCTTCCAGGCTCACCGAATTCTCACTATTACCACCAATGTCAGCGTTAGTGACAAAGGTAACGCCTTCTTCGGCCATCAAATCAAGACGCCGTTGCACTACGCCCTTGTCCAGTTTCATGTTGGGAATGCCGTACATCATCAAGCCACCGATACGATCGGCACGCTCATAGACGGTTACATCATGACCGGCACGGCATAGCTGCTGCGCCGCCGCCAGGCCGGCGGGACCGGAGCCAACGATAGCGACTTTCTTGCCAGTAGTGCTCGAGGGCACCGCGGCTTTCACCCAGTTCTCGTCGAAGGCACGATCGATGATCGAGTTTTCGATGTTCTTGATGGTTACCGCAGGATCGGTAATACCCAGCACACAGGCGCCTTCGCAGGGTGCGGGACATACGCGGCCGGTGAATTCAGGAAAATTATTGGTTTTGTGCAGACGATCGATCGCGTCTTCCCAGCGATCGTTATAGACCAGGTCATTCCACTCTGGAATCAGGTTATCGACAGGGCAGCCGGTCGTGGACTGGCAGAAGGGAACCCCGCAATCCATGCAACGGGAGCCCTGGGCACGCAAATGCTCAATGTCGTGCTCAGTGTAAAGCTCATCATAATCCATAAGCCTGACCACTGGATCCCGGTACGACTCGGCTTTGCGTTCGACTTCTTTAAAACCTGTAACTTTTCCCATAATTCTTCTCTTAAAAAGTCTACTTCAGCGCCCGTAACTGCGCATCCGAAATCTGTAATGGCTGGCCTATGGCGCTATACCGGCATTACTGCTGCCGCTACGCTAAGCAGCGGTGCCTGGGCTCGATCACGCTGCTTGCGTTCTTCAATGACGCGTTTGTAAT
Source organism: uncultured Gemmatimonadales bacterium (assembly GCA_964195105.1). Taxonomy (GTDB): domain Bacteria; phylum Pseudomonadota; class Gammaproteobacteria; order Pseudomonadales; family IMCC2047; genus CAMYKE01. Next base: position 16,349 of record CAXMOT010000035.1, on the reverse strand, counting down.
CGGTCGGCATGACTTTGACGAAGCGACCCAGGCTGGCATCCCAGTCGGCCAGTACCTGCTCGGCAACGGTTGAACCGGTCAATGCAAAATGATTCTCGATCAATTGCTTCAACTCGGCTACGTCCTCGCGGTCTTCCACTGCTTCGAGTTCCACCATTCCGGAGTTACACTTGCTCGCAAAATTGCCGGCTTGATCGAAGATATAAGCAACACCGCCGCTCATACCCGCCGCAAAATTCCAGCCCGTGGAACCCAGCACGACGACACGACCGCCGGTCATGTACTCGCAGCCATGATCACCCACGCCCTCGACAACGGCACTAGCACCGGAGTTACGCACACAGAAGCGCTCCGCAGCAATGCCTCGGAAATAGGCGTCGCCGCCAGTGGCGCCGTACATTACGACGTTACCGATGAGAATATTATCTTCAGCCTTGAAGCTACTCTGCCTGGGCGGGTATATGACCACTCGACCGCCGCTTAAACCTTTACCCACATAATCGTTGGCATCGCCCTCGACTTCAATGGTGACGCCCTTGGCCAGGAATGCACCCAGGCTCTGTCCCGCAGATCCGTTCAGTTTAATATGCACGGTGCCGTCGGGCAGCAGGTCGGCGCCCCACCTCTTTGCGATCTCGTGTGACAGCATAGTACCGACCACACGATTGGTATTCACCACCGGCAGCTCCATCTGGACACGTTCGCCACGCTCAATTGCGGGCTCGGCCAGGGCGATAATCTGGTTATCCAGGGCCAGTTCCAGGCCGTGATCCTGTTCGATGACCTGAAAGACTGCAGCCTTATCATGGGCTTTTTGGGCCGGCGCAAGGATATAGCTCAGGTCGATGCCGCTGGCTTTCCAGTGATCGATCGCCTTGTCCATTTCCAGCACATCGGTACGTCCGATCATTTCATTTACGGTACGGAAACCCAATTGCGCCATAATGCGACGCATATCTTCCGCGACCATAAACAGGTAGTTCACCACGTGTTCTGGCTTGCCCCTGAATTTTTCACGCAGTTCAGGATCCTGGGTCGCGATACCCACCGGGCAGGTATTAAGGTGACACTTGCGCATCATGATACAACCCATGGTGACCAGGGGCGCCGTCGCGAAACCAAACTCTTCCGCTCCCAGCAAGGCCGCAATGGCTAAATCCCGGCCAGTCTTGAGCTGGCCATCGGTTTGCAACACTACACGCGAACGCAGGTCGTTCATCACCAGGGTCTGGTGAGTCTCGGCAAGACCCAGCTCCCATGGCAGTCCCGCATGTTTGATAGACGTGATCGGCGAAGCACCGGTACCACCATCATGGCCGGCGATGACGATGTGATCCGCTTTTGCCTTGGTAACACCCGTGGCAATGGTGCCGACGCCCATCTCAGCGACCAGTTTCACGCTGATACGCGCCGACCTGTTGGCGTTTTTCAGGTCATGAATTAACTGTGCCATATCTTCGATCGAGTAGATATCGTGATGTGGCGGGGGACTGATCAAACCGACACCCGGCGTCGAGTGACGGATTTTCGCGATATAATCATCGACCTTGCGGCCGGGCAATTCACCGCCCTCCCCTGGCTTGGCGCCCTGGGAGATCTTGATTTGAAGCTCGTCGGCATTGGCGAGATACCAGATAGTCACCCCAAAACGGCCCGAGGCAACCTGCTTGATCGCCGAGCGCTTGGAATCGCCATTCGCCATGGGAATAAAGCGTGCGGGATCTTCGCCACCTTCACCGGTATTGGACTTGGCACCCATCCGGTTCATGGCGACAGCCAGTGATTCGTGACTTTCCGGGGAAATCGAACCGAGGCTCATCGCGCCCGTGGCAAACCGTTTCACGATCTGCGCAGCGGGTTCAACGTCGTCTATGTCGATCGCACCATGCTCCGCATCCTTAAAGGACATCAGGCCACGCAGGGTGCAGTTGCGGGTATTATGCTTGTTCATGTGCTCGGCGAAACGCCAGTAGGCGTCCGCGTCATTGGTACGCGAAGCATTCTGCAGTTCTGCGATTGCTTGCGGATCCCACATGTGACCATCGCCACCGGCGCGCCAGTGAATCTCGCCATTGTTCGGCAACCCCGAGTCCTGAACCTGCTCGCGGGCGGGATAGCCCAGTGCATGTCGGCGCAGGGCCTCCTCGGCCAGAACATCGAAGGCTACTCCACCGACGCGGCTCACGGTGCCGTTGAAGCACTTTTGGATCACGTCGTCGGCCAAACCGACCGCCTCGAATATCTGCGCGCCTTTATAGGACTGAAGTGTAGAAATGCCCATCTTGGCCATTACCTTCAACATGCCCTTGGCGACACCCTTGCGATAAGCAGCAACGATTTTATCGTCATGCGCATATTTCTCGCCCGGCAATAATCCGTCACGCTGGGACTGGAACAGGGCCTCAAAGGCCAGGTAAGGATTAATCGCGTCCGCACCAAAGCCGATCAACAGACAATGGTGATGCACTTCACGAGCTTCAGCGGTCTCAAGAACGATACCGATGCGAGTACGCTCGTGGCGTTTGATCAGGTGATTATGCACGGCGCCAGTCGCCAACAGCGCGCTAACCGGCACATTGTCAGGACCGACATTACGATCCGACAGAACCACCAGGCTGTAGTCATCGGCAACGGCCTGGGCCGCTTCGGCACAAATACGATCGAGCGCTTTTTCCAATCCGGCGGCGCCTTCGGCGCGCGGGAAGGTAATATCTATGGTCCTCGCAGCCCATGTCTTGTGCTCGACATGCTTGTGGTCAATATGTTTCAGGCATGCCAACTCTTCATTAGTAATGATCGGGTGCGGGATCAACAAGCGGTGCGCATGCTGCCTGGTGGTTTCGAGCAAGTTGCCCTCGGGACCGATATAGCACTCCAGGCTCATAACGACCTCTTCACGGATCGAGTCAATAGCCGGGTTGGTCACCTGCGCAAACAACTGTTTGAAATAATCGTAGATCATGCGCGGCTTGTCAGACAGGCACGCCAGCGCCGAGTCGTTACCCATAGAGCCAACCGGGTCACGCAATTCGGTCACCAGTGGCAACAGCATAAACTGCATGGTTTCCACGCTGAATCCGAACGCCTGCATCCGCTCCATCAGCGTTTCAGGGTCGAAGCCATGGGCTTCTTCTTCGGTATGTAGTTTGCCCAGTTCGATACGCTGGTCCTGGATCCAGTCACCGTAAGGACGCTTCCTGGCAAACTCGCCTTTGAGTTCCTGGTCTGAAATCATGCGGCCCTGCTCAAAATCCAGCAGGAACATTTTGCCGGGTCGTAGCCGGCCCTTTTCTTTCACGTTCGCCGGGTCAACCGGTACCACGCCGACTTCCGACGCCATAATAATATGGTCATCATGGGTAACGTAATAGCGGCTCGGACGCAGACCATTACGATCCAGCACCGCGCCAAGGTAATGACCATCGGTAAAGGTGATCGACGCCGGCCCATCCCATGGCTCCATTTGCATGGAGTTGAACTCACAAAAATCGCGCTTGTCCTGCGCCATGCTGGCGTCGTTCTGCCAGGCTTCCGGGATCATCATCATGATCGCTTCTTGCAGGGTGCGACCATTCATCAGCAGGAATTCGAGCACGTTGTCGAAGCTGCCGGAATCGGAGCACTCGGGCTCTACCACGGGAAACAGTTTGTCGAGGTCGTCGCCATAGCAGGCGCTCTTGGCCACACCCTCACGGGCCGCCATCCAGTTGATATTACCCTTGCGCGTGTTGATCTCGCCATTATGAGCCATAAAACGATTCGGCTGGGCGCGATCCCATGACGGGAACGTATTGGTACTGAAGCGGGAGTGAACCATAGCCAGGTGCGAAGCAAAGTCGGGATCAGCCAGGTCGGTATAAAACAGTGTGACCTGTGCAGTCGTCAGCATGCCTTTATATACCATGACCTTGGAGGACAGGCTGCAATAATAAAAACTCAGTGCCTGTTCCAGACTGGTATCGCTACGCAGTGAATTACTGGTGTTTTTCCGCAACAGGTAAAGGAGGCGCTCTAGCTCATCGCCGGCAGCACCCTTTGCGGCAGTGACGTACAGCTGTTCAATATGGGGACGCGCCAACCGCGACGAGGGCCCTATATCGGCAGCGTCAGCATCAACCGGCATATCACGCCAACCGAGCAGCTTCAGGCCGAATTCCTCGATCTTCGTTTCAACAACCTGTTTGCAGTGCGCGCGCTCTGTCTCGTCAACAGGCAGGAACACGTTGCCCGCCGCATAAGCACCCTTTTCGGGTAACTCGATACCCATATCACGCTTGGCAACCTTTTTCAGGAAACCGTGGGGAATACCCATCAGGATGCCGGCGCCGTCGCCAGTATTGGTTTCACAGCCACAACCGCCGCGGTGCTCCATTTGCTCAAGGGCATAGAGCGCATCGGTGATGATCTTATGGCTGGCCTGGCCTTTTATATGCGCGACAAAGCCAACCCCACAGCTGTCTTTCTCAAACTGGGGGTCATATAAACCTTGTCGTTTGGGTAGACCGAACGTGGGCTTTACGATGTTTTCGTTCGCCATACCATAATCTCCTTACACTAACCTGTTAGCAAGTTACCTGCCAATTCCTGCCAACCACCAAAAATGATGGTGTTCAGGTTCTGGCCACCGTCCATGTGGATCTGCATGATTTAGTCCGTATTTCCCCATCAGCTGAACGTAATCCAGCCTGCAAACGGGGTGGGATACAGGAACCGATAATCTGGCGAAACTAGCAGGTAACAAATAAACTTAAATATATCAATGTCTTAGCTCGCATTTTTGAGCGAACCCAAGAACCATTGCCAAAGCGGAGGCTAAGTTTACCACCACATTCAGGAAAGTTTAATCCATAACCTACAATAAATTGCCTGCGCGCGAGTGAGCCCCGCGGAAGGGTTAATGGGCCATGGGAGCGAACAGCTACTTTGTGGGAAGCGCCCGAGAGCGGGCAACTGCTTCTTGATGCTGCGCAGCCTTTTCAGCTTTCGCCGCCAGAATTTCGCTTTTGGCGACGCCGATGTGTTTTTGATCCCGCTTGCCGGCTATTTCAATTTGCTTCTGGCGCTGGGCATAACGCTCCCGATCCTCGTCCGACTTCTCGGCAAAGCAATGTGGGCACGAGACGCCTTCCCGGTATTGATCGCTGCGCTTGTCCTGCCCGGAGATGGGATGCCGGCACGCATGGCACAGGTCATAGCTGCCTTGCTCAAGCTGGTGATCCACCGCCACCCGGTTATCAAACACAAAACACTCGCCGCGCCACAGGCTCTCGCCCTCAGGCACTTCCTCCAGGTATTTCAGAATGCCACCCTGCAGGTGATAAACCTCGGCAAATCCCTGCTCGAGCATATACGCCGACGCCTTCTCACAGCGAATCCCGCCGGTGCAGAACATCGCCACCTTCTTATGCGCATTGTTATCCAGGTTATCCTGCACATATTGGGGGAATTCGCGAAAGTTGGTGGTCTGCGGGTTAATCGCACCCGCGAAGGTTCCGATCGCAACTTCGTAATCATTACGGGTATCAACCAGAACCACCTCAGGATCGCTGATCAGGTCATTCCAGTCCTGCGGCTTCACATAGGTTCCCACAATGCAGGTGGGGTCGATTCCATCCACCCCGAGGGTCACGATTTCCTTTTTCAGCTTCACCTTCATGCGGTAAAACGGGTTCTCCTCCGCCTCGGAGGCTTTATACTCAATATCCAACAGCCGGCTATCCGACCGTAACCAGGCGAGTACCGCATCAATACCCTCGCGCTCACCTGCGATGGTGCCATTGAGCCCTTCCTCGGCAAGCAACAGCGTGCCCTTGACCTTATGCTTCTTGCAGCAGGTCAGCAGCGGGCCTTTCATGGCTTCAAAATCCGCCAGCTTGACGAACTTATAGAGGGCGATGACGATGATATTACTCATGGGAATTCTGTAATTACCTGGGCAAGCGGAATCTGGGTGGCGCATTTTATACGAGAACAATTGAAAAATGAATCCCTGGCTGCAGCTTCGCTGACAGCTACTGGCTGTTGAAAAACGTTGGCTAGGCAGCCAAGACGGGGCAAAAATTCTCGAAAAAGCGGAGTTTACACTTAGTAAATGAGCATTTTTAACGAAGAATTGGCCACGCAGGTAGTTTTTGAACAGCCAGCTAGGCCTGCGCCTTTGAGCCGCCAAGGCACGGCGGGGACATCGGCGCATTGCCCGCCTTCTCTCGCCACTCCTGCTCGGTATACAAATGCAATGCCAGGGCATGTACTCCGGCCTTTAACTCATTGGCCAACACCCCATACACGGCCTGGTGACGCGCGACCAGACGCTGGCCCGCAAACCCGGGGGATACCATGATCACCTTAAAGTGGGTTTCGGAATTGGCTGGAACACTGTGGTTGTGGCTCTCGTTTTCGACCTGCAGGTGCTGCGGATCAAAGGCGCTGGCCAGTTTTTCCTCGATACTCAGCTGCACAATATTGTTCGACATAGTTAAAACTACCTGACTGACGCTCTTCTGTTAAATGGCCCATTATAACCATCTATTGAATGAGCCATTATAACCATGTGCAGCGCGTCAGTCAGGTAGGTTTGGTGTCCTATCTTCACAATAGACTACCGGTGCCAGGAGGCTGTCGGACTTAGGTGATCGTAGCGAGGGAAAGATCGGTTTGAGGCAGATTTTTCGATTATTTGAGGCGAATAGCCCGCTATTTAACGAGAATAATCGGTAAATCTGACCCCCCTCCATTACGTGAGCGACTTTTCCGCAGTAGATTCATCCTAAGTCCGACAGTCTCCTAGTGCCTGCAGTAGGCGCCATGGCGGATCGCGCGGGGATTATAGCCGTAGCCGTTAAAGCCGAGCGAATAACGGTAATCGTTATACTTATTGCGCGCCAGGTGCTGGCGATTGGCATGACGCCAGTAATTGCGATCCTGGTACTTATTATAACCGTGCTTACTGTAGTGGCCGGGCTTGTCGTAATGACCGAACGCCTTGTAGCGGTAATCCCTGGCCGCGTTGTGATGACGCTTTTGGTGACGATCAGGATGCCGATCATGGTCACGTCGATCATCGCGATAATGTTTCTTATCATGCCGATCGCCCTTGTGATCACGACGTTCCTTATCATGGCCGCGTTTACCGCTATGGCCCTGTCTTTGATCACTGTGGGAAACTTTGTGGCTGGCGTATTCGGCATGTGCAGACTGCACACTGAAACCGAGCCCAATTAAAGGTATTAAAATCCAGGAGATAACTTTCATAACACTATCCTCAGTTAGGTTGCAGGTTGAGAATAGTGCTGTGCCGCTGAACGCCGGCTGAATCGATAAGAAGTTTTTTAACAGGGTGAGATCAGTCTTTTGCGCCGAAGGTGCCATCCCCGCCACCAAACAGGCGCTCGAATTCGACCTTGGCGACGTCCTCCGGCGACAGTCCGTCGGTCGCTTCAGGCGGCAGCTCATCACCGAATAATTCGGCAAGTTGCGCCCGGGCGGCGGCCTGACCACTTACCGCACCTCCACCCGCCGCGCCCTGGAATGCGTTTTGCCGCGGCACAAAGTAATCACAGAAGTTAGCCCGCTCCTTATCGACCACGTCCTCGGCACGATCTTCTGTGCACAGGCCCGCGCGCTGCGGGGCGAAGTGCTGGCACAGTTTGCACACATGCTGGTCTGCGCCACAGGCCGCGCACTCTTCGCGCCGCGACATGGGCAGGATTAAGCCCTGCAGCCCTGCGCCGCATTTCCAGCACACCAGTTGCTCGGGCATCACGCCGTCGCCCCGACAGGGACCACGCCGGGACAACTCAGGATTGCAATGTGTAACATGGCCGGTATTCCTCGGCACCCTCACCCAGCTTCATCCGTCGCTGGCGCACAAAACTGTGCAGCAGGTCATCCATCGCTCGCATCAGTGAGGCGTCTCCATTTAGCTGGTACGGTCCGTGTATGTTTATCTGCTCGATCCCGAACGCCTTTACGTTGCCCGCCACGATCCCTGAAAACGCCGAGCGCAGATTCGCCGCCAATTCGAATGCCGGCACCGCGCGGTCGAGTTTCAATGCCGCCATGTTCTGGTGGGTTGGCACGAAGGGCTTCTGCAGCATCATGTCGATATTCATGCTCCAGTTAAAATAGTACGCCTCCTTGGTCTTGCGGCGATAGCGATGCACGCTCTCGATACTGCGCTTGACCTCCCTGGCCACCTTTTCCGGCTCGCCGATCACAACCTGGTACAAGGCGGTCGCCTCCTTACCCAGCGCGTTCTCGATAAACTCACCCAGTTCCGCGAAATAATCGCTATAGGCTTCCGGCGCAGCAAAGATCAGAGGCAGGCGGTGATTGTTTTCCGGATGCATCAATATGCTAAGCAGGTACAGTACCTCCTCGGCAGTACCCGCGCCGCCAGGAAATACCACGATTGCGTGTGAAAGCCGAACGAAGGCCTCCAGCCGCTTTTCTATATCCGGCAAAATCACCAGTTCGTTGACGATCGCGTTGGGCGATTCAGAGGCGATGATGCCAGGTTCGGATATCCCGATATAACGCCCATCGTTAATTTGTTGCTTGGCATGGCCGACGGCTGCGCCCTTCATCGGCCCCTTCATCGCGCCGATACCGCAACCCGTACCCACATCCAGGCCGCGCAATCCCAACTGGAAACCCACCTCCTTGGAATAATCATATTCGGCGCGGGAAATAGAATGCCCTCCCCAGCATACCACCAGGTTAGGCGCCCGATTGGGCCTGACCACTCCCGCGTTGCGCAGAATCCGGAACACTGCATCAGTAATTCCCGCCGACGAGTCGAGTTGAAACCTGGACCCACCGCTCATCCTCAAGTCGGTATAGACAATGTCACGTAGTGCGGAAAACAGGTGATCCTGGAGACCCCGAATCATGATGTCGTCGACGAATGCGATCTCCGGCGCATTATGCACCTCCAGCATGAGCCCCCTGGATTGCGGAACAACCTCAATGGCAAAATCGGAATAGTCCGCCAGGATCTCCGCCGCATCATCCTGGTCGCTGTCGGTATTCAGGATGGCGAGGGCACAATTGCGGAATAATTGAAACACCTCCTCGTTGGAGGAGGCCATATTGACTATCTCTCGATGGGATAGCAGGTTGAGGCTTCGTAACGGTCGAATCTTGGTGCGGCTCGTTTTTTTCATATTATAACCTTCGCTTAAAGTAGCACAGCCCGATTATTTCATTATGACGATTCGCCTCATGATCACAAGCAAGGCGGGCAAAGAAGTCGTCACAAAACCCGACCTGTACATCGGCACAAGACCGGGCCAGGTTATTGGATCGGACAAGCCAACCGGCTGCGAAAAAGTTGCACCGTTACTGTTTGGCAAAAAATCTCTGTAGGGTATACTTCCGCACCCATTTTAACTCCCAGGAGCGGTATACCGTGGCGAAGATCATAGCCCTCAATAAAGAAAAACATCGCAATACGACGATCAACCAATCAACGAAATACTCACATACCAAAGAAAACAACATTATACCCGTCGTGGTGCATGAATTTGGCCTCGCCTGCGCGGAATTCCCGATCGTGTTTATCAAAAACATAAAGACCAACGAGTTCCAGTCCGTGGTCGTTACAGGACTGAGCCCAGGGGAGAATCTCTATGTAGGCGGTGACCAATGGGCCGGCATTTATACGCCTTCCGTCATAAGGGACTACCCATTGCGCCTGGCCAAGGTTAGCCCGGATGAGGATAGCTTCGTGTTAGCCATTGACGAAGACAGCGACCTTATGGGCGAAGATGGCGATATCCGCTTGTTCGACGACGAAGGCGAGCAGACCGAATACACCAGGCAGGCTGGCGAAAACCTGATGACCTACCTTCAAAATGAGCAACTCACCAAGAGTTTCATTAAAATGCTTGAGGAAGCCGATCTGCTGACGCCGCGCAACCTGACCGTCAGGATTGGTGACGAGCCCATTAATATCTCGGGCGTCCACCTGATCGATGAAGAAAAATTCAATCGGTTGTCCGAAGAGACCTTCAATGACTTCCGCAAACGGGGCCTGCTGTCGCCAATCTACTCGCATATGATCTCGCTGAACCAAATGCAGCGCTTAATCAATAAGAGGATCGATGCCAATCGCCAGGGTTAACCCGGCGTAGCGCATAACAGAAGACCCGTCACGCGTTCATAGCCTGACGCTATGGCTATTCGCAGAAAAACAGCAGGCCGCAGATCGGCCTGCTATTTCAAATATCTGTCGCCACATTTAGTACTCTATCCGTAATTATCATGTAGACAGAGTACAGCGCTTGCATCAGCAACGGGTAGGGATTAACATCGGCGGTGTCAAATTAGTACGGATTTTTCAAGCAGACTGCGATTGTCGGGGAAAAAACAATTAGGAATGCGCAAGATCAAGGATAGGTCAGCTGTCAGGGAAAGAGGGCCAACCATTGCGATGCGTGTGCGTTACATATTTATGTAATGTCTCACTAAATTTCTCGGAGCGAATGCTAGCATGAATGCCAAATTAGAACCCATTCGGGTTTCGCGTACCTATACCCAATTACATCAAGGCAAAACCGGCCTGTATTACGGCCATTGCCGCTGGTGCCTGGTTATCTCGATCAGCTTCGTCTGGTTACTGGTGACCGCCAATTTCGAATTAGTACCCATTATTGCCGCTGCGGTTTACGTGATCGCGCACTTCCCGGCAAAGTGGTATGCACTGCATTCCCATTTGAAACACGCCAGCCCCTAAGGCACGCTTACGTCAATACCCGACCGGGCGTCGCTGCGCAGATGCGCAGTGCTCTTGAGCAGGTGTGATCGCGCCATAAAGGTCCGGTATAGCAGCGGGATTACGAACAGGGTCAATACCGTTGCGAACGCCAGCCCACTGACAATCGCGGTGGCGACCGGCCCCCATACCAATGACTCACCCGCCAGCCCCGCTGCCAGCGAGAACAATCCGGCGATCGTCGTCAGTGACGTAATAATGATCGGTATCACGCGACGTCGCGCCGCATAGATAGTTGCATGCAGCAGGCTCATCCCCAACCTGATCCGGTCGTTGGCGGCAGAGATCAATACGATTGATGCGTTAACCGATATCCCCAGCAACGCGACTACGCCATACAGGGTATAGAGGCTCATGGGATTGTTAGTGAGCAGCAAACCAAACACCACACCGGTAATCGCCAGAGGAATCGTCGTCAACACGAGGAGCGGCTGCAGGTAGCTACCAAACTGGGTGCCCAGGATCAGGTAAATCAAGCCAATACCCATCAAGGTCAGGAAGGCCATCGCATCCAGGCTTTCCTCGATGTCATCGAGCTGGCCCGACAAATCAAGGCTCAAGCCCGGGTAATCCTGTTTAATACGCTGCCATTCCTCCTGCAGGAGCGCGTTCGACACGACCGTGTTGGTGGCCGATTCATCAATCCCGGCCTGGATAGTGATGCTGCGCCGAAAGTTATAGTGCCGAATGTTTTGCTGGCCAAAACCATATTCTGCGGTTACCAGGTCGCCGACCGCAATGGAGCTGCCACCTGGCAGCGACAACGGCTGGCGCAACAACGTATCGATGTCTGTCCAGGTATCGTGTTTGGCAAGAACGCGAACATTAACCTCTTCACCTTTATCCTGGAATTGCGTCACCAGTTCTCCATCGACCAGTGCCTGGAGCGACCGAATGACCTGTGCTGGAGGTAACCCGGCACGCTTGATAGCTCCACCATCCAATTTGAGTTCCAGTTCGGGATTGCCGGGCCGGTAATCGACATTGATATCGGTGAACTCGCTGTGCTGTTCCATAAAGGCACGCATTTCTTTCACGGCAGCCAGGATTTGCTCGAAGTCTGTGCCGCGTACCTTGGCGCTGATTGCGGGCAATACGGGCGGGCCTTCCTCGAGAACCAACAACGATACGTCAGCACCCGAGTCAAGGCTGGCAAAGCGCTCTTCAATAGCACTGACCAGCTCTTTAACAGGCCGGCCATCGGGATTCAGGCTAACAACGACCTGCCCCACGTTATCGCCAAACAACTGTTCGGTTTGGGTAAAGCGTTGTCCTGAAAAAGCGACTGAGGCCCGTAATTCATCTTCTTCTATCACCTCATTAAGCAGTTTCTCAACGACCTGTAATTCCTCCATCGTCTGCGCCAGGGTTGTGCCCTTGGGCATGTCCACATTGACATAGAAAACCCGCAGCGCGTCTCCCGCGAAGAAGTTAAAGCGCACCATGCCCGCGCCCAGTGCGGTCATGGCGATGAGGAATACCGCCAGCACTACGGCCAATGATCGCTTGGGATAGCGTAACACCTTCACCAACGCACGGGTGTAACTCAGGCGAATCCAGTGAGTCACCTCGACACGCTTGCGCTCGGTTTTCGACTTTTCGGTCAGCCGCAGGTCTACCCCGCTAATGTGGGCAGGCAGCATCCAATAGGCTTCCAGCAGGCTGACGGCCAGCGCGACGCACACCGTGATCGGGATGACTTTCATGAACTCGCCAAGTATGCCGGGTAGCAGCATCAGCGGCAAAAAGGCTGCCATGGTCGTCAGGATAGAGGTTGTCACCGGCGCAAACACTTCACGCAGCGACTCGATCACACTGTCCAGGGCGCCCATGCCACGTCCCAGCCGATAGTAGATCGCCTCCACCACAACCACCGCGTCATCAACAATCATCCCCAGGCTAATAACCACCCCGAGCAGTACGGTCGTGTTGAGGGTCATGCCCATGGCATGCAGAATAATAAAGGTGCCGGCAAGGGTAAACGGGATGCCAATACTGGTCAGCAACGCAATGCGGCTACCCAGGAAACACCAGGTCACCACGAGCACCATCAGCAGGCCAATCAAGGCATTGTTCTGCATCAATGACAACGCTTCGCGGGTGGGAATTGTCTGGTCATCGACCAGCACCAGTTCGACGCCGGTGCCGGCGCTAAGCTGGTTGTTCTCGTCTATAAAACTGCGGACCGCCGCCAGCATATCCAGTTCATTGGTTTCACCTTTCTTGGTAATCGACAGCATCACCGCCGGCCGATTCTGGTAGCGAACCAGCTCAGACGCCTCTTCGGTGCTGGAGAACACCTCGGCAACGCTGCCCAGCGTTACGACGCCCCTGGAGGTCAGCAACGGATAGGCAGCGAGCGTCGATGGATCCGCATCGGTACCCTGGAAACGGACGATCCACTGCGCAGACTCGGTTTCGATATCCCCCACCGATACGTCCCGGAAGTACGCCCTGACCGTATCCGCCAGATCCGCCGGCGTTATTCCAAGGCCGCGCAGGCGTTGTGGCTCAAAACTGACATGTAATTCAGGTTGCGGTAACCCCAAGGCAGCGACCCGATCGACGCCCTCTATTCGCTCCATTTCGTTTTTCAGGTTGCGCGCATTGAACAGCAGATTTTGACCGGCACCTTCGCTGGTCACCACCACCGTCGCCGCTGGCAGCGAGCTGGAACTGGTGACTTCCTGGATCGACGGGTCTTCAGCCTCGCTTGGGAGTTCGTCGGTGTAGGTATTGGTGACTTCGCGACGCAGATCGATGAGCCGCTTCTCGAAGGTATCCTCGTCTATCTGGACGAAGCGGATCAGGATAGTGGATACACCATCGCGGCTGGTACTGGTAACGAAGTCGAGGTCCTGGATCGAACGCGAGATCGAGTCCTCCAGCGGGTCCGTAATCCGGCGTTCGACTTCCTCGGCGGACGCCCCAGGTAAAATAGTGTTGATGATAATGAAGTTGAAATTGACCTCGGGGTCACGCACCCGGGGCATTTGAGAGTAGGATTGAATTCCGAGCACCAGCACCAACACAAAACTCAGGTTGGCAACCACATGGTTACTGTAAAACCGCCGCAGCCAATTCATCTGGTTGATACCCGCACGAAAACAGCCCTTTGCAGCAGTAACACTTCCAACTGTTGCGAATGCATGTTAATTCACACTCAGGTTATCGTCATCTTTCAGGCCATAATGCCCTTCAACGACCAGTTCCGTGGAGGGCTCAAGCTGCACCAGATTCGACCGCCCTGGCCGTGCACCGGGCAACTCAACAAAACGGGCCTGGCCGCCTTCATATACGAATACACCAAGGCGACCGTCGCGTTCAACAATCAGCTCCGGCGGCACATGCGGCCTGTCATCACGCCACACAATCTTGCCTGCCGCACCTGCCAGCGTCGCCCGCTCGACAAAGTGCAACCTGGCTTCGCGGTTTCGGGTGGTGCTATCGATAGCTGGCAGCACGCTCCTCAGTGTCAGCGGATAGCGCTCGCCGTCCTGGTCCATGAATACTTCTCTGCTGCGTTCCAGGCTCTCCGCATCCGCAGCATAGACCTGCGCCGACACTTCAATATTGTCCAAATCCAGCAGCGTGAATAACACCGTACCAGGGACAGCCAATTGCCCAATCGACCCGACGCGCTCGGTCACCAGCGCACGCATGGGACTGGTCACATTACAGCGCTGTTGATTGGTCTTCGCCAGTTCAAGGCTCGCCTGGGCACCACGCTTGTCTGCACGCAACGCAACGAGGTCCGCGTTACGCGAATCGAGATCTTCCTGGGAAACCGACTTCTGGTCCAGCAAGCGCTGCACCCGCTCAAAGTTCAGGCGGGCGAGTTCAATCCGGGCGCTCACGCTATCCAGGACCGCCTGCGAACTTTTCACCGCAAGCTCGTAATCCGCGCAGTTGAGCGTTGCCAATGTCTGGCCCGGTTGCATCACATCGCCAACCAGTGCCTCGACCGACGTCACTGTGGCGGTAATTTCCGCGCTGATGACAGACTCGTTAAGACTGACCACCGTGGCCGGCGCGCTACGCTCGGGATAGATGGCCAGTTCGGCAAGCGTGGAGACCTTCACAGATTTACTCGTAACCGGTGCTTCGGCGGCAACGAATGCGCCCGACGAGGCCAGCATTATGGCAATAAACAGGTAGATTATTCTCACGGGGATGGTCATCCGAATTAGGTAGGCAGGATTATCCTGGAAACCTCAGTTGAGCGTGAAAAAGATGTGCAACATATTGATGTGCGTGGGGAATTTGAAGAACTCATAGCCACCTTATTGGTGATGAGAGCTTTTCCAAATTTTCCAGGTGCGTCAAGAGGTTGTGCATACTTTCATGATCCAACTGAGGTTTTTAGGATTATATAGAGATTGATCATTTACGAAAGGCCTGCGTTAGATAGAGTCAGGAAGGATACGCAGAATTCGGCTGCTTGGACCGATTAAGACGTTTTGGGTCAGCCTGTAAACTAATATCTTGTAGCTGTGTATCAGCCATAAGCAGCTTTTTCACACTGACCTTAGGTGCCCTGGCATCAAGTCCGTGTTGGTCAAAAAATATTCAACCCGATAATAATCAACCCACTTTCACGAAGACTTAAGACTTGTATCCCGGGCAAAAAACTCCCGGACTTTGCCGTCAACCACCAGATAGCAGTCCATCCCCGCACTGCGAGCCGCTTCAAGGCCCGTCCGCGTATCTTCAAATACCACACATTCATGGGGCTTCAGCCCCAGCCTTTCAGCCGCCAGCAGAAACGTATCAGGACTGGGTTTGTGGTTTGCAACGTCGTCGGAGCAGACCACCGCGTCCAACAACCCGAGCAGGCCTGAAGCCGCCAGTGTACGGTCCGCTCCGCGTTTGTCGGCACCGGTCCCGATGGCGATTTTTTTGTCTGGCCGGTGCTGCAAGAGCAGGCCGTGGGTCTCATCTATAAGGTCAATCTTGCTGCAGATCGATTCATATATTTGCCGTTTGGTGATGCTAACGCCCAACGGCTCAAGACGCAGGTCCTGCGCTTCATTAACCATGACGATGGTCTCCAGGGTGGGCACGCCACCCAATTCGTAAAACCACTCGTAACTGAATTCGAAATCGTGATGCTCAGCGGTCAGCCGCCAGGCTTCAAGGTGAGTAGGCATGGTGTCCACCAGGGTCCCGTCCATATCGAATATGAGACCTTTATAGTGGGACAGATCGATGTTCAAGCTTAATCCTCCTTAGGCGCGGGTAATCAGGGCTATGCCCTAGGAGACTAAGCATACAACACCAGGCCAACTGATCAAAAAATATTCAACCTGACCCCTTTATGGACCCCTTTATGAGCGCCACTGCGATAGAATAAAATCATTGAAAAAGGAGGCTCTATGATTTTTCACCAGATTGCAACGGAGCGCGGCTGCCAATCCTACTTGTTGGGCTGCGAGGAAACTTGCGTGGCAGTGGTCATCGACCCGGAAATCCACCAGCTTGAGCGTTACCTGGGCCTCGCCGGCCAGGATGGCCTGAGAATCCGTTATCTACTCGATACCCACACCCATGCCGATCACTTCTCGGCCGCAGACGA
>CAXMOT010000034.1:0-5835 GCA_964195105.1 uncultured Gemmatimonadales bacterium | reverse complement strand
CGGCAGGGATATCGGTCGCCGCAATGCCGGCCAGGGCGAGGTTCGCTACGCCACCGAAGAGGTGTGCAAGACTTACCAGGACGTCCACGAGGAAGAGCGGATTATTGGCTACGATGTGCAATATAAATACCGTGGCAATATGTACGACACCCAAACCCGCGAGCACCCCGGGGATCGGATCAAGGTCAAGGTATCCGTGACCCCGGTGAATTATTTCTCTGCCACCAAGCGTTACAGCTACTAGCAGCCTGCCAGGGCCTGTTCACACTGATACGCCGCGGGCAAATGGACGCTGGATAGATTTGGGCTTAAACTGATGCGCAACTTGACTAAAAAACTTTGGGAACCTGAAAAGGCTCTAGCCATGACCCGGCCCTATATACTCAGCGCAGCGGTGCTATTAATTAGCACACTCTATCCCACAGCCGTCTGGAGCCAGCCGCAACAGAGTTTCGCTGCGGCGCCCATGCTGCTGGCGCAGAACCAGAAAGCCCAGCAGACCATTAGCAAGGAGCAGGCTATTCGTACAGCCCAGCGTCAGGTATCGGGCAAAGTGCTGTCGGCCAATCTCGTTACGCAAGGCCCCAAAAAACACTATCGGGTGAAGATGTTGACCGACAAAGGCCGCGTCAAAACGGTCGTGGTTAACGCCAAGAGATAACTCTCTCGCCAGCAATAAGCCAAGAACAAACCAGGAATAAATGATGCGTATTTTAGTCGTTGAAGACGAACAGGCGCTGCAGGACCAGTTGGTAAGCGCGCTCAGCAAAGCAGGCTATAGTGTGGACTGCGCCAACGATGGCCAGGAAGGCCTGTTCAACGGGTCGGAGTACCCCTATGACCTCGCCGTTGTCGATATTGGCCTACCCAAGCTGAATGGCATTGAGCTCATCCAGCAACTGCGCCAGCGCGACAAGGTTTACCCGGTACTTATCCTGACCGCGCGAGGCCATTGGCAAGACAAGGTCGATGGCCTGGAAGCCGGTGCCGATGATTACCTGGTCAAACCCTTCCATATGGAAGAATTACTGGCGCGCATCAATGCCCTGATTCGACGCGCCGCGGGCGTGGCCCAGCCGGTGCTGGAAATCGGCACAGTGCGACTCAACACCTCGACCCAGGAGGTGACCCGTGATGGCGAAGCCCTCGATTTCACCGCCTATGAATACAAGGTACTGGAGTACCTGATGCTTAATCCGGACAAGGTCGTTTCCAAGGTGGAGCTAACCGAGCACATTTACGACCAGGACTTCGATCGCGACAGCAACGTCATTGAAGTATTTGTGGGCCGCCTGCGCAAGAAGCTGGATCCTGCCGGTCAGCACAGCCCCATCGAAACGCTGCGCGGACGCGGTTATCGATTCAGCTCCGCAGGCAAGGTGTCTCCCTAGAACATGCTGGCGCGCCTCACCCGATCGCTCAGTGGCCGCCTGCTAACCGCCGCCCTGGCGGTGTTATTGATTTTTCTAAGCCTGACCGGCTACGTGCTCGACCGTGCTTTTTCGAAAAGTGTCGAAATGGCGGCCAGGGAACGACTCGAAACCCGCCTGTACGCCATTCTTGCGGTGACAGAGTTACGTGACGGTAGACTATTGTTGCCGGAGAACCTGCCTGAGCCCGATTTCAATCGACTCGATTCAGGCCTGTACGCGTTTGTTCAAGGCCCCGATGGCCAGGAATTATGGCGCTCGCAGTCCGCCATCGCGTTCACCGCGCCGACACTACCGGCGCTCACCCCCGGGGAACAACGTTTCGTGCGGAACGACACCAACAGCGGCAGCGCACGGATGCTCGCCTATCACCGCCGACTAATCTGGGAAGATGACCAGGGCGGCGAAATCCCGTTTATCACCTCGATATTGCAAAGCGACGTCCCGGTTATGGCCGAAATACACGGGTTTCGCGGCACCCTGTGGCGCTGGCTCGGCGGCATCTGCATTGTACTGCTGGTGGCCCAGTGGCTGATCATGCGTTGGGGGCTGGCGCCGCTGCGGCACCTGGCGCGCGAAATTCGGCAGATCGAAACCGGCGCACAGGATCAATTATCGGGCAACTACCCTACGGAGCTATTGCGCACGACCAGCAACCTCAACCTGCTTATCAGCAACGAACGCCGCCAACGCCAAAAGTATCACGACACCCTCGCGGACCTTGCACACAGCTTAAAAACGCCGCTGGCCGTACTGCGCGGCATCACCAACGAAGCTGCCTCCGGCAAAGATCCTGGCTACAATAAAGACGCCACGGCGAGCATGGAAGAACAGATCGTGCAGATGGACCAGATAATCAGCTATCAATTACAGCGCGCCAGCGGCGCTAATCATGCGCTTTCAATGCAACCGGTCGCCATCCAGCCGGTTGTCGACAAACTGCTGCGTAACCTGCAGAAAGTATATGCCGATAAGACCGTGCAGCTCACCAACCAGGTGGACCCCGAATGCAGTTTCGTCGGAGATGAACGCGACCTGCTGGAGGTGCTGGGCAATTTGCTCGACAACGCCTTCAAGGCCTGTCACAAGCAGATCAGCATCTGCGCCAGCGCCACGCAAACTGAAGCTGGCTCACAACAGCTTGAGATCACCGTAGACGATGACGGCGACGGCGTCCCCGTCGAGCAACGCCGCCATGTCCTGGAACGAGGCGGACGAGCCGACACACGACATTCGGGCCAGGGCATCGGCCTTGCGGTGGCGGTCGACATCATCAGCAGCTATGGCGGCCTAATTGGGCTATCTGACTCAGCACTCGGAGGCGCCAGCTTTAATATTACGATCCCGCAACAGGCCAAACCGGACTAACGTTTTCTGCTGACCACGCACTCCACGAGCGGTTTCGGTCACCATGCACCGGTACTCTGCACCCTGAGTTATCAGGTGGTTACAGTACTAGTCTGCTACAATTCAATTAATTGAAATTCAAATCCTTGGCCCGGGAAACACTATGCCCCTCATCGTTATTGCCTCAATCCTCGGCATTATCGGCCTGGTCATAACCCTGCGTGGGTTACTGAAGATCATGCGCCAGCCGCTGCGCGGCATGATCACCACCAGCGTTGGCGGCTGTTTGCTAGTCGCCGGATTGATTACCCTCGGCACTGCGATCAACCTGGCCAGCTATGCGCGCCTCAGCTACGAAAAACCGGTTGCCAAATTGCGCTTTTACCAGCGCGGCGAGCAGGATTTTATGGCCACGCTGCAGTTGCTGGATGAAAACAGCTCCCGGGAATTTCGCCTGCAGGGCGACGAATGGCGCCTGGAGGGCAAGCTTCTCAAGTGGCACGCCTATGCCAACCTGGCCGGCCTCGATAGCCACTACAAGCTCGATCGCATCAGCGGACGATATCGCAATCTCGAGCAGGAGCGGACCGCCATCCGCACACTCTATGAAGTGTCATCACAACCGGGGCTCGATGTGTGGTCGCAGGCCCACAAGATTACCTGGCTGAAACCTTTCATCGATGCGCGCTATGGCAGCGCGACCTACCTGCCGATGCAAGACAAGGCTGAATACCTGGTCTCGATAACCCAATCGGGGTTAATCGCCAGGCCCACCAATCCCGCCGGGGACGGCGCCGTCGAGAGCTGGTTCTAGCCCAAATATTTCACAAAACCGGCAGGTCACAACGATTGCTTCATATTGCCGGCAGTGACAGAATACCCGCCGGCATTAGCACGGCGACAGTTAACGTTATCTATTTGAGGATCAGCAGTGAGCGATATAGGCGAGTGGAACCCGGACGACACCAAAAACAGGGGCTTTGAAATTGATATTGCGACCCTGGCAAGCCTGGCAGAACTGGGCGAGGAGGCTGAGTCAGGACAGCTCAAATCAGCACTCAGCGCGGAACAAATCAGCGGCTCAAGCCACCTGATGCGACTTCACAAAGATGCCTGGGCCAAGGCCGCGCCGCAATTAGACGATCAGCAGCTCAGCCAATTGATCCGCTTTTTTACAGTTGCAGAAATGCTACTGCCGGGTTGGGAAGCGGAGAACAAGTCGCCGGTAATCTGGCTGTGCCGCGAACTCAAAAAGCGTGGCAAATTTCCTGACAAGGCGCTAATCGCCTGGATCAGGACCAACTCCACTAATAAATTCCTGCCCTACGGTAACTTGCTGGATTTATAATTAGCCCGGCGCAGCATCAAATCGCACGCAACCTTGCATCCAGGTAATCGACAATTTCCGCCCAGTCGGAATCATCCTCCAGCGCTTCGCGCAGAAACATTGCCTGGCCGGGCGACCAGAAATCCGCATCGGCCAGGCTGACCTCCGGCGCGAGTGAATGCTCAACCACAAACTGGTCAATAGCTGCATCATCGCTGGCTAATCCTAACTGCTCGAACAGGGTGTTCAGTGTGTGGAGGGACGTATCCATTTGCTCATTCTCCCGGCGAGATTACTTGATAATTCTTTGCGATATGAAGAATATCAGCTTACGCCTGTTTCGCCGAAGGGACAATAACCGCCAGCGCTGGTGCTCGCACGGCAGCGGGAATGGTTGGGTGTTGCTGGCTTACTGGTGTGGCTTCTGCATTAGTGGTGTGATTTCTGCATTAGTGGTGCGGTTTCAGGATTATTGGAGACGGCGGATGGATTTGTTTCGCTCTCGCTGAGCGAGGCACTTTAAATATCCAGGTCGAGACATTTCCCGCCTTAAACCCCGATTTTGCTGTGCCTCTCGGCAGCTGGACGGAGCGACTGGGGCCGCGCGATGACCAGACCCTGTTTTTGGCTGAGGGTTAAGTGGTAGCTAATTCCGGAGTATTGAGCGGCCTGGAAGGTTCAAGACGTTGTTGGATTTCGTGCCAGGGTGACACGCTCCAGGCCGGCGAGGTCGGTACGGGTTTGCACCTCGAGGAAACCGGATTCGGTAAGCAGGGCCCGCACCGCCTCCGCCTGCTGGAAGCCATGCTCCAGCGCCAGCCAACCCTGCGGCCGCAGATGCTCGCTCGCCCCGGCGATAATACTCCGCAGATCCGCCAGCCCATCGGCGCCCGAAACCAGCGCAGTGCGCGGCTCAAACCTCACATCACCCTGGTCAAGATGCACATCCTGCTCTTCTATATACGGGGGGTTACTGACAATCAGGTCGAAGGTTTGCCCGGTCAGGCTGGCGAACCAGTCACTATTTAGCAGGGTTACATTTTGCAGGCCAAGCGCAGCGCGATTCTGCTCGGCAACCTGTAAGGCACCCTCCTCCCTGTCCGTGGCAACCACGGTCCAATCCGGACGTTCGGAACCGAGGGCCAGCGCGATGGCGCAGGTGCCGGTACCCAGGTCTGCCACCCGTACTGGAATATCCCCGGGATAAAGCTCGAGAGCGATCTCAACCAATAGTTCGGTATCGGGGCGCGGGATCAGGGTGCTTGGGGTGACATGCAGGGGCAACGACCAAAATTCTTTCCGGCCGGTCAGGTAAGCGACCGGCTCGCCGCTGGCACGGCGCTGCAGGAGTGCTTCGAATGCCAGGGCCTGGTCATCGTCAAGACAGCGTTCCGGCCAGGTATAGAGATATGCCCTGGTCTGTTTTAGCACATGCGCCAGCAGCACCTGCACATCCAGCTCGGGCGTCGGGGAATGTGCTTCAAGCACGGCGACCCGCGCCAGCGCATGCTTTATAGAGATACTCATTAACGCGGCTCGCGCCCGCTCTTACTCACCCTCGTTCGACAGGGAGGCCAACTGCTCGGCCTGGTGCTCATTGATCAGCGGATCGATGATACAGCCCAGGTCACCTTCGATAACCTGCTTCAATCTGTGCACCACGAGGTTGATGCGGTGATCAGTGACCCGACCTTCCGGGTAATTATAGGTGCGGATGCGCTCCGAGCGATC
>CAXMOT010000033.1:0-5679 GCA_964195105.1 uncultured Gemmatimonadales bacterium | reverse complement strand
CGCGCGATGAACGAGAATCTGGAGCTGCGATTGTCATCGCGAGCAAAGCGCGGCGATCCCTTGTCCATTTCCTCGCTACTGTTAAGAGCATCGCTGGAGATTGCTTCACTGCGTTCGCAAAGACAATAATTTGACAAAATGGCGAAATACTCCCAAAATGGGAGCATAAGGAGATACATGCGCATTATTTCAAAAAGGACATTGAGAGAGTTTTGGGAGCAGCCTGGTTATTCCGACGCTCAAGGGCAGCTGGAAGCATGGCATGAAGAAGAGCTAAGAGCTGATTGGTCCACGCCCCAGGAACTGAAAGCACAGTTCCGTAACGCAAGTGTACTCCAGGGCAGTCGGGTAGTTTTCAACATCAAGGGTAATGACTATAGGCTGGTCGTGAAGATTAATTACCCTTATAGAATGGTGTACGTGCGTTTTGTTGGAACACATAAGATGTACGATCAAATTGATGCGGTGACAATATGAATATTAAGCCTATTAAAACTGAAGAAGATTATGATGCAGCTTTGGCGCGCGTTATGGCGTTGATGGATGCAAAAGCAGACTCCCCGGAAGGTGACGAGCTGGATGTGTTAGGAACGCTTGTTGAGGCTTATGAAGCTAAGAATTTTGCCATTGGCAAGCCAAACCCTGTTGAGGTCATTCGCTTTCGTATGGAGCAATACGGCCTCAAGGATAAAGATCTGGTTCCTTATATTGGTCATTCAGGCCGAGTTTCTGAAGTGCTGAATTATCGTCGCAAATTAACATTGACTATGATTCGAAAATTACATGAAGGCTTGAATATTCCTGCCGAAAGTCTCGTACAGGATTACCCCTTGAAAAAGGCGTCTTAAAGGCATATTTCTGCTAGCCGTCCTTATGCGTGGAGATCTGAGAGTTCTAGGGATAGTTTACTTAATTCGAGTTTCGAGGAGCGGAGAGGTACCTGGATACCTTTAGTGTTGGTGTTGGGGTTTTGGGTGGTAGCCGGTTCTGAACTATTGGTGAAGCTTGAGAGATTTATTTCGCTCTCGCTGAGCGAGCTACTTTTGTTTCGCCGGTTTGTAGGGATGTGACCAAAAGCATTTTCTCCGGATTCGCTGCCCTTCGGGTTCCCTGCGATGCTCAGACACGTCCCGCCTCTGTTCCGGATTTTACTGCGCTTCTCGGCAGTTGGACGGAGCGACCTGGTCCGCGCGATGAACGAGAATCTGGAGCTACGATTGTCATCGCGAGCAAAGCGCGGCGATCTCTTGTCCATTTCTACGCCTGGAGGCTAATTATCTTTGGATTCAGACAGTTCGGGGCTGAATTGATACTTGCTGAACAGGGCGCGTTGCTGGGGGTTAATATGGGTCTCGGTTAATGTGTCGATGACTTGGATGCGGGGTACCAGGCCGGCGTGGTTAGCGATCTGGATGGCGAGCCCGGGGCGCGCATTGAGTTCGATAATCAGTGGGCCGAGCTCACGGTCGAGTACGATATCGACCCCCAGGTAACCGAGACCTGTCACGTCGTAGCAGGCTGCAGCCAGCGGCAGCAGCCGGTCCCAATGCGGGATGGCGATGGCGTCGAGGCGCTTGCGGGTATCCGGATGGTAGGTGATCGGTCGATCATACTGGACGGCGCGCAGTGCCTGCCCCGTGCCTAAATCGATACCGACGCCGACGGCGCCCTGGTGCAGGTTGGCCTTGCCATCGGAGGCATGGGTAGCCAGGCGCAACATGGCCATTAGCGGGTAGCCCTTGTAGACCACTACGCGAATATCCGGTACGCCTTCATGGCTGTAGTTCTCGAATACCGGGTCGAACTTGACCAGCGCCTCGATCATCGCGACGTCGGGTGTGCCCCCGAGGCTATACAGGCCGCTCAGGATATTCGATACATGGCGCTCAACGTCGCTGTGCTTAACCACGTCGCCGCTGGGTTTGAAAAACAACTGATGATCCCGCTCCGTGATGACGAGGATGCCCTTGCCGCCACTGCCCTTAGCTGGTTTGATCACGAACTGCCGATGGTTTGCCAGCATCTTCTCCAGGCCCTTTACATCGTGCTGGTATTGCACGGTGCCGAGCAGCTTGGGTACGGAAATCCCGGCTTGTTCGGCCAGTAGCTTGGTCTTGAGTTTATTGTCGACGGCGGGGTAGAGGTGGCGCGGGTTGAGCGGCGCGATAACAGCGCAATTGCGCTGGTTCATGCCGAGCATGCCAAGCTGGCGCAGTTTTTTAGGGCTCGTCAGAAACACTTTCTTCCGCCATGGGCTGGAAACGCCGCAGCTCGGTCAGCCGGTAGCCGTTGTATTGCCCCAGTAGCAGGATGATGGCCAGATTGACCAGCAACAGTTCGGGGAAATTGAAAGTCAGGTGCTCGATGGTTGGGTTGGTCATGAACAGATAGGCGATCACCGCAACTAGCAGGCTGCCGCCGCCCTGGGCCACCACTTCCTTGGGGCCTTCCTCCTCCCAGAGTATCGACATTCGCTCAATCGTCCAGGCGAGAATAATCATTGGGAAGAAGGTGACCGTGAGCGCCTGGCTGATGCCGAGTTTGAGGCTGATGATACTGATACCGGCCATGATGCCGATCACCACGATGATGACCGCCGAAATCCGCGCCACCAGCAACAGGTTAAGCCGCGACAGGTAGGCGCGAAAGATGAGACCGGTACCCACCACCACCAGGAAGATGATAAGGCCCGCAATCAGGGTCGTCTGGATCAATGCCAGGGCAATCAGGATGGGCATAAAAGTACCCGAGGTGCGAAGCCCCACGAGCAGGCGCATCATCACCACAACCAACGCGCCAATGGGTACCAGCAGAATCGACTTAAAGGCGTTTTGTTCGGCGATCGGCAGGCTGTAAATAGAAAAATCCATCAAGGCAGTTTGCTGATCTTCCCCGTAGCGCACCGCGAGATCTCGCGTGGCGCGGAAGTTTTCTATAATTGAGAAGGCGACCCTGGAGCGCCGCCCCCCGATCACATCGAGCAGGGACTGGCCGCCGCGCTGCCAGATAAGGTAGCCTTCGGGAACGCCGATGGTCGCGCTGACCTGATCGAACACCAGCCAGTTTTCGCCGTTATGGATTTCTATGAAATTGGTGAGCGACTGGCGCCTGCGGCCGCCCTCAAGATAAAGGCCGCGCACGATACGGGAGCTGATTCCTTCCATCGCCAGTAGTTCGATTGCCAGATTGGCAAGGTATTCTTCGCTGGTCTGCTCGCCTAACAGTAGCTTGACGTTCTGGCTCGGGTTGTTTGCGTTGAGCGCGTTGAGCAGTTCGCTGGTAAAGGTCTCTGCATTGGCGGAGCGGCCGCGAACTTCTTCGAGTAGCGTGAGGGCGGCGGTCTTGAAGGGTTCGTCGAACTCCGGTGTTAACGGCGCAACGGGAATGTCGCTGCCCATGTCCAGGTTGGCGCCCTGCTTCTCATACACTTCCATGCGGTAGTAAACTGTCTGGCTGCCAACCGGTTCACGCTTGCTCCACTGGCCACGCCGTTCCAAAGGCGTTGAGACCTCGGTGAACCCATAATTGGGCGACGCGAAGTCCTCGTGGATGATGACCATGTTTGGTGGCGACTGGGGCAGTGCGAAGGACACGATTGCCGGCTTGCCCAGGGCCCGGAAATCAATCTGGGCCTCAATGGTCCAAACCGATTGCTCCGCATCGGGTAACAGCGGGAAACCCATTTCCAGGTGCTTATAGGCGGTCAGGCCGATCCCGGTAACCAGCAGCAGGAGTGCGAGTGCGTAGAGCTTGAGTCGGGCGCGCATCTATTCGGTATCAGTCTCACTGGATGAGTATTGGCGCCGTTATGGGCCTACTCGATTTCAGGGTTAGTTGTATATTGTTGGCTTACGTCGACGATTGCAAGATCACGGAGTAAATTGCGTCCGATCAGGACCGGATTGGCGAGCTTGCTGCGGTCGATCAGGCTAAATTGAATACGCTCATCGATTTCGCCCAGCACCGCGCGTAATAGCACGACCGGATGCTTCAGGGATTTTCCGTTGATTTCCTTAATGCGCACATGATCACGTACGCGCCGCGTCAATGGCAGTTGCTCACCTGTTTTGGGGTGGGGGATTGAGAATTGTACGTAGGGCTTGCCGTCCCGTTCGAATTCCGTAATGTTCAGCGCGTGGAGGGATGAGATCTCCGAACCGGTATCGATACGCGCCGACAGGGTTAGCCCCGGAGGCTCAAGAAATACTTGTTCCAGTTCGCCCAGCACCAGGATTCCGGGCGGGGCAACGGAGGATGCAGTCGGTTCCAGCTTGGCCCGAAACTCAGCTACTTGCATGGACTTTTCAAGTGCCGCCAGTTGCTGTTGCTGCCGGGCCAGTTCCTGTTCTGTTGCCACGAGTTTTTTCTCGCGCGCCTCGAGTTTACTTTGCCGGGCACTAAGGTTTGCAGCCGCCTTGTCCAGCTCAGCTTGCTTGGCATCCAGTTCCGCAGCACGGGGGGCAGGGCTGGGCGTTTCCGGTGGGGAGGGCTTCACGAAAGGGTCAGTGCAGCCCGCCAAAAAGAGACACGCCAGGACGGCTGCGATCACGCGAAAGCAAGCTACCTTGATACCGGCTGTTGAAAAGATAGTCACTGGTGATTCCCTGAGAGTGATCGTTTTATTTTTTATGCGTAGAAACGGCTATAAGATACCATATTTGAAAGTTAAAACGAAAAATTAGCAACACTGGCCAGGCGCTGGTGATTTGTTGTGATTAGAGCGGTGCAACGGTGCGTTGGCGACTACCCGGTCGAGTTAGCTTTTACCCCATAGTTGTTTCAGGCGCTTGTCCCGGCCACAGCTATATCGATAGCCCTTGTAGCGTAGCGGATTCTTTTTGTAGTAGTCCTGGTGATATTTCTCGGCGGGGTAAAATCTGCTGGCGGCGCTGATTTCGGTAGCAATCTCGCCATCAAACGGTTTGTCCTGGTCAAGGGCTTCCTTTGAATCGCGGGCGATGCGTTCCTGTTGTTCATCGTGGTAGAAAATTTCACTGCGATACTGGCTGCCGGAGTCGCAAAACTGGCGGTCCTTGGCCACAGGGTCGATATTGCGCCAGAATACTTGCAGCAGTTTTTCATAGCTCACCCTGGACGGGTCGTAGGTGACTTGAACGGCTTCGGTATGGCCGCTGCGGCCTGCGGATACGCTTTTATAGGGCGGGTTTTTCTGGTGGCCACCGATGTATCCGGAGATGTTGCTGATGACCCCGTCCAGCTTGTCGTAGGGTGGTTCCATGCACCAGAAACAGCCGCCCGCAAAGGTCGCGATAGCGGTTTGGGTTGCCGGTGTCTCGCTCGATGACGCGGCGTTGGTCTGGCTCATGCCGAGTACCGTAACTAAAGCGATCAAAGTGATCAGCGTTGACGTTCGTTTCATTCGTATTCCTCTATGTAAATTATCGAGTGTAATTGCCTACCCCGATAGTATGGTTATGAGTATGATTTGGATTTTTAGTTGCACTAAAATGTTACAGTCCCTGGTAATCAACAAACTGGAGCAGTGATGATTAAACTTTATAATTTCGGACCCTTTGGTGAGATGGCAGACGCCAGTCCGTTTTGCCTGAAAGTGGACGCCTACCTGCGCATGACCGGCCTCGAATACGAGTGCCTGTCGGGAGCAAAACACCTCAAACAGTCGCCGAAGGGCAAAATGCCTTTTATCTCGGATCAGGG
>CAXMOT010000032.1:0-5992 GCA_964195105.1 uncultured Gemmatimonadales bacterium | reverse complement strand
CAAATGAAACCAATTTTAGAGCACCCGAACCTACATGAAGAAATGAAGGCATGGCGGCGCGCATTACATCAGCAGCCGGAACTTGGATTTCAGGAACATGCCACGGCAGAGTTTATCATCGGTAAGCTTCGCGAATTTGGTGTTCAAGAAATTACAACGGGTGTTGGGAAAACCGGAATTGTTGCGACCTTGCGAAATGGCAGTGGCAATAAATCTATCGCGTTTCGGGCTGATATGGATGCCTTGCCCATTCAAGAAGTGCGCGATCATGCGTATAAATCCCAAAACTCCGGCGTCATGCATGCCTGTGGGCATGATGGGCATGTCACAATGTTGCTTGGCGCCGCAAAGGTGTTGTCGCAGGCCCCCAATTATGACGGCATAATCCATTTGATTTTCCAACCGTCCGAGGAAAACGGCAAAGGCATGAATGCGATGCTGGACGATGGTTTGCTAAGGCGTTTCCCATTTGAGGAAGTCTACGGATTGCATAACAGACCTGGAATGCCCGTTGGACATTTTGCCACCCGAGATGGGGCATTCATGGCGGCCGAGGATAACTTTAAAATCGTGATCAAGGGCCGTGGCGGCCATTCCGGATGTCCGCATGACCATAACGACGCGCTACTCACCGCCTGTGCAACCGTCATGAACCTACAAAACATCGTTTCGCGCCGGATTGATCCCTCCCAGTTTTCAATCGTGTCGGTTACCGAAATGAACACGGATGGGCTGCGCAATAAAATCGCCGGATCGGCAGTGTTGTTGGGCGATGTTCGGAGCTATGACAAAAAGGTCAGCCTGAAAATCGAGGCCGAACTGCGCCGGATTGCCGAAACCACTGCCGCTATGTTTCAAAGCGATGTTGAGGCTGAGTATACTAGGGAATTCATTCCCCTGATCAATGAAGCGGCAACTACAAAACACGCCCTTCAGGCCGCGATTTTGGTCACGGGAAATGAAGATGAAGTGATTGGGGATGATCGCCGCCTTGGCAGTTCAGAAGACTTCGCGCCCCGTTAAAATCCGGATGAGTTGCTTTTCGCCGCCGGACGGGTACTTTACGGGAATCGTGACCAGTTCGATCTGTTGTTGCAACTGATGTTCGAGCAGGTATTTTTCCAGCGCCGCGATCGCCTGCGGTTTATTCGCCTCGATGCCGATCAGGCACCGCTTTACGCCCAGCAGTTGAATAACAATTTCAATACCCTGGATGATTTCAGCAGCGCGTTCCTGCATCAACATATCGTCGGCCGTAATGTACGGTTCGCATTCGGCGCCATTGATAACCAGGATGTCGATGCTGACTTCCTGGCTGGGATTCAGTTTGACCGCGGCCGGAAAACCAGCCCCGCCCAGTCCGGCAATACCGGCATTGGCGATAATGTCGAGCAATTCGGTGCGCTCCAGATCCCGGTAATCCGGTGTCGGGCTGCGTTCGGCCCATTGCTCCCGGCCATCGGTGTCCATGATGACACACAGGTCGGGCAGCCCCGAGGGGTGCGGAACCGTATGCTCGGTGATGGCGACCACGGTGCCCGACGTCGGCGCATGTACCGCTACGCTCACATAGCCGTTGGCGGCGCAAATCATCTGTCCCTTGAGGACCTTGTCGCCAATCTCAACCAGCGGTTCAGCAGGCTGGCCGATGTGCTGCTGCAGCGGTATTACCAACCTGGCGGGCAGGGGCGCGGTTGTGATGGGCACCTGGGTCGATTGGGTTTTGTTCTCAGGCGGATGGATGCCACCGTGGAAGTCCCATAGCTTATCGCTCATGCGACTTGCCCTTCGGGAGTGGCGTCGGTGGCGATCAGGGCGGATCGATCGAGCCTGGTCGGGCTCGGCTTGTCCCAATGCCATTCGCTGAGCCCAACTTGCACCGGAATCATGTCGATACAGTCGACCGGGCAGGGTTCGACACACAGGTCGCAGCCGGTGCATTCGTCGGCGATCACGGTGTGCATCAATTTTGCGGCGCCAAGAATTGCGTCCACCGGGCAGGCCTGGATGCACTTGGTGCAGCCGATGCACTCCTGTTCGCGAATAACGGCGACGGTCTTGGCCTTTTCCTCACCGTGCTCGGCGTCCAGCGGTATAAATTCCTTGCCCAGCAAATCGGCGAGGGCATGAATAGTCGTCTCGCCCCCGGGCGGGCACTTGTTGATCGCACCGCCGTTGGCGATAGACTGGGCATAGGGGCGGCAGCCGGGGAATCCACATTGGCCGCACTGGGTTTGCGGCAGGATATCGTCAATCTGCTCGACGATCGGGTCCTCGTCTACCTTGAAGCGTACGGCGGAGAAGCCCAGGATCACGCCAAACACCAGCGCCAGGCCAAGCAGAATCAGGATTGCGGGTAGAATACTCATGGCGACCATGCGGCTGTGCTACCGGCTAACTCGGCACGAGGCCGGTGAAGCCCATGAACGCGAGGGACATCAAGCCTGCGGTAATCATACCTATCGCCGAACCCTTGAACGGCGTCGGCACGTCGGCGACATTAATCCGCTCACGCATCGCCGCGAATAAAATCAGCACCAGCGAAAAACCAACCGCGGCCCCGAAACCATAGAACAGGGACTCTACAAAGGAGTTGTCGCGCTTCAGGTTCAACAGGGCGACACCCAGTACCGCACAATTGGTGGTGATCAGAGGCAGGAAAATACCCAGCACGCGATACAGTACCGGGCTGACTTTGCGCACTACCATCTCGGCAAACTGCACCATCACGGCGATCACCAGGATAAAGCTGATGGTCTTGAGGTATTCGAGGGCGAAGGGTTCCAGCAGGTAGGTGTAGACCAGGTAACTGCATACCGAAGACAGCGTGAGCACAAAGGTCGTCGCCAGCGACATGCCGATGGCGGTCTCGAGCTTGTTAGACACGCCCATAAAGGGGCACAGGCCAAGAAACTGGACCAGCACGAAATTGTTCACCAGGACGGTGCTGACAAGTATTAGCAGGTATTCGGTCATAAATCAGGGCTTATGGGATTTTTAGCGCATCGAATTATATCAAACACGGGCACTTAAAACTTAACAACATTAAGGATGCTCCTGGATATCTTACGTCATTAACCTATGAATTTGCTGGCCAGGTGCATGCAGCCCGTGAGACGTGTCGCCCGCCTACTTGATACGCATGCCAGGCTTGGCACCCTCATCAGGATGCAGCAGCCAGATGTCGTTGCCCCCCGGGCCGGCGGCTAGCACCATGCCTTCGGAAATACCGAAGCGCATCTTGCGAGGCTTCAGGTTGGCCACCACGACGGTAAGGCGACCTTCCAACTCCGAAGCCTTGTAGGCGCTCTTGATGCCCGCAAATACACAGCGCTGTGCGGCGTCACCAAACTCTTCGCCCAAATCCAGCGTCAGTTGCAACAGCTTGTCGGCGCCCTTTACATTTTCTGCCTTGATGATTTGGGCAATGCGCAGGTCAACCTTGGCGAAATCGTCATAGTCAATTTCCGGCGCAATGGCGTCCAGAACGGGTTCCTGTGTCTCGGTCACCGGGCTGTCAGCAGGTTCCCTGGTCTTGGCCTCGTGGGATGCCTCCTTTGCGGTCTCCGCCTTGGTAGCGGTCAGCATGGCGTCGATCTTGTCTTTGTCTACGCGGGACATGAGCGGACGAAAATCATTGATCCGGTGATCCAGCAGCAGATCGGAGCGATCATCCCAACATTGCGGCTCAATACTCAGGAACGCCTCGGAATGGGTTGCCGTGGAGGGCAGCACCGGACGCAGGTACACCATCAGGATGCGAAACAGGTTGAGGCCCATCGAACACACCAGCTGGACATTATGTTTTTGGCCGCTGTCCTTCATTAACGCCCAGGGCTTCTCGCTGTCGATATACTGGTTGGCGTTATCCGCGAGTGCCATGATTTCGCGGATCGCCTTGCCGTATTCAAGGTTTTCATAATGGGCCGCAATGCTGTCGCCCGCATCGACAAACTGCTGGATCAGCTGGGGTTGGGCGCAGGTGCCAGACAACTGACCACTGAAATGCTTGTTGATAAACCCGGCGCAGCGGCTCGCGATATTGATGACCTTGCCAACCAGGTCGGAATTGACCCGCTGGGCGAAATCATCCAGGTTGAGGTCGAAATCCTCGGTGGTGTTACCGAGCTTGGCGGCGAAGTAGTAACGCAGGTATTCCGGGTGCAGATAGTTCAGGTAGGTGCGCGCCTTGATGAAGGTGCCGCGGGATTTGGACATCTTTTTACCGTCGACCGTAACAAACCCGTGGGCATGGACCGCGGTCGGGGTACGGAAATCCGAACAGCTGAGCATGGCCGGCCAGAACAGGGCATGGAAATTAATGATGTCCTTGCCGATAAAATGGTGCAGCTCTGTGCTCGAATCCTTATCCCAGTATTCATTGAAGTCCAGGTCGCCACGCGCAGTGCAGAGATTCTTGAAGCTGGCCATGTAACCAATCGGCGCGTCCAGCCAGACATAGAAGAACTTGTCTTTGGTATCGGGTATTTTAAAACCGAAGTAGGGCGCATCACGACTGATGTCCCATTCCTGCAGCCCGGCATCGAGCCACTCCTGCAGTTTATTAGCGACAGATTCTTGTAGCGCGCCACTGCGCGTCCATTCCTTGAGCATGTCAGAAAATTCGGGCAGCTTGAAAAAGTAATGCACGGATTCCTTGTCGACAGGCTTCGCCCCGGAAATCGCCGATACCGCATCGATAAGTTCGCTGGGGCTATAGGTGGCCCCACAGGATTCGCAATTGTCGCCGTATTGATCGGGTGTTTTGCAGCGTGGGCAGGCGCCCCTGATGAAGCGATCGGCAAGGAACATGTCCTTTTCCGGATCGTAGGCCTGGGTAATCGAGCGCTCTGCAATATAACCCCGGTCCTGGCAACATTTATAGATCAGCCTGGATAACTCGTTATTTTCGCGGGAATGCGTGGTGTAATAATTATCGAAGTCGACGCTGAAGTCTTCGAAATCTTCCAGGTGTTCCTTGTGGACGCGCCCAATCAGGGCTTCCGGGGTGATGCCCTGTTCCTCGGCTTTGAGCATGATGGCTGTGCCATGGGCGTCATCCGCGCAGACATAGGTGCATATTTCATCACGTTGGCGCTGAAAGCGAACCCAGATGTCGGTCTGGATGTATTCCAGCATGTGGCCTAAATGGATTGGGCCATTCGCATAGGGCAGTGCGCTGGTGACGAGAATCTTTCGTGGCGTTTTGGACATGGGTAAACGGGGCCAGGTTTTATTGATCAAGGTTGCGAACCACTCGCGGCTCGTCGCGCCGACGCTAAGCCGGTGACTAAAGGCGGAGATTGTACCGAAATATTGGCGGCGGGTTAACCCGCATCTGTCACCGATACAGCAGTAAAGCGGAGAACGCGCAATCAGAACAGGGATTTCGACCGAATTTAAGGGACCTCTGAATAATACCTTGATGCCTCTGGCTTACAGAGACTTGATGGATTGAGGCGGCTTTGCGCAGCAATGTCCAGACCTTGGAAGCGAAGCCAACAAAGAGCCAGCAAGTCTCTGCAAGCCCTGCAGGGCGAGGCCTGCACGCTTCATCTGCGGTGTTGGAAGTCTTGTCAATGCAATAAGCATTGGCTGCAACTCCCGCCTTGCAGCTAAAACCTTCAGATCTCGCAGAGGTATTAAGTTATTATTCAGAGGTCCCCTAAGCAATTGCGGGTTAACAATAACCGGGATAAATATACGACCTGCAGTTTTGCAATGAACCTTGGATTTTTCTGCGTTGTACCCATACCATGCACACCCTGTACTCCAACCACCTGATAACTCAGGATGCAGCGAGCCGAGAAGCGGTTGCCCAATTATTAAGCGGAATCACCTATGACTGAACTCACCCAGGCGTCTGTCGAACAGGCCCTAAGCCATTTCCAGGACCCTTATCTTGGTATGGATTATGTTGCCCTCGATGCGATTCGCTCGATCTCGATCGAACCAAAAAAACTCCGGGTCAGTGTAACCCTCGATTATCCAG
>CAXMOT010000031.1:0-6601 GCA_964195105.1 uncultured Gemmatimonadales bacterium | reverse complement strand
GCGCCCACGGCAATGCTGCTGGGGGTGATTGGTATTATTTATACTGCGGCCATGGCCTTTGCCCAGACCGATGTGAAGCGTTTGATCGCCTACACCAGCGTGAGTCACATGGGCTTTGTTCTATTGGGTGTCTACGCGGGTAATGCCACCGCCATGCGCGGCGCAATCATGACGATGCTGGCCCATGGTATGACCTCGGCGGCATTGTTTGCCTTCGCCGGAGCGATTCAGCAGCGTATTCACAGCCGCGACATGCGCGAGATGGGCGGCTTTTGGAGCAGTGCGCCGCGGATGGGGGCGATCGTGATGTTCTTCTCTGTCGCCGCGCTCGGGATGCCGGGACTGGCGAATTTCGTTGGCGAGTTCCTGGTTCTACTGGGCGCATTCCAGGCTGATGCCTGGCTCACGGCGGTTGCGGCGCTTGGCTTAATACTGGCGCCGGTCTACTCGTTGATCGTGATCCAGCGAATCTTCCATGGCAAGCCTCTCGTCGAGAGGCCCATAGCGGACTTTTCACACCGTGAAGTGGTCATGATGGGAATGATGATGCTGGTCACGATCTGGCTGGGCGTTTACCCCCAGGCGGCACTGGATTTGGCGACCCAAAACCTGGCGAGTTTGATGGCATGGGTTGAGGTGGGCGCTGAATCGGCCGTGTTGCCTGACCTGGCCATGACAGCAGGAGGCGGGCAATGAGTATCTCCGACCTGCTTTACCTGATACCCATAATGCTGGTTGCGGGCACCAGTGTGGTGGTGATGTTGGTGACGGCGTTCTTTCCTTACCATGCGCTGGTCAATCGCCTCACGCTGTTGGGGCTGGTGCTGGCCATGGCGTCACTGGGGCGCATCGACGTTACCGAGGCGGTACAGATCACGCCCCTGATCATCATCGACTCGTTTGCGTATTTCTTCACCGGCCTGCTGCTCGCGGCGGGGATTGTGATCACGCTGCTCTCCGAGGGTTATTTCAGGCAAAACCGGGATGAGCCATTTTTGGCAGGTGAGTACTATATTCTCCTGACGGTGGCGATCCTGGGCGGGTTGGTGCTGGTGTCCTCCAATCACTTTGCGTCATTCTTTATCGGACTGGAACTGTTGGGCGTATCGTTATACGTGCTGGTTGCCTATCTCGGGCATGCCCACTCGGGCCGGCAGAATTCTCTGGAAGCGGGTATCAAATACTTGATTCTTTCGGGGGTCGCCTCGGCGTTGCTGCTGTTTGGCATCGCGCTTATTTACGCACAGTTCGGCACTTTGGAATTTACCGAACTGGGTGTGGCCTGGAGTCGGGTGGAAGTACTGAACGATCCGTTTGTCGCGATTGGCCTGGCACTGATCCTGGCGGGGATCAGTTTCAAGCTGTCGCTGGTGCCTTTCCATATGTGGACGCCCGATGTTTACGAGGGCTCGCCCGCGCCTTCCACAGCGTTTGTGGCGACGGTGTCCAAGGGTGCCATCTTCGCGCTGCTGCTGCGATTCTTCGTGACTACAGGGGTGTTCGAACACGCGGTGGTCTTCTATGCACTCTCCGGGGTGGCGATCCTCTCCATGCTGGGGGGTAATTTACTGGCCCTGTTGCAATCCAATATCAAACGCGTCCTCGCCTATTCCTCGATCGCCCATATCGGCTACCTGATGGTGGCGTTCCTGGCCGGGCACAGCAATGGCGTGAGCAGTGCGGAGGTCGCCGAATCGGTCAGCTTCTACCTGGTTGCGTATTTTATCTCGACGCTGGGCGCGCTCGGGGTGGTGATCGTACGATCACAGATGCAAGCTGAAAGAGACCTCGACCAAGTGGAAGACTACCGCGGTTTGTTCTGGACTAATCCGCTGTTGGCCACGGTCATGACGGCGATGCTGTTATCCCTCGCCGGTATTCCCCTGACCGTTGGTTTTGTCGGCAAGTTCTACGTATTCATGGTTGGCGTCCAGGGCTTCCAGTGGCTATTGCTGGCGGCGCTGATGCTCGGTAGTGCCATCGGCCTGTATTATTACCTGCGTATTATCGTCGTGATCTTTGCCCGTCCGGACGGCCCGCCGCTAGCCGGTGAGGAAGTAACCATCGAAGTCAGCCTCCGGGATAGCCTGGTGTTGGCCGGGCTGGGTATTATGCTACTGTGGCTGGGGGTGTTCCCGCAGTCCCTGATTGAAATCATCCGGTCGGCCGGGCTGGGGTAGTTCCTCCGATAGTCAGGGCCGCTGTTTTCGGATTGTGTAAACGCCATTATCACTACAAAGCTTTAGTTGAAAATGTACGCGGTTATATTCATAGCGCAGTTAAATAAAACAGACGAGACCTATTCCGACATGGCCGCGCGCATGCGAGCGCTCGCCATCGACGAATACGGTTGCTCGGATTTTACTTCGGTTACTGAAGGCGACACGGAGATAGCGGTTTCGTACTGGCAAACCCGGCAACAGATACAAGCCTGGAAAAACAATCCCGAGCACCAACAAGCGCAGGCACTCGGTAAAGCCAAATGGTATAAATCCTATACCGTACAAGTGGTTGAGGTTGTGCGGGAATATGGCCGTCTGGCCTGACGCCCGAAGTTGCCGCTGCCGGATCCGCTGAATTCCCTTTCGACAGTGATTCGCGGTGACTGGTGCAGCGATTCAGATTAGAATGGCTCCGTTATTTTGGTTGCCCCGGGTCATTCTCCCCCGCAGGTCTACTGTGGAAGCAACAAGATCAAGCCGTCAATTACCTGTTGTGTTGCACTTCAGATTTTAAGGGTCATGACCATTTATGAAACAACTTTTTAGAACAGTATTCTCCCCTGTACTCAGCATTTTTGAGAAGGGTGATGAACCCTATGCCCACAAACCACTCAATCGCAAGATATTGATTACCATAGGGATTTTGTTTTCGGCCCTGGGATCTGCGGTGTTTTACTTTTCTCCCTCCGATGCTGATCCGGGCTACTTTATACCGGTTGTTGTGTTTGGCTGCGCGGGCGCTGTCTGCCTTATTGTCGGGCTGCTTGGCAATGATCGCGCGGTCGCCAAAATTTGGGGAAGTCGTTAATCCCCGACGTTTAACCTTCGTTGTTGCCACATAGTGAGGCATTCGGCTTATGTGGAAATATTACGGTCAGCGGCCTCCGGCGTTTGCTGAGCAACCCGGAGAAGGCTGCGAATCTGTGTGGGACTACCCCAGGCCGCCGGTCCTGCTCGCTGCGGCGATCGTGCCGACCGTTATACTCAAACTGTTTGTAAATAAAGGAATTTATTATGCCTAAATCGAAACAAGGACGTGGCAGTTGTGTCTGCGGCGGAGTAGGCATCAGGATCGCCAATATGGGTAAAAGTGTCGACGCATGCCATTGTGATATATGCAGGAAATGGGGCGGTGGGCCATATATGGCGGTGGATTGTGGCACCGACGTGGTGTTTGACGGCGAGGAAAACATCAAGGTGTTTGATTCGTCAGAGTGGGCGCAGCGCGGGTTTTGCCGGCACTGTGGCAGTCATCTTTTTTACCAGTTTAAAGGTAGCCACGAATATATGATGCCGGCAGGACTCTTCGACGACCAAAACTTCGTGTTTGAGAACCAGGTGTTTATTGATGAAAAGCCGGCGTTTTACAGTTTTGCAAATAACACCAGGGATATGACCGCCGCCGAATGTTTTGCCGAGTATGGCGTTACGCCGGAATAGGTTCTACACCGGTTGCGCTAACCAATGCCAACATACGTAACCTGGAGGACGTAGGCGATAAGCGCTAGTACCGCGGTTACGCCGAGTATGACGGCCAACAACAGGAACGGGCGGAAGGCGCGATCTTTGCGGGGAGATGGTTCGGATTCAGTATGCGGCACAGGTTTTTTGTTGCTCCGGTTGTAAATTCATTCGCCAAGACAGGTTCGGTTGTCCCGATAACCTATCCAGTTAGCGCCGGGACAATTTACCACCACTGCAGGGCAGAATAAAGGGGTGATGGTTTCCGGGACTCTTGCACCCGGGGTCGCCCGACAGCATCGGGATAATCCTATATCAGGTGGCCAACGCCGGCGCATGGATGCGCACCGCAAGTACATCACAGCTGGCACCATGCAGCACCGCGTTGGCCGTCGAACCCAGTAGTAATCCCACACCATGCCGACCATGGCTACCAAGGAAGACGAGGTCGGCGCCCAACCTTTCCGCATATTCGTGAATCAGTTGGCTGGCCACGCCAAGCTCGATGATGCGGTCTTCCCTTGAAATTCCTGAGCTCGCGGCCAGTTGGCTCATTCGCTTCTCTGAATCGACCTTGATTTGCTGCTCAATCGTGGAGAAGTCCAGGTTTAGGTAGGGTCCGCTAATCCGGGCTTGCTCAACCACGTGAATCAGGCTGATGCGCGCCCCGTATAATGCCGCAAAGCCTTTGGCTTGTTGTAATATCGCTTCACTTTCAGGTGAGAGGTCCAGGGCGACCAGTAAATGCTGGTAGGCAGGCATATGTACTCCTTGGCACGGGGTTAATGGCTCAATCCTACGAGCGTTTGCGGAAGGCGGCCTTGATACGGGTCAAGATCTGGATAGATCGGTTATGCACTAGCCGGCAACACTATTGGGCGTTACGTACGATGATAATGCCGCAGCGCTTGCAGCGTACCTTTTCTACGCAGCCGCCGTCGGCAAAGCGAAATTCGATTTCGATGATATCGCAGTCATGCCTGCCCAAGAGGCATAACAGTTGTCCATACCATCGCCATTTCCTGGGGTCGATTGACATGATTTGGTCTCGCTATTCAGAGTGCAGCGCTTCAATCGGACTCTGCCGTGAAGCGTTTCGTGCGGGGCCGATTCCGGCCAGTAATCCGACCGTTGCTGATAACAACAGGGCGGCGAGCAGGTAGGTGAATTGCAGGGTCAGGGGTAGCTCGGGCGCGAACAGTTTCAGTGCCAGGTAAAACAGCATTAACAGGGCAATGCCGAGGATGCCGCCGAGCATGGCGAGCAGAATCGCTTCTCCCAGGAATAGTATCAGTATCTGTTTGCGGGTCGTGCCGACGGCGCGCAGCAGGCCTACTTCATGGACACGCTCGCGCATACTTGTGGTCATGATGGTCAGCACCCCGACCCCCCCAACAAACAATGAGATTCCCCCCAACGAACCCACCGCGAACTTGATGACGGTGAGAATGTCATCCAGGGTTTCCAGCATATCCTCCTGGGTAAACAGGGTGAAATCCTCCCGGCCATGTAACTTGACCAGCATGTCGCTGATCCGGCCAGCCATTTTTTCCGAGGTAGTAGCCGGATTGAAGACGATATCGATTTCCATCAGGCCTTCGCGATTGAACAACTCGAGCGCACGGCTGACTGGGATATAGATTACGTCATCCAGGTCGAAGCCCAGCAATTGCCCCTTGCTCTCCATGACGCCGATCACCCGGAAACGCATGCCGCCGACCCGGACGAACTTGCCCAGCGGATTCCGGGTGCCGAACAACTCGTTTTTCAGCTTGTGACCCAGTACCGCAAACGGCCGCGCACTGCGATAGTCGTCGGGTGGCAGGAACTGGCCGGTGGCGACATTGAAGCTCCAGGCTTGCGCCGCCTCGTGGCCGACACCGAGGATTTCAGTATTGCGACCGAACTTGCCTGCTTCAATCCGGCCGGTGCCCTGTACGAGTGGAACGGTTTGCTCCACATAACGCAGGCGACTCAGGTTTTCCGCGTCTTCGAGGGATAGCGGCCGGACCGTCTTCAGGAGGTTGCCGATGCCCTGGGTGCTTATCTTGCTAGGGCTGACGGCGATGATATGGGTGCCGAACTGGGAAAAGCTGTTGAGCATATACAGCCGCACACCCTCGCCTATGGAGGTCAATAGTGCGACCGCGGCGATGCCAATTGCAATACCCAGCGCCGTGAGGATACTGCGCAGCGGGCTGGACATGATGGCCCGAAGAATCCATTTGATGCTGTCTGACCAGAGCATGGAGACTACCTAGCCCGCATCCGTCACCGATTGGCGCGTAAGATGACGAGCCGCTCGGTGCGCAGATTGCACGAAAGGCGCGCAATGCATAGCTGTAGCTATGCATAAGCGGGTTTCGTGAGGAGATGCGTGCCGAGCGGCCGTCAGAGCGCGGCAAAGCGATCGAAACATGCTGTAATTCTCTATTTTCAAGTAACCCCTTGTTTTCATAGTCATTCCTCCAATATGATGCTGTATCGGTGATGGATGCGGGCTAACTCGTCAGTGCGGCGACTGGTTCGAGGCGCGCCGCGCGCTTCGCCGGCAGATAGGCAAATAGCAGGCCGGTACTCACCGCGATGGTAAACGCACTTGCGACCGCCCAGTTCGGTGCAGAAAACTGGATGTCGGGATACAGGATTGTGCCGATAGCGAGCAACAGGTGACCGATGCTAATGCCCAGGATCGCGCCGGTTACCGCCAGCACTCCGGCCTCAACCAGGAATAGCGTACGAATCTGCGCAGAAGAAGCGCCGATCGCCTTTAACAGACCGATTTCACGGGTACGCTGGTTCACCGAGATAAGGGTAATATTCATGATCAGGATTCCTGCGACCACCAGGCTTATCGCTGCGATACCGGAAATCGCCAGGGTGAGGATCAACAGTATGTCATTGAATGCGCCGACGAG
>CAXMOT010000030.1:0-7429 GCA_964195105.1 uncultured Gemmatimonadales bacterium | reverse complement strand
TTGAAGAATAAAAACTCAAAAACCGCATTGGATATAGCTCGAGATAAAAACCATAAAGAGGCTATAAGCTTACTGGATTCTTATGATGAACAATCGGCTAGTCATTAAAATTAATGGCTAACATGTTTGCCAGCATAACTGACTTCAAAGCGATCCCTAACGCTGTGATTGCGCAGTCTGAAGGGGAGGCTCTTGCTATCTTGAAAAGTAACGAGCCCTGTTTTTACGTTGTTCCCCCCGATCTATATGAATCTATGTTTGAGGCAATGGAAGACCTTGCTTTGCTAATGCAAGCAAATGCTCGAATGAATGATGGAAAAGAGCCCATAGATGTAAGTTTGGATGACCTATAAGCTAAAGTTTCATTCTGACGCATATGAAGAGTGGAGTCGCCTCTCCGATTAACTTGCCACGCCAACGATAGAGACCTGATTGTCACCGCGCTAAGCGTGGGTAAAAGGGATGCGGGCGTCTATACAGAGATGATAAAGCGATATGCAGAGGAAAATTCGTAACAAGCCCCTGCGGTCGAACAAAGTGTCCGCTACTGGATACTGAACTCCCCCCCATTTATCAGAGGCTCCCTGGACACCTGTTTTGACCAGGAGAGCGATGAAACATAACGCGGAGTTTCCAGGAGGAATGTCGCGGCGCCCATTTCGACTTGTTGCACCCGTGTGTTGCGTATACAATCGCGCAATCTTGTCGTTTTTGCCAAAAGGTATCCAGTAATGTCAGAACAAACACAATCCAGCGCGCATGATTCCGGTGACTCCAAGGTTGATGCGATCAGCGTTTTTATACTTATATCTGTGGTTGTGTGCGCCGCTATTTTTTGGGTAAGCGGCCAATAACAATTGGCATTTTCCTGAAGCCAGCCGTACGCTTGGCTGGTTCACGGCCATCAACTTGCTCGTTTAAGCCAACTTTAATACTGCCGATGAATTATCCGCAGGGAAGCGCGTTGTCCCTGGTAGGGCGGATTTGTCATTCTCCTGCCTGGCCCCTCATGATCCAACTGAGGTTTTTAGGATAATTGTCCGCAATGGCTAAACCAGAACTCCAGGACACCACCGATTTCAACGATCTGGAATACCAGGATTATATCCTCCAGCACGTGTCCCGCACGTTCGCCCTGACCATTCCTCAGCTACCGCAATCGTTGGTTCCCGTCATAGGCAATGCCTACCTGTTGTGTCGCATCGCCGATACGATCGAAGATGATGCGGACCTGGAGCCATCCCGAAAGCGCGATTTCTCCCAGCAGTACCTCGCCGCGCTTGGCGGCCAGTTAGATGCCGAGGTTTTTGCCGATCAGTTGGCGGGGCAATTGTCGCCCGCGACCCCGGCGGCCGAGCGCGACCTGGTCCTGCACATTCCCCAGGTGTTGCGAATCACGCAAGGTTTTAGTGAGCGCGAAGGGCAGTTGCTGTTTGAATGCGTCAGGATTATGTCCGAAGGCATGAGCAGCTTCCAGGAGCAGGCATCTGCCCGGGGTCTAGAGAACCTGGCTGAACTGAACAGCTATTGTTACCACGTTGCCGGGGTGGTGGGTGAAATGCTCACGGAGCTATTCTGTAATTATTCGGTGGCTATCAATAACCATCGTGATGAATTGTTAAAGCTCGCCGTATCCTTTGGTCAGGGCCTGCAGATGACCAATATTCTAAAGGACAGTCATGAGGACTATGCGCGCGGCGTGTGTTGGTTGCCGCGCGATATCTGCGAGCGTTACGGCGTCGAGTTATCGGGTGGCAAGCAGGGCAGTGATAGTGAGATGTTCGCCCGGGCCATGACTGAGCTTGTGGCGATCGCCCACGGCCATTTGATCGATGCGTTGCGCTTTACACTGTTATTGCCGCGCAGCGAAAAAGGCCTGCGTAAGTTCTGCCTGTGGGCCATCGGAATGGCAGTGATGACGCTGCGCAAAATTAACCAGCGGGAAGGCTTCCAGAGCGGAAATGAGGTGAAGATCACCCGCAGGACCGTGCGCGGGATCGTTGTATTGAGCAACTTGTCCGTAAGCCATGATCGCTTGATCCGGTGGCTGTTCAGGCGAGCCGCCGGCGCCTTGCCCGAGCCTATCCCAAACGAGCTGGATGTTACCCGGCTGGTCATTGCCGAGCCTGCGACTCGTACTCTACCTACAACACGATAATCCTGGATTCAGTTGGCGCGTCAGGTTGACCGCGTACTGCTGTGGCGAAGTTTTTCCATTGCACGCTTATGCACGTCTTTCAAGTCTTCAACGATGAGTATATTCGCCGGAATCATAATCAGGGTGATCAGCGTGGCGAACAGAATACCGAAGCCAAGCGAAATGCCCATGGGTATCAGGAACTGCGCGGTGGTGGATGGTTCCAGCATTAGCGGCAGCAGGCCAAAAAAGGTCGTCAACGATGTCAGGAATACCGGCCTGAAACGCGCCACCCCTGCGCGCATCACGGCGTCACGAACAGAGTCGCCGCCGCGCATGCGCTGGTTGATATAGTCGACCAGCACCAGACTGTCGTTGATGACCACGCCTAACAAGGCCATCAGGCCGAGGATGCTGAGAATGGACAGGTTGTAGCCCAAAATCCAGTGTCCGATAACCGCACCGATCAAGCCGAACGGAATCACCGACATCACGATGAGCGGCTGGACATAAGATCGTAGTGGTAATGCCAGCAGGCAGTATATGATGAAGATTACCGCGATCAACCCGGACTGCAGGCTGCCGAAGGTTTCGCGCTGTGATTTTGCCTCGCCTTCCAGGGTGTAGGAGATGCTGGGGTATTGGAACAGCAGTTCATCGATATACTCGCGTAAATCTGCCTGCAACACCGTCATGTTGGTTTTGTCTTTCTCAATCTCGGCGGTTACGTTCAGCACTCGATAGCGGTCGATGCGGGTAATCTGGGATGGGCCCTTGCCCGGCGTAAACGTTGCCACATTGGAGAGCGGAACCTGGCTGCCGTTCGGCGTCTGGATCAGCATCTCGTTCAGGGTGTCGACGGTGCTGCGCTCCTGCGGCGGAAATCTTACCAGCACCCGAATATCATCCCGGCCACGCTGGATGCGCTGGGCTTCCAAACCCTTGAATGCCTGGCTGACCTGGCCGACGATGTTAGCGCGGTTTAGCCCGAGTACGTGTCCCTGTCGGGTGAGTTCAAGGCGTAATTCCTCTTTGCCGTCGGACAGGCTGTCCGAGATTTCAAATACTGTGGGGTAGGTCGCCAGGCGCTCCTTAACCTTGTCCCCGATTTCCGATAATGTTTGCAGGGAATTGCCGCTGAACTGCGCATCAATAGGGCTCCCGGGACGAAAGAAGTCTGCCCTGAAGGCCAGTGATTCGGCGCCGGGCAGGGTGCCGATCATGCGTCGCCACTCTTGCACCAGTCCGCCGGTCGTCACGCCGTCCGAGCCGCTCCGTTCCTCCTTGGGAGTCACTTCAAACTGGACGCGGCCCAGGTTGGATGCGTTTGCGGAGCGTCCGCCGGAGGATCCGGTTGTAGCAAGGATATGAATAATCGGGCTCTGGTTAGTATCCGCATCTGTATATTTTTCCTGGAGGCGTTCTGCGGCTTCGGCAATGCGCTGGATATAGCGATCCGTCGCTTCAAAGGGTGTGCCCACTGGCATCTTCAAGGTTGCTGTTGCGGTCTCTCCCTCAATGCGCGGGAAGAATACGAAACGGGTCCAGCCGCTGGAGATCAGTGCGAGAATGAGTATAAAAACGCCGATAAATGCAGCCAGGGTCGCATAGCGATGGTCTGTGGTCAGTTTTAACAATGGCTTGTAGTACTTGATGATGAGTCGTTCGAAGCCGTCTGCAAAGTTCTTCTGCCACAGTTGCAAGCCACGTTGTTGTTTTTCTGCAGAGTCCAGCTTGATGTGTTTTAAATGCGCGGGTAGGACAAATTTTGATTCGATAAGGGAAAACAACAGCACGGGAATGACCACCGCTGCGATGGGCGCAAAAAAGGTGCCCAGGCGGCCTTCCAGGAACCCGAGCGGGGCAAACGCGACGGCGGTGGTGAGCACGCCGAAGGTAACCGGTATGGCGACTTCTCTGGTACCGTGAATCGCGGCCTGCAGGCCGCTGTCACTGGCGCGCAAATGGGTGTAGACATTTTCACCGGTAACGATGGCATCATCGACAACGATACCCAGTACGATGATAAAGCCGAAAGCGCTC
The DNA here is from genome assembly GCA_964195105.1 of uncultured Gemmatimonadales bacterium. Lineage (GTDB taxonomy): Bacteria > Pseudomonadota > Gammaproteobacteria > Pseudomonadales > IMCC2047 > CAMYKE01. The sequence continues at coordinate 3,249 of CAXMOT010000030.1, read as the reverse complement.
ATGATATTGAGGCTGATATCGAACACGCTCATGATAGCGATCGCGCCCAAAAAACTCACCGGAATGCCGATAAAAACCCAAATCGCGATGGCCGGACGCAGGAACAGCGTAAGCAGCAGGATCACCAGGATCGCGCCCTGCATGGCGCTATTCGCCAGGATGCCAAGGCGGTTTTTAAGGATTTGCGCGTCATCATCCCAGTAGCTAAGCGATATCCCGACCGGCACTACCTGCGTCTTGTCTTCGATGTATTCCTTGACCTTGGCAGAGATGGCCAGCGCACTCTGGTTGCCCACCCGGTAGATCTTTACAAACGCGGCATTGTCTCCATTGAAGCGGGTCTTGAGTGATTCCTCTTCAAAACTGTCGTTAACCTGGGCCACTTCCATCAGCCGGATAATAGAACCGTCCGGATTGGTCTTGACCACGACCGATTCGAAATCGGTACGCCGATAGGCCTGGCCCTTCGAGCGAATCAGTACGTCGCCGCCCGCGGCGCGAAGATTACCCGCGGATATATCCAGCGAACTGTTACGGATCGCCTGCGCCAGGTCGGCCAGGGTAAGGTTGAATTCACGCAGCTTGTGTTGCGATGCTTCTACCGCAATTTCGTAGTTACGCACGGAGTCGAGTTCCGCCTGGGTGATGCCGTCGATGCGCAGTAGGTCGTCGCGCACCTGCTCGGCATAGGTCAGGATTTCCTCTTCACTGTATTCGCCGGCGATAACCACATCGATAACCGCACGTTTCCGGATAGCGAGGCTAATGACGGGCTTTTCCGTGTCGGCGGGGAAGGTATTGATGGCATCGACCCGACTCTTCACGTCGTCGAGTAAATCTCGCGTCTCGTAGTCCGAGTCGACCTCCAGTACCACGGTGGTGGCGCCTTCCCGCGAGGTGCTGGTGATCTTGTCGATTCCCTCGAGATCCTGCACCGCTTCTTCGATACGCGTCGCGACACCCAGTTCAATATCTTCCGGCGTGGCACCGCGCAATGACACTGATACTCTAATGGTATCGGGATCCGCGTCGGGGAACACATCCAGGGTGAGCTCGGTCTTCATGGCCAGGAAGCCAGCCAGGATAATGGTCACCATTAACAGGTTGGCGGCGACCGAGTTGCGCGCGAACCAGGCGATCATGAACGTTCATCCCCGGCGCCAGTAGCAGCTTGTCGCTTTTCGTTTGGTCGCGCCGCCGGCTGGTTTTTGCGCGCCGCTGCCGGCACGGCGCCGGCATCGGTTGGCGAAGTTTCGTTATTCATGTCCTCGGCCCGGGGGCGGGCGATGGGTCGTTTTTCGGCGCCGAGAATGCTGACGCGGGTGCCCGAGGTGATTTGCCCCAGGGTGGTAACAACCAATTGTTCATCGGGGGCAAGGCCGGATGCAATTACCGCGTCGCTATCGTTTTGCCAGGCAATATCGATGTTACGGCGCATCAACACGCCGTTTTCGACGACATACACGTAGGTGCTCTGGTAGATCGTGTGGTTGGGAATGACGATGGCCTGTTCAAGCAGTTTGCCTTCAATTTCCGCTGTGACATACTCGCCGATCTTGAGCGGGTCACTCAGCGGTGAATAAATCCCGAAGGGGTCATCTATCTGCGCGACGACGTGCAACTGGCGCGCGATTGCGTCTATCGCTCCTTCGGTGCGCACAATGTTCGCCTGCCAGGAACGCCTGGCGCCGAGACTCGAGCGAATGGTCGCATTTAGTAGTTTTGTCTCTTCACCATTTTGTGTGCCATTCTGCTTGGGCAGCGCGATAAAACCGAGGTCGCTGTTTCTCAGGGGAAGCCTGATTTCCACGTAGTCGATGGCGTATATTTCGGCCAGTTGGGAATTATTTGAAACCACCTGGCCGAGATCGACCTGCTGCTTCAGGATGCGGCCGACAAAAGGCGCGGTGATGCGGGTTCGCTCCAGGTTAAGCTGTGCCTTGGTGAGGCCGGCTTCAGCAGAGATAACGCGCGCTTGTGCGGCCATTAGCTGGGGTTTGCGTAACACCAGTATCGGTGCGACGCCTCTGTTTTCCAGGCGTTCCCAGTCGGCCAACGCCTGGGCAGAACGTGCCTGTTCCTCAGCCAGCACCTGTTGCGCATCAAGCAGGGTAGCTTCGGCGATCTTTACATCTGCTTCATGATCACGTGGATCAATTACCAGCAGCACGTCCCCGGCGTCGAATGTTCCGCCGTCTCGAAACTGCGGACTGACCGAGTTGACCTGCCCGCTCACCTGGGATACGAGCATGCTGCGGGTGCGCGGTTGCACGGTGCCATAGCTTTGCAGCATGACCTGGTAGGGTGCCTGGACAATGGGCAGAATTTCCACGCTTATGCGCGGAGCCGTCGAGGGCGGTTTGCGATTGGCCTCGGGAGGATTTTTGACCGTGATAAAGGCGAGCAGCAGCAGCCCGGCGAGGATGCCCAGTGGCACCAATAGTTTGTTTTTTAACGTGCGATTCATTCTGCAATTCCGTTAGGGTGTCCGCCGGCGTCGGCATCATGTAATGCCGGGCTGTTAGCAAAGTGGTTTGCGTCTAAACGGCTCCCGGATTCTGTGAGTGGGCGCATGCTGTGGCATCGTGTTAAACCCATTGTATAAGGCTAAGCCCTCACTGACACAGGATTTACATACGTTTACACACACTACGCGCCATCGCGCAATTCAGATCGTGCCGATTGAGCTAATGGCGGGAAGCCGAGATTATCCCGGCCTAGCCGACGGCGGCGCTAAGGACCATCTTAACGATGGAAAAGATGACCAGGATGAAGGCCAGTGTAAACAGGATGCCGGCGATGATATAGGTGGAGGGCTTGGCCTTGGTGAAATCCCGTTGTCGGTTTTTTTCACTCTGCACGCCGAATGCGGCGGCGAATACGCTGCCCATGACCTGCCAAAGCGTGAGTTTGTCCTCGGGCTTGTCGTTATTGTCGTTGTCTTGTGATTCAGACATATCCTTTCCTGTTGTATCCTTAACGGTCATAGGCGAGGTTGGGAGATAGCCAGCGCTCGACCTTATCGAGGGTCCAGCCCTTACGCTGCGCCACCGACTCGACCTGGTCCTTGTTGATCTTGCCCACGCCAAAGTAGCGCGCCTCGGGGTGCGCGAAATACCAGCCACTCACCGACGCGGCAGGCATCATGGCGAAGCTGTCGCTCAGTTCAATGCCGGCATTGGCGGGCGCATCGAGCAGTTCAAACAGGGTGGCCTTTTCGGTGTGGTCCGGGCAGGCGGGATAACCCGG
>CAXMOT010000029.1:0-13821 GCA_964195105.1 uncultured Gemmatimonadales bacterium | reverse complement strand
CTGTCGCCGCAGTTGTTCGAGAACTGCAGTGCGGGACGTTTTCCGCTTGCGCCCTTGTTGCGCGATGCGATCGCGGGCGGGCAGGTCAGCGGTGAACTGCATAGCGGCGCGTGGACCGATGTTGGCACGCCTGAACGATTGGCAAAACTTGAAACGTATTTAACACAACACAGTCAGGCGGGACAGCAATGATATTCGGCAAATTACTGGGTGGACTATTTGGTTACGCCTGGCTTGGCTGGCTCGGCGGGTTGCTGGGCATCTATATTGGGCACCAGTTCGATAAGGCGCTGGCACAAAATTTCACAGCCCCCAATCCCCAGCGACAGGCTAAAACCCAGGAGGCGTTTTTTCGGGCGACCTTTGTGGGGATGGGTTTCCTGGCGAAGGCTGATGGTCGCGTCTCGCAGGACGAGATCAAGTGGGCGGAGTACGTGATGGGCAGGATGAATCTGTCCCCTGAAATGCGTAAGTCCGCAATTGGGTTTTTTAACCAGGGCAAAGATGGCGAGCTTGACCTCGAACAGGAATTGCAGGAGTTCAAACAGGCGGCAGGGAGGCATGCCACCCTGTTGCAGATGTTCCTGGAAATCCAGATCCAGGCGGCCTATGCCGATGGTGAATTGAGTCCTGCGGAACTGGCCTTGTTGCAGCGGGCCTGTAGCCAGCTGGGCATTTCCAACCTGCGGTTCGAGATCATCCACCAGCGAATCGTAGCGGAGCGTGCGTTTGCCCAGGGACAGCACCAGCAATACGGGGGTGGCGAGCGACACTATTCAGCGCCGGAAAAGTTCGCTGAGGCCTGCACCGTATTGGGTGTGAAGGAGACCGACAGCGATGTCGATATCAAGCGTGCCTATCGTCGCTTGATGAGCCAGCATCATCCCGACAAGCTGGTTGCCAAGGGACTTCCCGAGGAAATGATGAGGATCGCCAAGGAAAAAACCCAGGAAATCCAGGCAGCTTACGAAACCGTTAAGGAATACCGTAAAAAGTAGTCTTCAGCGGCGCTCGCAAAGCGGTGTCGAACCGCCAGGTCCTGATTCAGGCTTGGTTTTGGCGGCCGTTTCGTTGATAATGGCTGCCCCCAACCACGCTGCTTAAAGAGGTCCCTAGTAGTAACCATCTGAACGAGCTGATTTTGACACGATCGGTCTGCCGAAACGCTCGCCAAATTTATCTATCCTACCTGGAGTTGTTCATGCTGTATCAAATCTATGAAATGAATCATGCCGCCATTGCACCGCTGCGCGAAGCTGCGAGGATGCGCAAGCGCATGATTGAGTCGGTGTACAATCCAACGTCGTATACCTCGATGGGTAAGGGATTCGCAGCGGGCTATGATTTGTTTGAAGCGATGACCCGGCGTTACGGCAAGCCAGAGTGGAACATTAATAGTACCGAGATTAATGGCTGCCAGGTTCCGGTCAAGGAGCAGGTCGTTTGGTCAAAACCGTTTTGTGACCTGGTTCATTTTGAGCGGGCTAACGGCCAGTTGGATGTAGTGCAGGAGGATGAGCAGGTCGATCCGAGGGTATTAATCGTAGCGCCCCTGTCCGGCCACTATGCAACCTTGCTCAGGGGTACGGTAGAGGCATTTCTGCCGGATCATGAGGTGTATATCACCGACTGGGCCGATGCGCGCACCGTGCCGCTCAACAAAGGGACTTTCGATCTCAATTCATACGTCGATTATGTTATTGAAATGATTGATTTTTTGGGGCCAAAGGCGCATGTCGTGGCAATCTGTCAGCCCGGTCCGCCGGTATTGGCCGCGATCTCGGTGATGTCGGAGGATGACAACCCGAACCTGCCGGCAACCCTCACGGTGATGGGCTCTCCCATTGACCCCCGCCGCTCGCCGACCGTACCGAATAAACTGGCAGAAGAGAAACCTTTCTCCTGGTTTAAAAACCAGTTGATTCATAAAGTACCGCTGCCGAATAAGGGTTTCATGCGTCCGGTCTATCCGGGCTTCCTGCAGTTGAGCGGCTTCATGTCGATGAACTCCGGTCGCCATATCAATGCGCACAAGGACTACTTCAACCAGCTGGTTGCCGGAGACCAGGATGGCGCAATAGAGCATCGCGAGTTCTACGACGAATACCTGTCGGTTCTTGATATGACCGCTGAGTTTTACCTGCAGACCATTTGGGATGTGTTCAAGGATTACAAAATACCCAAGGGCACGTTTGAGCACCATGGCCGACTGGTGAAGCCGGAAGCCGTAACCAAGGTCGCCCTGATGACCGTCGAGGGTGAAAATGACGATATTTCCGGCATCGGGCAGACCCAGGCCGCACATGACCTGTGCTATAACATTCCGCTGGAAATGAAGCGGGATTATGTGCAGCCCGGCGTTGGCCATTACGGCGTATTCAATGGCAGGCGATTCCGCGAGGAAATACGGCCGCGCATGTGCGAATTTTTCCGCGCACACATGGACAAGGGTGAGGAAAAGGAGCTCCAGAAGCAGTTGACGCGCAAGCTCTGGACGCTTGCAGGCTAGTGGTTTCGGGATCTTCAGCAGGTGCCAGGATGAGCGGGCAGTGAGCCTTTTCCCGCAGTTGGATGAGGACGACATTTACCTGTCGCGCACCGATCCCAATGAGGAACTGGGCGCATACTCTGTGCATGGCTTCGAGCTCGATGGCGCCCACTGGCCGTCGGTGGAGCATTACTACCAGGCAATGAAGCAGGAGAGCCCCGACTACCAGGAACGGGTACGCAATGCCGATCACCCGGATAAGGCTCGCAAACTTGGGCATGCCTGGCTGCGCAAGAAGCGCCCCGACTGGAGTCAGGTGCGTGAAGTGGTGATGATCCGCGCGGTCTATATAAAATGCCGCACCCACGCCGAGGTGGCGAATAAATTGCTCGACACCGGTGACCGCAAACTGGTCGAAAATAGCCAATACGATTATTTTTGGGGTTGTGGGCGAGACCGGCGCGGCCACAACGGCTACGGTAAAGTGCTCATGAGCGTGCGCGCCAAATTACGCGCCGAGCAGGCGCAGGCCGACGCGGCCGAATAACTGATTCGATTAGATTTATACAAAGGAGGTTGGCGTGGCTAAATCAAGTACGGGGCTCGATGAAAATATCGCTGGCCTGCTATGTTACCTGTTCGGCTGGCTCTCCGGGTTGGTGTTTTTCCTGATTGAGAAGGATAGCGAATTTGTGCGCTTCCATGCCGCGCAATCGCTGGTTGTGTTCGGGTCGTTTACTGTATTGGGTATCGTCTTGCCCGTCATTCCGATTTTTGGCCTGTTGCTGCTACCGCTGCTCAGCGCGCTCTGTTTTGTGCTTTGGCTACTGTTGATGATCATGGCATTCCAGGGCAACAGATTCGAACTGCCACTGGTCCAGGACCTGGTCAAAAAAATGCTCGCTAGTTAGCCAGATCAGGGGCTTCGGTGCCGGGAGAGAGCAAAATCCCGACTGCGTCCCGGAAAATATACGCACACCAAAATTCTGTGTAGAATATCGGGCTATTTTGTAAGCTTCAGCCTGGAAACTGCGGTATCCAGGCGCCGCCCTAAGGTCCCGATCTAAAATGCCAGAATATTTCATAGCTCCCTCTATTTTATCAGCCGATTTCGCGCGTCTTGGCGAAGAGGTCGACGCCGTGCTCGAAGCCGGTGCAGATATTGTTCATTTCGACGTAATGGATAATCACTATGTCCCCAATCTCACGATCGGGCCGCTGGTGTGCGAAGCGCTGCGCAAACATGGCGTGACGGCCCCGATTGACGTGCACCTGATGGTGAAGCCGGTTGACCGCATCATTGGTGACTTTATTGACGCGGGTGCCAGCTACATTACGTTTCATCCCGAAGCCTCCGAGCATATCGATCGTTCCCTGCAACTGGTGCGCGAAGGCGGTTGCAAGAGTGGCCTGGTGTTTAATCCGGCAACCCCGTTGCATTGCCTCGAGCATGTGATGGATAAAGTGGATATGGTGCTACTGATGTCGGTTAACCCGGGCTTCGGTGGCCAGAAGTTTATTCCGCGTACCTACGACAAGATTCGCCAGGCGCGCAAGTTGATTGACGCCAGCGGTCGGCAGATCCGGCTGGAAGTGGATGGTGGCATCGGCATCGGCAATATAGGTGCGATAGCGTCGGCCGGCGCGGATACGTTCGTGGCGGGCTCTGCGGTATTCAATAGCGATGACTATCCGGCCACCATTGCTGCAATGCGGGCAGAGTTGGAACGGGCATGACACCAGTGACCGCAGATCGGTTCGCGGCGCTCGCGGCTGAGGGTTATAACCGTATTCCCGTCTCGACAACGGTATTGGCCGACCTGGATACGCCCTTGAGTGCCTATCTCAAGTTAGCGGATGGGCCTTATTCCTACCTGTTTGAATCGGTGCAGGGCGGTGAAAAATGGGGACGCTTCTCCATGATTGGGCTGTCCAGCAGCACCGTGTTGAAGGTGTCAGGCAACGACGTGTCGATCGAAGTCGATGGCGTGGTGACCCAAACCACCCACGAAGACGACCCGCTCGAGTATATCAAGGATTTCCAGGCCGGGTTTCGCGTACCCGAGCTGGATGGCTTGCCCGGTTTTACCGGCGGCCTGGTAGGTTACTTCGGTTACGATACGGTGCGTTATATCGAGCCGCGCCTGCGTGAGTCTGCGCCACCCGATCCGTTGGGCAACCCCGATATCCTGCTGATGGTGTCCGATGAAGTGCTGGTGTTTGATATCCTGGCTGGCACCCTTAGCCTGATCATTCATGCCGATCCGGCGGTGACGGGGAGCTATGAGCGGGCGCAGCAGCGCCTCCAGGAACTGGTTGGGCAACTGCAACGCAACCTGCCGACCCCCAGTGAGGTTAATCTCGATGCCGCGACCGCGGCCGCCGACACCTTGAGTGTCAACGAGAGTGATTTTCGCTCCGACTTTACCCGCGAGGAATACGAGGCGGCGGTGGAACGCATCAAGGAGTACACCCTGGCCGGCGATATCATGCAGGTGGTGCCGTCGCAGCGGATGTCGATCCCGTTTGCTGCCAAGCCGATCAACCTGTACCGGGCGTTACGTAACCTCAATCCCTCGCCTTACATGTATTACCTCAACCTGAAGGATTTTTATATCGTCGGCTCGTCGCCGGAGATCCTGACCCGGGTGGAGGACGGTGTTATCACCGTGCGACCAATCGCCGGCACTCGCCCGCGGGGACGCACCGCAGCCGAGGACCAGGCATTGGAGCAGGAACTGCTCGCCGATCCCAAGGAAATCGCCGAACACCTGATGCTGATCGACCTGGGTCGCAACGATGTGGGGCGGGTGGCGAAGACGGGTACCGTGGAAGTGACCGACCAGATGATCGTCGAGCACTATTCCCACGTGATGCACATCGTGTCCAATGTGATTGGCGAATTGCAGCCGGGTATGTGTGCCATCGATGTGTTGAAGGCGACCTTGCCTGCCGGGACCTTGAGCGGCGCGCCGAAGATTCGGGCCATGGAAATCATCGATGAGGTAGAGCCGGTCAAGCGCGGTATATATGGCGGCGCGGTGGGCTACATTTCCTGGGAAGACAATATGGATACAGCCATTGCCATTCGTACCGCGGTGATCAAGGACAACATGCTGTATACGCAGGCCGGTGGCGGTGTAGTAGCCGATTCCGTGCCGCGCATGGAATGGGAAGAAACCCTCAACAAGGCGCGTGCGATGTTTCGTGCCGTCGCCATGGCCCATGAAGGTTAGCAGCGCTGCATGCCTGCGATCGTTCATAGATAATGCGGCGCTGCTTACCTCGTCATGACTGAACCCAACAGGATTTCCGGGCGCGCCGCCGCCGTCGCTGTCATTGTGGCGCTGTTGGTGGGGGTGCTCGCATCACTCGCGATTCGACCGCCCGGAGCCGCCCCGGTGGCTTCGCAGCCGGCAGGTTCGCTCAATGTTCGTGAGCAAGTGCGCTGGAAATTGCCGATCGCCTTCGGTACCAACCTGCCGGCATTAGGCGACAATGTTCTTTACGTCACCGGCATTCTCGATCGGGCCAGCGCCGGCGACTTCAAACTCGATATTTATGAGCCCGGCGAACTGGTGCCATCGTTCTCGATCGTCGATGCGGTGCGCGAGAAGAAAGTGCAATCGGGTTATACCTGGCTGGGCTACGACCAGGGCAAGATCCCGGCGTCGCCATTGATTTCCGCGGTACCCTTCGGTTTTGAGCCATGGGAATTCATGGCTTGGTGGTACGAGGCCGGCGGACGCGAACTCAGTGAAGCCCTCTATCACCGCTATGACATCCACCCCTTACTGTGCGGATTGATTGGCCCGGAGACGGCCGGCTGGTTTCGCGAACCGATTGACAGCCTGGCTGACCTGGAAGGTCTCAAGATCCGATTTGCCGGCCTCGGTGGCGAGGTCATGCAGCGGGTGGGCGCCTCCGTGACCATGTTGCCGGGCAGCGAAATCTTCCAGGCGCTGGCGCAAGGCGCGATCGATGCGACGGAGTTTTCCCTGCCTGTCGTCGACCAGGCACTTGGCCTGGATCGGGTCGCTAAATACAACTACTTCCCGGGTTGGCACCAGCCGTTCACGGCGTTTCACCTGGTGGTCAACCTCGACCTGTGGAACGGCTTGCCCGAGGCGCATCGTAATATGCTCGAACTCTCCTGCACAGCAGGAGTGACCCGCAACCTGGCGCGCAGCGAGGCCCTACAGGGCGAAATCCTGGCAGCCTATTCGGAGAAGGGTGTGACGGCCGGGGTCCTGGCGCGCGATGTGCTTGAGGAATTACGCCGGGTCACCAACACCGTGCTGGAAGAAGCGGCGAGTGATGACGCGGATTTTGCCGAAATACTGGCCTCGCAGCGCGCGTTCCGCAAAGACTACAAGCACTGGAAACGGGTCGCTTACCTGCCACGGGACTTTGAGTGATGCGCGGAGCAGGGCAGCCTCGCAGTATGCATAAGCCGCTCGCACCACTTTGGTCCTCGACATACCCATGAGTCTTGATTCCGAGCTGATCCAGGAAACCCTTCCCCATCGGGACGACTTGCCTCACACGCGGGTGTCGGCGGCCATTAGCCGCATGCTGGCGCGTCTCGCTGCCGCGCTGTCCTGGGTCTGGATATTACTGCTCGGCGTCATCGTCCTTAACGTCACCTTGCGTTACGTGTTTGGGGAGGGCCGGATTGAATTCGAGGAAATCCAGTGGCACCTGTACTCGGTGGGTTTCCTGCTCGGTCTGTCAGTGTGCCTGGATACTGACAACCATGTCCGGGTGGACGTAATGCACGCTCGGCTCAGTCCTGTTGCCAGGGCGTGGATAGAACTGTATGGCCTGCTGCTGCTGTTCCTACCGTTCGTCCTGTTGATACTGGTGTTTTCAGTGCCGTTCGTCGGTTATTCCTTCAGCAGCGGAGAAGTCTCCGATGCCGCCGGCGGTTTGCCCTATCGCTGGGCGATCAAGGGGTTCCTGTTTATCGGCTTCGCGTTGCTGCTTGTCGCCGGCTTCGGTCGCTTGCTGCGGGTAACCGCCTTCCTGTTTGGCGCGCCGCGCTCCCTTTCCAGGGATCAGGCGTGACGATCAAGGATAGTCTCTCGATCCTGATGTTTGTGGCGTTTATTGCCCTCATATTCACCGGTTTTCCGGTGGCGTGGGTGCTGGGCGGGCTCGCGGTGCTGTTTACCGCGATTGCCATCGTGTTGGAGGTCGACCTTGGCTTTGCACTGGGTGTCGACTGGGCGTACACCTCGCTGGCCATCGATCGCATCTGGGACGTCATGAATAACTGGGTGTTGGTCGCGTTGCCGATGTTCATTTACATGGGACTGATGCTGGATCGTTCGGGTGTTGCAGGCGATCTGATGACTAACATCGTCAAGCTATTCGGTCGCGTGCGCGGCGGGCTGGCGATCACGGTGACGATCATCGGCGTCTTGCTGGCGGCCACCACGGGTATCATCGGTGCCTCGGTGGTGTTGCTGGCGCTGCTCGGCCTACCGGTGATGCTGGAGCAGGGCTATAAGAAAGAGCTCGCCGCGGGTACTGTGTGTGCGGTCGGCACCTTGGGCATTCTGATACCGCCGAGCATCATGCTGGTGCTGATGGCCGACCGACTGGCGATGCCGGTGGGTGACCTGTTCCTCGGTGCGGTGTTTCCGGGGTTGTTGCTGGGCTCGCTGTATATCGGTTATCTGCTGGTCATCGGTTTGCTGCGCCCCCAGGATATGCCGGTTCCGGAGACCACCGAGCCGATCGGCCTGCGCGTCGTGTTCGGTGTGCTCAAAGCCGTGCTCGCGCCGTCCGTGCTAATTATTACAGTGCTGGGCAGTATCTTCGCCGGTATAGCAACACCGACCGAGGCAGCCGGGGTAGGGGCCTTTGGAGCCACCTTGCTGGCTCTCGCGAATCGCCAGCTTAATGGCGATGTGCTGCGCGATGTGCTGCGCCAGACCACCACCACGACCGCGTTTATCTTTGCGATATTCCTCGGCGCGACCGCTTATTCCCTGGTCTTGCGCGGCCTCGGTGGTGACCAGCTAATCGAAGGCGCCTTGCTGGGCCTGCCGTTCGAGCCGTCCGGGATCATCATCACGATACTGTTCGCGACATTCCTGCTCGGATTTTTCCTCGACTGGATTGAGATCTCGTTGATTATCCTGCCGCTGGTGGCACCGGTGGTGATCGGTCTCGGTTATGACCTGGTTTGGTTCACGGTTTTGTTCGCAGTGTGCCTGCAGACATCGTTCCTCACGCCGCCCGTCGGTTTCGCGATCTTCTACCTGAAGGGCGTCGCGCCGCCCGGCATTAGCGTGGCCACCATCTATCGTGGCGTGATGCCGTTTATCCTGCTCCAGTTGGTCGGCCTGGCGCTTATATTTGCGTGGCAGGATATCGTGACCTGGCTGCCGGCGCAGGCGTATTGATGGATGTTTCTGATTCGTACTGTTACGCCTGCTAGATAAACTGTCTCCAGAACTCCTGTCCCCGGAACCGGGAACAGTAAACGAGCGAAATAGGATATTGACCCTGGACGTAAGCGCTGCTTCAATTGCCTGCCCAAATTTATAGCACTCATATGACAGACTCAAGCAACCAGCAATCCAACCCGGATACGCCAAACGCACAGCCGGCGGGAACCACAGGCACGACCAGCCGGGTCATGCAAAAAGGCCTGTGGGGCATGGCTAGACCCATGTTGCTGGAACAGACCCTGGTATTCACCATCCCGCTTATGGATACCTACTTCCTGAGCCGTATTTCGGACAATGCAGCCGCGGCGGTCGGTTCGATTATGGCTTTCCTGTTCTTTGCTAACACGCTGCTATTCGTTACCGCATTCGCGGGCTCCAGTGTTGCTAGCCAGCGGATGGGCGCCGACGATTACCCCCAGGCAAATGCAACGATCTTTGTCTACGGGGTCATGCTGGTGTTTGCGTCCATATTTGCAGTCTGCCTGATCTATTTCCTCGGACCGTTCGTCACCACCGTGATGGGCTTGCCCCCCGAAATTAAGTCAATGGCCGATTTATACCTGTCGATAGCGGCCTTCATGGTTGGCGCCTGGGGTATCCGGAGCATCTTCCAAAGCATATTGACCCTCTATGGCTTGCCCCAGTGGAACCTGTTTTCCAACCTGGTAGGTTTTTCGTTGAATGTCCTGGGCAACGGTATGGTGGTATTTGGCTGGTTTGGCTGCCCGGCTTATGGTTTGCCGGGAATTGCCTGGGTCAGCGTCATCGCTTCCTGTGTTGGCATCTTAATCCTGGTGTTGGTGGTGTTCCTTAAACTCAAGCTGCGTTTTGATTTTGTCGTTATCCGCGAGAGGTGGAAAGACTATAGCCGGCAGGTCGGCCGTATTGTTGGCCCCAGCGTGGTAGAGCCCATGTCCTTTGATATCAACATGATCGTGCTCAGCGGCATAGTCGCCCAGGTGGGGGCCGCGGCCTTGGCCGCTCGCACCTATACCTTCAACACCTACTTGACGCTATTAGTTATTACCATGGCATTCAGTACGGCCAACGAAGTGATTATCGCGCAACTGGTAGGCGCCAAAAAATATCTGCAGGCCAACAGGCAATTGCACCAATGCCTGCGGATTGTGCTCGTGGGAATAAGCATCATCGGCCTGGTTTATCTTGTAAATGCCGGCGCATTGATGCGCTTATATACCGACAACCAGGACATCATTTCCATGGCCAGTATTTATTTCCTGCTGGCGTTCCTGTCGGAACCCGGTCGCGCAATCAATATCATCACGGGTAATGCCTTGCGGGGCACAGGCGATGGCTGGTTTATCTCCATAACCGGCCTGTCTTTTACCTGGCTGGTGGCAATGCCCCTGGCCTATATTCTCGCCATCGTATTAGGCTATGGGTTAACCGGGGTGCTGGTATCGGCAGTTGTGGATGAAAGCGTTCGCTGCATGATTTATTACTGGCGCTGGCGCCAGAATCGCTGGCAACACACCAATGTGATAGCCAGGGAACAGCAGGGTGCCGGGGGAAATTTACCCGGTTCAAGCTAATCGGTAGCCTGTCCCTGGTATTGCTGCAAATTGGGCGAGTTCCCTTGCATTCCTGGCCGGAGTTCAAGGCGTATTGATGCCGGCAGCTAGAGGTGCTCTAGCTGCGAATCACACCACGACAGGACGTCCTTAAATACCTCAAGCTTTTCCGGTTCATTAAATATTTCGTGGTAGAGGCCGGGATAAAACTTCAGTGATTTTTCGGTCGAACTGACGTTGTCATACAGAAATTGCGAACCCGCCGGTGCCGTTAATCGGTCCTCGCTGCCATGCAACAGCAGCAGCGGCAGGCTTATCTTGTGCGCGTCTCGCTCCACTGTGTGCATGGCGTCGAACATCTCAACGACCTGCCTTGCGGATAACTTTCCGGTGTAGACCAGCGGATCTTTCTTATAGGCGGCGATTACTTCCGGATCGCGGCTTATGGCGTTGGTGTCCAACTGCAGGACGCCCAGTTTTGGCAGCCAGCGCGCAAGCCAGCGTATAATAACTACTTGCCAGGCCGGGGGCTCAACATCACTCTTGATGGCCGGTCCGGATAACACACACATCGCAAACTTTGACTGCGCTTCCAGCAAATAATATGCCGCAACCAGTCCGCCCATGGAATGCCCCAATAATATAAAAGGCAGCTCGGGGTAATCGGCTTGCAGGCGTGTGCGCAGCAATTCGAGTGTTTGGGCATAGTGGTCGAAACGCTCGATAAAGCCCGGAGTCCCATCAGATTTGCCATGGCCTTCATGATCAACAGCCGCGACCACATAGCCGTGTTCCGCAAAATATTCTGCGAGTTGCTGGTAGCGCCCGCTGTGTTCGGAGACTCCGTGGGCAATCATAATAACGGCTCGGGGGGGGCCGTCAGGCTGCCATACCTGGTAGAAAATATTCGCGTCTGCCACGCCCTTGAAGGTTGCTTGCGCAGGTTTCATTAACCCGGCTCCGACTCGGCACCCGGGCTGGTGCGCAACAAACCGCGGTAGGCCTGTTGCGCGGTGCCGCCCTCATGAATAACGCGGTAGACGTCGCGGGCAATGGGCATATCGACGTCATATTTATCTGCCAGCGCGATGACCGCAGGTGCGCTCTTGACCCCTTCGGCTACCATCACCATCTGCTCGATGATTTCCTGTATGTTGCGGCCTTTACCCAACTCGACGCCCACGTGCCGGTTGCGGCTTTGCGGGCTGGTACAGGTGGCGATCATGTCGCCCATGCCCGCAAGCCCAGCGAAGGTCTCGGCGCGCCCGCCCATCGCAACACCCAGCCGGGTGACCTCTGCAAGCCCACGCGTGATCAGTGCCGAACGGGTATTGTCGCCCGCGCCCTGCCCATCTCCCATGCCCACCGCGATAGCGATAATATTTTTTAGCACGCCGCCCAGTTCGCAGCCGACAACGTCGTCGTTGGTATACACACGGAAAACCCCGCTATGAAACACTGCCTGCAGCTCGCGAATAATGATCTTGTCATCCATCGCAATAACACTGGCCGCCGCCTGTCCGGCCATAATCTCGCGTGCAAGGTTCGGCCCGGTGAGCACGCCTACCGGGTGTCCGGGCATTACCTGTTGAACGATTTCGGTCATGCGCATGCCGGTATCGAGTTCCAGCCCCTTGGTCAGGCTGACAACGGGAACCCACGCTCGCACATGTGCCCCGACCTCTTCGAGGACGTGCCGAAACCCTTGCGAAGGTATCCCCATCACCACCACATCGGCGCTGCTGACGGCTTCCTCGATGCTGGTGGTGGCTTTTAAACCCGCGGGTAACTTGGCGCCCGGCAGGTATTTCTCGTTGGTGTGTTGCGTGTTAATTTCGTTAATCGTGGCCTCATCGCGTGCCCACAGGGTAATGTCGGTATTACGGGCGACCAGCGATGCGACGGTGGTACCCCAGGAACCTCCTCCTAACAAAGCGACTTTTAAATTCATAGTAATCTCCTGAATGAGCGAAGCAGTGTGGTAGGACGAATAGTAGCGCGTAAACGGGGGACGTAACACGGATTTCTGCGTTGCAATTTGAGGGGTAGTTGGAATCAGAGTAAAAACCAATTCACGCCTGCTGGGCCGGGCAATAGTTTTTACACTGACCCCAAACAGGTGCAAAACAAAGGATAATCAAAGTATTTATTCCGCAATGCACAAGAGTCTGGTATGATCACGCCCTGCTTATTTTTAACCATTATTTCAGAGGACAATGTATGGAGATTAAAGATCGAGTTGCGGTTATTACGGGCGCGGCGAGCGGCATTGGCCAGGCGGTTGCGCTTGATCTGGCGGCGCGCGGCGCGAAGAAAGTGGTGCTGGTCGATTTGACAGAGCGTGTTTTTGATGCGGCGAGTGAAATCAACGAAGAGTCCGGTAGAGACGTGGCGCTCGCGTTTCGTGGGGATGTCACCTCCGATGAGTTCAGAACCTCGGTTTTTGATGAAGTGCAGCGTGAC
This sequence comes from uncultured Gemmatimonadales bacterium, assembly GCA_964195105.1. Classification (GTDB taxonomy): domain Bacteria; phylum Pseudomonadota; class Gammaproteobacteria; order Pseudomonadales; family IMCC2047; genus CAMYKE01. The sequence continues at coordinate 877 of CAXMOT010000029.1, read as the reverse complement.
GTTGGTACCGTCAGCATCTGTGTCCCGGCGGCTGGCATCACGCGTGATGCCCTGGCCGTTCGCGTTAACAAAGAATCCAAAAAGGCGCGGATTTACCCGATCGAAGATTTCAAATTGGTAGTCGATGTCAACCTCATCGCACCTGTCTACTGGGCCATGGAAATGATAGCGCGGATCGCGGAATACCGCATGCAGCAGGGCCTGAAGAAATGGCATCCAGATGAAGGTGTTCGTGGCACCGTTATTTTTATAGGCTCAATTTCATCCCAAGGGAACAAAGGACAGGTGTCCTATGCTTCCACCAAGGCGGGCCTGGAAGGTGCCGCTTCAACCTTAACCAAGGAAGCTATTTTTCACGGCGTACGTTGCGGTGTTATCCACCCGGGGTTTACAGATACGCCCATGGTTCAGGCAATGGGTAAAGAATACATCGAAGCCAACGTATTGCCCGATACCCAGCTGGGCCGACTCATTCGTCCGATGGAGATAGCTGATGCGATTTGCTTTATGATTTCAAATTCGGTGGTATCAGGTCAGCTTTGGGCGGATGCCGGCTGGCACCCCTCTCCAGCGTAATCAGCTGTTAGCGAATCATCACCAGTGCCGCCGGGCTCCCCGGCGGCACTGGCTGTTACAGGTTAAACCCATCCGGGCTCTGCTAATCAAGCAAACTGCCCCTGCAACTCCAGCGCACAAACTCCCCGAATTCTTACTTCCCTAAGCATCCCCCCGAACTGGTGGCGATGAGTTTTCCCTGCCTCCAATTTGTCCAGGAGGTTGTCGGACTTAGGTGATCGTAACGAGGGAAAGATCTGTTTGAGGCAGATTTTTCGATTATTTGAGGCGAATAGCCCGCTATTTAACGAGAATAATCGGT